>NZ_DASRSY010000100.1:0-5919 GCF_035656215.1 Paraburkholderia sp.
AGCGCGTTACGTCGCGCAGCGCGGCATGTTCACGTACACGGGCCTGAGCGAAGCGCAGGTCGAGCGTTTGCGCAGTGAATACGCCGTGTATGTGCTGCGTTCGGGACGCATGTGCGTCGCCGGCTTGAATGCACGCAACGCTGACTATGTGGCGTCGTCGATCGCGGCGGTGGTGGCGGGCGCATAACGGCTGTTACCCGTAACGGCCGAACATAAAGATAGCAAACGATAACAACGGAGACCCCGATGACGACTCTTGAAATGCAACACGCGACCCCGCCGAAGCGCGCCGCGATGCATCCCGACGAATGGCAGGCGCGCGTGCAACTGGCCGCGTGCTATCGCATCTTCGATATGCTCGGTTGGACCGAGATGATCTACAACCACATCACGTTGCGCGTGCCGGTGAGCGTGAGCGGCAGCGAGCGCCAGTTCCTGATCAATCCATTCGGTCTGCACTACAGCGAAGTGACGGCGAGCAATCTCGTGAAGATCGACGCGCAAGGGCGCGTGCTCGATAACTCGCCGTATCCGGTGAATCCCGCAGGTTTTGTCGTGCATGCGGCGATTCATGAAGGCTTAGCCGATGCGCACTGCGTGATGCACACGCACACCACGGCCGGCGTCGCGGTGGCATGTCTCGAAGGCGGTTTGGAGCAAACCAACTTCTATAGCGCGCAGTTGCACGACCGCATCGCGTATCACGACTTCGAAGGCATCACGGTGCATGCGGAAGAGGGCCCGCGCCTGCTCGAACATATCGGCAACAAGCAGGCGGTGATTTTGCGCAACCATGGCCTGCTTGCATGGGGCCACACGGTGCCGCAGACTTTCGCTATTCTGTGGACGCTCAACCGCGCGTGCGAAATCCAGATGGCCACGTTTTCGATGGGCCGCGCGCGGCCGGTGCCGGAAGAGGTGGCGATCCGCTGCTCACGTGATTCGCTGCAGTTCGACCCGCGTCACGGCGCGGGTGAGGATGTGTTCGACGCGCTGGTGCGGCGCGTGGATCGCATCGACGCGAGCTACAAGGATTGATGCGAGGATCGATGCGAACATTGAGTCGAAGATTCACCCAGGAATTAACGCAAGGATTTACGCAAGGATTGAAGCGATGAAAGTAGGAATCTACGGTGCAGGCGCAATCGGCGGCTGGATGGGAGTGAAGCTCGCGCAGGCCGGCCACGACGTGAGCGTGGTGGCGCGCGGCGCGACGCTCAGCGCGTTGCAGCAGTACGGCTTGCGTCTGATCGAAGGCGGCGTGACGCATACCATGGAGGTGAATGCGAGCGAACAGCCGGCGGATTTTGGCGTGCAGGACCTCGTCGTGGTGGCGGTCAAAGGCCCGGCGATGGCGTCGGTAGCCGCGCATATCGCGCCGCTGCTGAATTCGCAGACGATTGTGCTCACAGCGATGAACGGCGTGCCATGGTGGTTCTGCAACGGGCTCGGCCGTGATTTCGCCGGCAAGCGCTTGAAGTCGATCGATCCCGGTGGCGCGATCGCCGCTGCGATTCCGACCGCGCAGACGGTGGGCTGTGTGGTGCATGCCAGTTGTCTGGTCGACTCGCCTGGCGTCATCAAGCATCATCAGGGCAATGGGCTGATCGTCGGCGAGGCGTCGGGGCAAGCGAGCGAACGCGTCAAGGCGCTCACGGCCACGCTGGCCGCGGCCGGCTTCAACGCGTCGATGTCGGAGCAGATTCAGCGCGACGTCTGGTACAAGCTGTGGGGCAACATGACGATGAATCCGATCAGCGCCTTCACCGGTGCAACCACCGACCGGATACTCAGCGACGAACTGGTGCGCAATTTCGTCACAAGCATCATGCTGGAGGCGAAGGAGATCGGCGCACGCTTCGGTATTCCGATCGAGCAGGCGCCGGCCGACCGCCACGAGGTCACGCTCAAGCTCGGCGCGATGAAAACCTCGATGCTGCAGGACGTGCAAGCAGGCAAGGCGGTCGAACTCGACGCGCTGGTGGCCGCAGTACGTGAACTTGGGCAGCTTACCGATGTATCGACACCGTACACGGACGCGTTGCTCGGACTCGCGCGCCTGCATGCGAGCACGTTGGGCTTGTATCCGAAACAGTGAACGTTGCGACGAAAAGAAACCGCCCCGCATTTTCTGCGGTGCGGTTTTTTTTCGCCCCCTATGTCTTACTTCATTGGCGTTACGCCATACTCCCGCCGCATTACACAACCACCGCGGAAGATTGCGGCAGCTTCGCCGCGTCGATCAACGACAACGCGCGCTGCACATCGCCGAGTTCCGTCATGGATAGCAGCGCAAGGCGTGCCAGGTACAGGGGTGCTTGCGCTTCACCTTCAGCGGTCAGTGTCTTGCAGAGTGTCGTGTAGACGAGGTCGAGTTCGCTATCGGTCATGGTTGGGACTCCTCTTGCGTCAGTTCGTCAGACAGGCTGTCACGGCGCTTTGCACGTTCGCCGCGCTGCCGTTGCGCCAGCGGGCGAGCACATGACCGTCCGGTCTGATCAGATAGACAGTGCCCGGCGTCGCGTCGAGCATCTCGTGTAAACGGCCCTCCGGATCGACCACATGCGGGCTGGCGGCACGCGGCGCGTCACCCGTCACCAGCATGACCGCTTTGAATGGAATGCTGTGTTCGCCAAGCGCATGGTGCAATTGCTGCCATGCTTCGTCTTGCGTCACGTCTGTGCCGAAGTGAAGCGCGGTGAAGCATGGCCCAAGCAGATCGGTGAGGTGAATATCGACGGCTACGCCGTCGCACATGCATTGAAGGCGGCACTCTGGCAGCACCGTGCCTGGTGCCGGACCTTTGGCGAACGTGCCCGGTACAACAGCAGCAACAAGATTAAGCGGCGACTGGGCATACGCAATCGCGTGCGTCTGCCGCGGATTAATCAAGGACCGCACAGCAGGATGACGCTCGGCGAGTCCCAGCACCGCGTTGCGCATCAGATCGAACGCGAACGAGGGCGGCGCCATGAACTCCGTGCTCTTCATCCCATAGCTCAGGTTTTCATGCGCCGCGAAAACGCGCTCGTCGCTGTAGGTGTCGAGCAGACGGTCAGACGCAATGCCGTTGACCACGCAACCGAGTTTCCAGCCGAGATTGTCGGCGTCGTCGATGCCGGAATTCGCGCCGCGCACGCCGAAAATCGGCACGAGATGCGCGGCGTCGCCCGCGAACAGCACCGAGCCGTGGCGGTAGCGTTCGAGCGTCAACGCGTTGGCCTTGTAGACGGTGATCCAGATCGGGGACCACTCACCCGTTTCGCCCATCGAGTCGAGCACGCTCTGAACGCGTGGCATGACGTTCTCTGGCTTGACTGCGGCCTCGGGATCTTCATCGTCGCGAAGCTGGTAGTCGATGCGCCAGACGTTGTCGGGCTGCTTGTGCACCAGCACTGTCGAGCCGGGGTTGGAGGGCGGATCGAAATAGGCGAGGCGCTCAGTGGGGCGCGGGCTTTTCAGTTCGATATCGACGATGACGTAGCGGCCCTCGTACGTCGTGCCAGTGAGCTTGAGGCCGAGTGCCTCGCGAATCGTGCTGCGGCCGCCGTCGCATGCGACGACCCAATCCGCGCGCATTTTCCATTCAGTGTCGCCGGTGCGCAGGTCAAGCGTGGCGCCACCCGTGCCGTTACCGGTATGTTGTTCGATGCCGGTCACGCGGGTTTGCCAGCGGATTTCGATCAGATCGGCATGCTGTTCCACTTCGTCGAGCAGCAACTGTTCGATCTGGTATTGCGCGATGTTGATCATCGGTGGAAGCGATTGCTCGTCGTCCTGATGCATGGCAAAGCGGAACACTTCGGCGTCGCGGTAGTAGCTGCGGCCGCCCGTCCATGGCAGGCCTTTTTGCAGGAAGCCGTGCACTGCGCCCAGGCGTTTGAATATCTCCAGGCTGCGCCGTGAAATGCAGATCGCGCGGCTGCCGGTGCAGACGCCGTCGTCGGCCTCGATCAGCACTGAGCGCACGCCCTGGCGAGCCAGCGCGAGCGCCAGCGTCATGCCGACCGGACCGCCTCCGACGATCGCTACGGCGCGTCGCACGGGGTCGTGCCCGTCGATCAGCGGCGGCACCACGCCCGGGTAGTGGCGAGGCGTAAACGGATAGGGTTTGAAGCTGCGGCTCATGCGTGTCTCCTCGATCTTCAATGCAGATGGATTGCCCGCCGGGGCCTGGACGCTCTTTGGAGGCGGTGCGAATCGACACGTGAAGTATGAAGGAGGGGTAACGCGTGACTGTCCTCATTTTGGGTACGAGCGGATGGCATTCTGGTCCGCCCAGCGCACCGCGTAGACCCGCTTAGTCCGCCCCTGCCGCATGCGAAGGCTGGCGTGTGTGCTGCAGGTTCGCACCCACCTGACATTCCTCGATCATCGCGCGGAACGTCGGCGCTGCGTGCGAAGCACCGGTCGCGCCCATCTCCGGGCCGCCTTCCGGCGCTCCGCCGACGCCGACCACCACCGTCGCCCTGGGCCGCCATTCCCGCGTGCGCCGCAGCATATTGCGCAGATACGGCGGCGATTCCGGCGCGTCGAGCGAGATGATGCAGATGATCGGCGCGTCCTTGAAGCTCGGTTCGTCGGCATGCGCGCTGCGATAACCCGAGTGCGTGGCCATCATCGGTGCAAGCCCCTGGCGCCCGAGCAATTGCACGGCGATCGCGGCGGTGACCTCATCGAATGCACCGCGTCCTGGCACGCACAGCACCGAGGTCTTTTCGGTTTCGTGGCGCAACTGTGGGCGCGCCGAAATGTGGCTGTCGTGCCGCTCCGAAAGATCAGCCGACGCCGAAGCCAGTTGCGCCTCGGTGGAATCGGCTGGATCTGTGCGCGACAGGCGGTCCGGCAGTCCGTCGGCGATTTCCAGGTTTTCGACGATATCGACCAGCGCGTCATTGACGCGTGCCAACTGCTCAGGCATCAACACGCCGCGCATCGCATCGTTGCGCGCGAGCTTGAGGCCCTCCAGCGCGACTTTGTCGTAGTAATCGATTAGCGACATCTCGCGCAGCAGGCGCTCGGCCTGCACGATGGCTTCGTGCGGATCGTCCGCCAGAAGCCGCTGATAGAAATTCTGCGCGGGTGTCAGTGCCGGCTGGTCGCCCAGCAGCACCGTGAGAAAGTTCAGACGGTCGGCGTAACGGCCCAGCGTGACAACGCACAGCGTGAGCGGCGTGGACAGCACGAGGCCGATCGGCCCCCACAGCCAGCTCCAGAAAATCGCCGCCACCACCACCGCCAGCGGTGACAGCCCAGAGCGATGGCCGTACAACAGGGGCTCGGCAATCTGCCCGGCTACTACATCGACGACGATAAACAGGATCAGCGTATAGACCGCCATCGTCCATTGAGGCTGGATGGCAGCGGCGAGAAACACGGCAAGAATCGCGGCGATCCAGATGCCGATGTACGGCACGAAGCGCAGCAAGGCGGCAATCACGCCGAACAGCAGCGCGCCCGGCACGCCGATGATCGCCAGACCGATGGCGATGGCCCCTCCCGCGCTGAGGTTCACGCCCAGTTGCGCAACGAAATAGCGGCTCAGACGCACCGCGGCGTCGGTGAGCGCGCTGGTGGTGCGGTGCAGATCGCGCGATCCGAAAAGACTGATCAAACGGTCGCGTAGATCCTCGCGCTGCAACAAGATGAAGATCGTGACGACCAGCACGATGAAGGTGGTCTCAATCGGAGCGATCGCCGGTGACAGCGCGCGTTGAGCGAGTTGCATCGGCGTGGGCGACGGCTCGTGCACTTCGACCGGTGTCGGCACAGCGGGCGCATTGCGCGCCGCGCGTCCGGTGAGGCGCGGCGGGGCCGGCTTGCTCGGCGCAACGCGCTGGAGCGTGGCGGCGGCGCGGCTCATCAGCGAATCGGCCCGGCCGACGGTTTTCTCCTGCACCGTCTCGATCTTTTGCTCGA
>NZ_DASRSY010000101.1:0-16813 GCF_035656215.1 Paraburkholderia sp.
AGCTATCTGTTCGTTGGCGCGGCACTGGCTTCACGCGGGTTTGTAGCCGTGGTGCCCGACTATCGGACGTGGCCGGAAACGGCCTTCCCCGGCTTTGTCGACGATGCAGCCACGGCCGTGCGCTGGGCCCGCGATCACGCAACCGAGTTCGGCGGCGACCCGTCACGGATCTTTCTGATGGGTCATTCGGCTGGCGCGCATATCGTGATGCTGCTGGCCACCGACGACCGCTATCTCGCCGCGCAGCAGATGAGCAAGCGCGATTTGAGCGGCGTAATCGGCCTTGCCGGCCCGTATGATTTTCTACCGTTGAAAGACGCGACGCTGGAAGAAATTTTCCCGCCCGCATTGCGCGCTGCGAGCCAGCCGATCAACTTCGTCGAAGGCGACGAACCGCCAATGTTCCTCGCCGCCGGCAAGCGCGATACGACCGTCGATCCGGGCAACACCGACCGGCTCGCGGCCAGGCTGCGCGCCGCTGGCGACACCGTTGAAGTGAAGCACTATCCGCGGATTGGGCACGCGCTGCTGGTCGGCGCCTTTGCCGGGCCGTTGCGCGGTTTTGCGCCTGTACTCGACGATACAAGCGCGTTTATCGACGCACAAATGAGCCGTGAGGCCCAGAAGGTCGGCGCGCGTGCCGCTGCAAGCGTTACGGTGTCACGCCGAGCAACTGTTTGCGCAAAGTAGGCGCGCGCGTCGACGGATCGAGCCAGATTCCGAAGAACGCCCGCGCAAAGGCGGGATCGTCGAACTCTCCGGTCATACGGTCACCGGCATAAAAACGCACGCCCTTGTCCGGCAGATAGACCGCGCTTAACTGGTCGCCGGGGCCGACATCCACGAACGCCTGCATCATATCCGCGCGCCAGCGCTCCAACGTATCCGCCGGAATCGGCGCGCTCGCAAGACGCTTGATCTCGTGCATCCCCGTGTCGACGAACCGCTCGCGTTTGATGCCGCGCGCGTAAATGATGTGCAGCGCGAAGCGTTCGTCATAATCGATGGGTACGCGTTCGCTCCACATCTGCGCGCGGTAGAGCTTGAAGCCGAATACGCTGAAATCGCCCTCGCCGACAAGTTTCGCGGACTGTATGTCGCCGCGCCAATCGGCGCAGGCGGCAGTCGCCCACAGCACCAGCACGAGAGCCGCGAGCGCACGCATATCAATCCGCCGAGGCGAGCACGAACTGCATCACGTCCGTGCGTCCTTCGTCGAAGCCAGCTTCGCAGTACGCCAGATACAGCCGCCACGTCCGCACGAAAATCTCATCGAAGCCTTGTGTGTGGATCGTGTCGAGCTGTGCCTCGAACCCACTGCGCCAGCGGCGCAGTGTCTCGGCGTAGTCGCGGCCGAACACCAACGACGTGCGCGCCGCAAGCTTGCCACGCCGAGCCGCCTCAATAAAACGCTGCGGACTCGGCAACATGCCGCCCGGAAAAATGAATTCGCGGATGAAGTCACTGGTCGCGCGATAAGCGGCGAAGTGCGAGTCTTCGATCGTGATGGTTTGCACGAGCGCGCGTGCGCCAGGCTGCAGACGTTCGCGCAAAATGCGGAAGTACGTCGGCCAGAATTTTTCACCAACGGCTTCGAACATTTCGATCGATACGATCCCGTCGTACTGACCGGTCAGCATACGGTAGTCGCGCAATTCGAGGTGCACCCGGTCGCTCAAGCCTGCTTCGCTCACGCGCTTCTGGGCGAATTCGAGCTGGGCCGGAGAGATCGTTACACCGTGCACGTGTATGCCCTGGCGCGCGGCGTGCATCGCAAAACCGCCCCACCCGCAGCCGATTTCCAGAATTCGCATGCCCTCGCGCAAACCCAGCGTATCGATAATGCGTTGGTACTTCGCACGCTGCGCGTCTTCGAGCGATTGGTAGAAGTTACCGTCGAATACCGCGCTCGAATATGTGAATGTCGAATCAAGCCACTGCGCGTAAAAGGCGTTACCGATGTCGTAGTGCGCGTGAATATTGCGGCGGCTGCCCGAACGCGTGTTGGGTCTCAGTTTATGGCGCAGCCCGTACCAGAGTTGCGCGAGCCAGCCGCCGTAGACGGTGCGTTGCAACGCGTGCTCATTGCGGATTGCAACGCGCAGCAATGCGGCCAGATCGGGCGTCTCGACCCAGAACGCGCGCCATGCATCGGCGAAACCAATGTCGCCTTTGCGCAGAATCGCGCCGCACGCACGCCAGTCGCGCAATTCCAGACGCGCGCCCGGCGCCGCGTGCGGATCGCCGAACACGCGCTGCTGACCGTCGGGTGGGATCAGCACCAGATGCCCAACCTGAATCCGTTCGAGTAGAGAGAGGAACAGACGGCCCGACGCGGGGACGGTTCGGTGCCCGCTCAGGGTTCTTGAAAGCGCCATGGCTGAATCTCCTCAATCGGACGAAATGGGGCGCGCAGCAGCGGACGGTTGGCCGGCTGCGACATGGTCGGTGGGTGAGTCGGCCGCGCGGCCCGGCGCGGGGTTTTTGCCATAGAACGGCGCTTTTTTTATGGCAAGGCGCAACGCCTGCCAATGAATTCTTGCGACGACACCGACGCTCAGCAACGGCTGACGGACCAGCGCGGCTAGCGCTGTCGAACGCGTTAAGGGCTTCAGGCGGCCACCTAAAGCCGTGCGGATCAGCAAACCGTCAGCATCCTGGTAATCGATCGAGACCGACGCGTGGCTCGGCGTCTCTCTGACGCGAAATTCGTAGCTGCCCTCGACACAGCAAAACGGCGACACGTGCAGCACTTTGCGGCATTTGAGTTCCGTTTCAGCCGTGATGGGTGCATTGCCTGCAGCGCTCAACAGATAGCTGTGTCGATTGCCGAAGGTATTGCGCACCTCGGCCAGCAGAGCACGCAAATGACCGTCGCGGTCATGGCAATACCAGAAACTGACCGGATTGAACGCATAGCCGAACACACGCGGAAATGCTTGCAACCAGATCTTGCCGTCCGCTTCTTCAATACCCGCCGCTGATAGTTGTGCGCGCATCCATGTGGCGAGATCGCTGCCGTCACGCGGGCCGTGGTCGCGTTGGTGAAAGCTGAGCGGACGCCGCCGGTCGATGCCGAACCAGCCGCTATCGAGCGACGCGAGACGATCCAGATCGCAGCGCACGTAGAACACCGGATACGTGAATCGATGATGCTTCGGCCGCAGGCGCTCGTGCATCACCTGGCCCGTCAAAAGCCAGCCAGCCGGATCGACGTTGGCGCGCGCGGCATTCATAGCGTGGCCCATGCCGGCGACGCATTGAAATCCGCGGCCACGCGCAGTGCCGATTTCAGACCGTCCTCGTGGAAACCGTAGCCCGTCCATGCACCCGCGAACCAGGTGCGATGTTTGCCTTGCAGCGACGGCAGACGGTGTTGCGCATCGATGGCGGTCAGATCGAACAGCGGATGGTCATAGACGAAGCGGCGCAGCTCGGTGCCCGGCGCCGGCTGCGTCACCGGGTTGAGCGTCACAACGAGCGGCGTCCTGAACGGCAGCGGCTGAAGTTGATTGACCAGATAACTGACACACACCGGATGCGCGCCGTCCACGCCGCGGCTTCCCAGATAATTCCACGCCGACCACACGCGCTGACGACGCGGCAGCAGATTCGTATCCGTATGCAGCACGGCGACGTTCGGCTGGTAACGCACGGCGCTCAGCACGCTGCGCTCGTCCTGATCGGCGTCGTGGTGGAGCAGGCGCAACGAGGTCGGCGCGTGAGTGGCGAGCACCAGCGCGTCGAAGCGCTCCGTGCCCTCGTCCGTGAACACATCGACGCCATCGGCATCGCGCCGCACGCCTCTAACCGCCGTACCGATGCGGACATCGTCAAGCATGCCAACAATGCGGCGTACGTATTCGCGCCCTCCCCCGACCACCGTTTTCCACTGCGGCCGGCGGTTCACCTGAAGCAGCGCGTGGTTCAGGCAAAAGCGCAGGAATGTGGTGGCCGGGAAGGCGAGAATATCGGCGGTCGCGCTCGACCAGATCGCCGCGGCCATCGGCAGCAGGTAGTGGCGCTGGAACGCGCCGCCGTAGCCGCCGGCCGTCAGCAGTTCGCCCATCGACACGCGCGTTTCTATCGCGAGCTCGAGATTGCTTTGCGCGCTGCCGTTGAAACGCATGATGTCGCGCAGCATGCCGATGAAGGTAGGCGAAAACAGGTTGCGACGTTGCGCGAACACTGTGTTCAGGCTGGTGCCGGCCCATTCCAGGCGGCCTTCATCGAACGAGACCGAGAAGGTCATTTCGCTCGGGTGCGACTCGACGCCCAGTTCGGCAAACAGCGCGATCAGGTTCGGATAGGTCCGGTCGTTGAAAACGAGGAAGCCGGTATCGACGGGATGCGTGTGGCCCTCAAGGGTGACGTCCACGGTATTGGTGTGGCCGCCCGCGTAGCTGGCCGACTCGAACAGCGTGACCCGATGGTTGCGCGCCAGCAGATAGGCACTGGCCAAACCCGAGATACCGGCGCCGATGACCGCGACCCGCGAGCCGCGCGGTAGGGGTACGGTCGGTGCGGGATGGGTCATGGGCGCGTCTCCTGGTCTCGGGGATGCGCGGTCGGTTAGTTGGGTGTGGCGGGGGTTGCGCGTCCTTGAGGGGATTTACGCAGCGGGGGCTGAAATGGATGCAGATCTGGCGGATTTTGGGCGGTAGACGCCTGCACGCGAACCCGGCAAGGCAGGGACAACCGGCGTGCGGCGTGTCCGCGTTGCCGGTCAGAGGTTTTTGTTCCTGCCGGGCGCGAGGGCCCGGCAGAAAAATCTACCGCGTCAGCGCACCGGAATGCAATGTTTTTTCCAACCGCTTTCAAATTAACAATTCGCCGCTCGGGAGCCGTGCTATGAAAATCGCATAACTTGGATTGCGCTGGGCGCTGACGTAGAGGCACAGGATGTTGCGCAGCCCACTGCGACAAGTATCTGCGAGAAAAGATTGCCGTGTATTGCGAGAAATTGATTGAAATCGGGGAGTTTTAAAGGCCTAGAGAATTTTCCGATTTGCGCAGGCGGTTGATCTGAGGAACGCCGCCAACCTTATACTTTTGGACGCCCCGGTGGCCGGGTTTGACAGCTCGCATAGCCTATCGCGAACGGCGCGCGGCAGCGGCTTGATCCTCGCCCGTCATCGTGGACATTCGACACTTGCAATACGGATCGTCGAAAACTAATAACTTAACTCCGGATCATCTGTAGGAACCCGATGGAATCCACTTTCCCAATACCGCACGGGATTCCGAGTTCACCGAGATCACGCCTTCGGCGCTGAACGCTAACGAAGGCTTCAAAGGCCATAGACCGCGCCAAAAAGAAAAACCCCTGCAGAACTTTCGCTCTGCAGGGGTTTTTAAATTTGGCGGAAAGGGTGAGATTCGAACTCACGGTACCCCTAAAGGTACACTGGATTTCGAGTCCAGCGCATTCGACCACTCTGCCACCTTTCCGGGTCTTCCAACTCACAACAACTGGTTTTGCTTAGTTGCTGATGAATCAGATCCAAGCGGGTCGTTGCTTGGGAGAGAAAGATTATAGAACAGCTGAATCCAATTTCCAAGCCCCTCTTCGAGAAAATTTCGACGAGACTTGCCAATCAGCAGTGACGTCAGCCAGGTATCAACCGCACCTCAATCAAGCCGCCGGCACTGCCAGCCGTTCCACCCCACCGAGGTAAGGACGCAGCGCCGCCGGCACCGTCACCGACCCGTCCGCGTTCTGGAAATTCTCCAGGACAGCCACGAGCGTGCGGCCAACCGCCAGGCCCGACCCGTTCAGCGTATGCACCAGCTCCGGCTTACCTTGCGCATTGCGGAAACGCGCCTGCATCCGGCGAGCCTGGAATGACTCCGTGTTCGAGCAGCTCGAGATCTCGCGATACGTATTCTGCGCGGGCACCCACACTTCCAGGTCATACGTCTTCGCAGCCGAGAAGCCCGTGTCGCCCGTGCACAGCGTAATCACGCGGTACGGTAATTCAAGCTTCTGCAGAATCGCCTCGGCGTGGCCGACCATCTGCTCCAGCGCGTCATACGAGGCCTCCGGCGCGACGATCTGCACCATCTCGACCTTGTCGAATTGATGCTGACGAATCAGACCACGCGTATCGCGGCCATACGAGCCCGCTTCCGAGCGGAAGCACGGCGAATGCGCGGTCAGCTTGATCGGCAACGTGTCCGCTTCGACGATGCTGTCGCGCACCGTGTTCGTCAGCGAAATTTCCGACGTAGAAATCAGGTACTGCGTGACCGTATTCTCATCACCGCCCTTCTCGACGCGGAACATGTCGTCGGCGAATTTCGGCAGTTGGCCGGTGCCGTACAGAATCTCTGGATTCACGATGTACGGCGTGTACACCTCGGTGTAGCCGTGGTGCAGGGTGTGCGTGTCGATCATGAACTGCGCCAGCGCGCGATGCAGCCGCGCAATCTGCCCGCGCAGCAACGTGAAACGCGCGCCCGACAGTTTCGCGCCCGTCTCGAAATCGAGGCCAAGCGGCGTGCCGACGTCGACGTGGTCCTTCACCTCGAAATCGAACTGGCGCGGGGTGCCCCAGCGGCGCACTTCGACGTTCTGGGTTTCGTCTTTACCCATGGGCACGCTTTCGTGCGGCAGGTTCGGCACACCCAGCAGCAGGTCGGACAGACGCTTCTGGATATCGTCCAGCCTGGCCGCCGACGCCTTCATCTCGTCGCCAATACCGCCCACTTCGGCCATCAGCGCCGACGTATCCTCGCCCCGCCCCTTCATCCCGCCGATCTGCTTCGACAGGGTGTTGCGGCGCGCCTGCATCTCTTCGGTACGGGTCTGGGTGTCGCGGCGTTCCGCTTCGAGCGCGGTAAAGGCCGCCACGTCGAGGGTAAAGCCGCGGTCGGCAAGGCGCTTGGCGACGCCGTCGAGGTCTTTGCGCAGCAGCTGGATGTCGAGCATGAGATGGGGCGGGTGTTCGTTATATGAAGCTGGGATTTTAGCGCACCGGCGCGGGCGGCCGGTGCGTTAGATCGTCAAGGCGTGCGGAATGGCGACAAGGCACGTGAAACAGCTGCAGAAGCGCATGCGAAGACGCTCAGCCCTTTTTAGGCTTGTTCTCGCTGCGCCACTGCGCGTCGAGCTCGGCCAGACGCGCCATCTTGTCGCTGATCTTGCCTTCGAGACCGCGTGGCGTCGGCTCGTACCAATGCGGGTCACGCATGTTGTCCGGCAGATAGGTCTCGCCGGCCGCGTAGGCATCGGGTTCGTCGTGCGCGTAGCGGTATTCGTGACCGTAGCCGAGTTCCTTCATCAGCTTGGTCGGCGCGTTACGCAGATGCACCGGCACGCCGCGCGACTGATCTTTGCTGACGAACCGCCGGGCCTCGTTGTACGCGTTGTACCCGGCATTCGACTTCGGCGCGACCGCCAGATAGATGACCGCCTGCCCCAGTGCCAGTTCGCCTTCGGGCGTGCCGAGGCGCTCGTAGGTTTCGGCGGCGTCGAGCGCGATGCGGGCCGCGCGCGGGTCGGCGAGGCCAATGTCCTCCCACGCCATCCGCACGATGCGTCGTGCGAGGTAGCGCGGGTCCGCACCGCCGTCGAGCATGCGGCAGAACCAGTACAGCGCGCCATCCGGGCTGCTGCCGCGCACCGATTTATGCAGTGCGCTGATCTGGTCGTAGAATGCGTCGCCGCCTTTGTCGAAGCGGCGCAGATTCTCGGCGAGCGCGCTGCCGAGCAAGGCGCCGTCAATTTCAGTGCTCTTCTGCTGGGCCGCCGCGCGTGCGACGATTTCCAGGTTGTTCAGCAATTTGCGGCCGTCGCCGTCGGCGGAACCGATCAGGGCGTCGCGGGCTTCGTCGGTGAACGTGAGGCCACCGAGTTCTTTCTGCGCGCGGTCGAGCAATTCGCACTGCTCTTCGTCGGTGAGGCTTTTCAGCACGTAGACAGCCGCGCGCGAGAGCAACGCGCTGTTCACCTCGAACGATGGATTCTCGGTCGTCGCGCCGACGAACACGAAGAGGCCCGACTCGACGTGTGGCAAGAACGCGTCCTGCTGACTCTTGTTGAAGCGATGCACTTCGTCGACGAACACCAGCGTCTGGTGCCCGTTCGCGCGATGGATCTGCGCGGTCTCGACGGCTTCGCGGATATCCTTCACACCCGAGAGCACCGCGGACAACGCGATGAACTCCGCGTGAAACGCGTCGGCCATGAGCCGTGCGAGCGTGGTTTTGCCGACGCCGGGGGGGCCCCAGAGGATCATCGAATGGGCTTCGCCGGATTCGAATGCGACCCGCAACGGCTTGTTCGGGCCGAGCAGGTGCTTCTGGCCGATCACCTCGTCGATATTGCGGGGCCGCAGGCGTTCGGCGAGCGGAACATTGGCACGGGGTTCTTCAAACATGACGTTTTGGGGATAATCTCGGCTTTTCCGGACGCGGTCCGTATGAAGGCGGCGTGCTGCCGGTGAGCAAAGCAGCCACGCAGGGGTGCGGGCAACGTCCTGCATTATGACAGTGACGGCGCGCACAGATTCGCGAGCGACACCAACCGCAACTATGTTGCATGGGACCGGAGTAAGAGCTTTGCATGGGGCCAGAGTATCGCGCTAAAGCGCGAACTCTGGTCGACAGCTAAAGCGCTCACCCCGGTCGACAGGGACAAGATTAGATGGCACAAGATCCACTCGCCGGCGACGCCGGCTCCACCTACGCACCGCTCACGCCGGTGCCCGACGCGCGCCGCGCGTTCCGCACCGGCGACGCTTTCGCGCTCTGGTTCTCGCTCGGCATCGGCCTGCTGGTCGCGCAGGCGGGCGCGCTGCTGGTGCCGGGGCTGTCGTTGTCGCATGCGTTGCTGGCGATCGTGATCGGCAGCGTGATCGGCGTCGTATTGTTGGCACTGGCCGGCGTGATCGGCACGGATACGGGCCTCGCCGCCATGTCGTCGCTGCGGCCTACGCTCGGCGTGCGCGGCGCATCGGTGCCGGCGGTATTGAACGCGATCCAACTGGTCGGCTGGGGCTCGTTCGAAATCATTGTGATGCGCGATTCCGCCGATGCGCTCGCCAAGCAGGCCTTCGGTTTCTCGATGCCGCTGATCTGGACCGTGATCTTCGGTTTGCTCGCGACGCTGCTGGCCATCAGCGGCCCGTTGTCGTTCGTACGGCGTTTTCTGCGCACGTGGGGTATCTGGCTGCTGCTTGCGGGCGCCGCATGGCTCTCATGGAACCTGCTTGCCAAGCACGATCTGGCCGCGCTGATGCGCCGTCCAGGCACCGGCGAAATGTCGTTCGGCGGCGCAATCGATCTGGTGGTCGCGATGCCGTTATCGTGGCTGCCGCTGATCGCCGACTACACGCGTTTCGGCCGACGCCCCGGCGAGACCTTCCGCGGCACGTTGCTCGGCTATGGCATTGCGAATATCTGGTTTTATGCGCTCGGTGCGATCTACGGTCTCGCGGCGGGCGGTGGCGATACGCTGCTGACCGGCGCGCTCGCTCAAGCGGGCGGTGGCCTCGCTCTGCTGCTGATCCTGATCGACGAAGTGGACAACGCGTTCGCCGATATTCACTCGGCAGCGGTCTCGACCGGCACGTTCTGGACCCGCGGCAGCGTGCCGTTGTTGTCGGCGGCGTTTGGCGCGCTGTGTACGGCGATCGCCTTGCTCGTGCCGATGGCGAAGTATCAGAACTTCCTGCTGTTGATTGGCTCCGTGTTCGCGCCATTGTTCGGCGTGGTGCTGGTGGATCACTTCATCGTGCGCAAACGTCGCATTGAAGCCGCCGTGCTCGGCGATGTGCGCGGCCGTTACGGCTTCTCGGGTGGCTGGCATCTGAGCGCGTTCGCGTCGTGGGCAATCGGGATCGTGTCGTATCAGGCGATCAATCAATGGCTGCCGAATCTCGGCGCGACGCTGCCCGCACTGGCGATCGGCGCGGTGTGTTATCTGGCGTTGGTGTCGGCTCGGAAGACTTCGTACGCTTGAGTCGCGTAGGCATCACCGCCATACAAAAAGGCCTGCAAATGCGGACTGACCCGCAAAGGTTGGATGGGTGCCCAACTTTTGGGGTGCAGTTCAATGCAGACCTTTTCTCTTCATGCGTCAGCAAGCTTAATCAGTTTAACTCGCAGTTCAACTCGCAGTTCAACCCGTGGTTCAACGCTTCGACGCCCGATACTCGACGCCCGGCAACACGCATAGCAATTCAAACGCGAGATTTGCGCCAAGCAACGCGGTCGTGCCGAACGGATCATACGGCGGCGCAACCTCAACCAGATCGCAGCCGACGATGTTCAACCCATGCGAGCCGCGAATGATTTCCAGCGCCTGCGGCACCGTCAAACCCGCGATTTCCGGCGTGCCCGTACCTGGCGCGAAGGCCGGATCGATACCGTCGATGTCGAACGTGATGTACACCGGACCGTCACCCATGCGTTCACGCACACGCGCCATCAGCGGCACGAGCGACTGGTTCCAGCACGCCTCCGCCTGCACGACTTCGAAGCCCTGATCACGGCACCAGTCGAAATCTTCAGCCGCGTAACCCGTGCCGCGCAAACCGATCTGCACGACGCGGTCGCAGTCGAGCAGGCCCTCTTCCACGGCGCGGCGAAACGGCGTGCCGTGCGCGATCTTCTCGCCCATCATCGTGTCGTTGACGTCGGCGTGCGCGTCCACGTGAATCAGGCCGACCTTGCCGTGCTTGCGATGAATCGCGCGCAGGATCGGCAGCGCGATCGTGTGATCGCCACCGAGCGTGATCGGCTTGCAGTTGTGCTGGAGGATTTCGTCATAGGCGGTTTCAATGCGCTTGATCGAATCGTGCAGGTTGTACGGATTGATCGCGACGTCGCCGAGATCGGCCACGCGCAGCGAATCGAACGGCGCGGCGCGCGTCGCCATGTTGTACGGTCGCAGCAGCACCGATTCGCTGCGGATCTGGCGCGGCCCGAAGCGCGCGCCGGTACGGTTCGAGGTGCCGAGATCGAATGGCACGCCGACGAAGCAAGCGTCGAACCCTTCGGCCGAGCCGACGTTCGGCAGCCGCATCATCGTTGCGATGCCGCCGCAGCGGGGCATGGCGTTGCCGGACAACGGTTGCGGCCGTTCACCGGCCTCGGGGGAAATGAAGGAGGAAGTATTCATCGTGTCTCGGCAATGAAAAGAGGGCAGTAAGCAAAATCGTGCAACCGGCCGATGGATCAGGAAAAAGCGCACCTTGCCGGGCGAATCTCGATTCTTGAGCAGTTTCCCTCAAGTTAAAATACAAACAGAATAAACTTCACATTGATTCATAGCGATGTATCCTGACGTATGTTCTCCCAACTCACCGATCTCGACCTGCGGCTGATCCGCGTTTTCCTCGCCATCGTCGACGCCGGCGGCGTCTCGCCGGCCCAAGCCACGCTCAACGTCGGCCAGTCGACCATCAGCACGCAACTCGCCACGCTGGAAACGCGCCTCGGCTACCGGCTGTGCGAGCGCGGCCGCGGCGGCTTCAGCCTGACCGCGCGCGGCGAGCAATTCATCGACGCGGCTCGTGCCCTGCTGTCCGCCGTCGACACCTTCGGCATGCAGGCGCGCAACGTCGGCCGCAAACTGGTCGGCACGCTCGATATCGGCATGATCGGCCACACACCGGTGTCGGCGAGCGCGCGTATCAGCGACGCGATCGGCCGGTTTCGGGCGCGCGATCAGTCGGTACGGTTTTCGATTCTGGTGCGCTCGCCGGGCGAGCTGGAGGAATTGTTGCTGAATGGCCGGATTCAGATCGGCATCGGCTATTTCTGGCATCGCGTGCCGTCGCTCGAATACACCGAAGTGTTCGCCGAAGATCAGTTCGCTTATTGCGCGAAGGGGCATCCGCTGTTCGCTTCAGCTGGGGACGTGTCACCCGCGGACGCCGCGGCTCACGAATGGGCGTGGCGTAGCTATCCGCTGCCCGAAGCCGAAAGTTCGACCACGCCGCAGAACGTGACCGCCGTCGCGGACAACATGGAAGCAGTCGCCATGCTGGTGCTGTCAGGCCATCATCTCGGCTATTTACCGGGACATTTCGCGGCGCCGTTCGTCAAGCAAGGTCTGCTCGCGGCGGTGAATCCGGCACAGATGCGCTACCGCGTGGCGTTTCATATGGTCACGCGGGCGCGGCAGCATCGAACGGATATCGTTGAGGCGTTTATCGACGATATGAAAGCCGCGCATCCGGCGCAGGTGCTGGAAGTGGATGAGTAGCGGTTCTGCGCAGCCGGTAAAGGTTTTCGAAGCGGATCAGTGGCGCGGTTGCTGTCGGTGCATGCTCTGAAGACAAACGGATAGCCGGTCTGCACAGCCGGCTCTGGTCCTGAAAGAACCAACAGCGCGATTGGCGGCCCATCGGCACTCGATCAGCAATTGAAAAGGCCGCGCTCGATGACGCGGCCTTTCTGCAAATCAAACTGCTACGGCAACCAGCTTAACCGTTGATCACATCCGCGCCCTTCGGTACCGTGAACTTGAACGCATCGGTCGGCAGCGGCGGGTTCTTCTGGATGTTCGAGAACGTCAGCAGCGTCACGTTGCCGAACACATCGTGCAGTTCCATCGCTTCAAGATTGCCGTCCTTGAAACCGATGCCGACGCGTTGAAATTGCGTGTCTTTCGCCTTCGGCGTCAGTTCGAGCCAGTCGATGCCGGCCTTCACGCCCGCATCACGCAGCGTGAAGTTCTTGTCCAGATCGTTGCTGCCGAACAGGATCGCCGCCGGGCTCGCGCCGAGCGCGCCGCCGAGGCTGCGCACCGTCACCTGGTTCAAATCCTTGTCATACACGTAGAGCTTGTCGCCGTCGGCTTGCAACAATTGTGCATAGGGCTTCTCGTATTGCCAGATGAACTTGCCGGGACGCGCGAACGTGAACGTGCCGCTCGAGGTGCCGGTCTTGCCGGCCGTGGACAGCACGCCGTTCGCGCCGCTTGCACCCTGCGCCTTGCTCGGCGCGCGCACTTCCTGCTGCACAAAGGTACCGCGCGCGGAATGAACTTGCGCGACGAACGCCTTCAGTTGCTCAGTGCCGCTCGCGAATGCCTGCGACGCGACGAGCATCGACGCTGCGATCGCCACACTGCCGACGCCACGTACGATCGTGCGAGCGAGTTGGCCGAAACGGCTGGGTTGAGCACTCTGTCGAGCGTGCTGCTGCGCGAAAAGCTGCATGTGTTTTCTCCCTTGATTGAATTCGTTGAGCGGTCACGGCGGCAGGCGATGAGGGCAGCGGCCGGGCGACCGTGGCGGCTGGCTTGAACCGCGAAGCCGAGGGACGAGCCCTCGGCCTTGGACAACAGCTTAAGCAAGAAGCCTTAAACAGGACTTATGCGCGGGCGCTTATACGCTGCGCTTTGCCGCCGGTTCGGCGCAATAGCCTGATGGTTGGCCTATTCCGCTTCCCGCGCCGGCGCAAGAATCTCGCGATTGCCATTCGACGACATCGACGACACCACGCCCGAGTTCTCCATCTGCTCGAGCAAACGCGCCGCGCGGTTATAGCCGATGCGCAAATGCCGCTGCACCAGCGAGATCGACGCACGGCGGTTCTTCAGCACCACGTCGACCGCCTGGTCGTATAACGGGTCCGCCTCACCATCGCTCGAGCCGGTTCCGCCGGCGCCCGCGGAGCCTTCGTCGCCCTCGCCCGTCACGCCGCCTTCGAGGATGCCCTCGATATAGTTCGGCTCGCCCTGCTCCTTGAGCTTGTCGACGACGCGATGCACTTCCTCGTCCGACACGAACGCGCCGTGCACACGCATCGGCAAACCGCTGCCTGGCGGCAGGTACAGCATGTCACCCATGCCGAGCAGCGATTCCGCGCCCTGCTGGTCAAGAATGGTGCGCGAGTCGATCTTCGACGACACCTGGAAGGCCATCCGCGTCGGCACGTTGGCCTTGATCAGGCCGGTAATCACGTCCACCGACGGACGCTGCGTCGCCAGAATCAGATGGATACCCGCCGCGCGCGCCTTCTGCGCAATCCGTGCGATCAGCTCTTCGACCTTCTTGCCGACCACCATCATCAGGTCAGCCAATTCGTCGATCACGACGACGATGTTCGGCAGGCGCGACAGCGGTTCCGGATCGTCCGGCGTCAGGCTGAACGGATTCGGCAGCTTCTCCTCGCGCTTGGTGGCTTCGTCGATCTTGTTGTTGTAACCGGCGAGGTTACGCACGCCGAGCTTGCTCATCAGCTTGTAGCGGCGCTCCATTTCGGCGACCGCCCAATTGAGCGCATGGCCCGCCTGGCGCATATCCGTCACCACCGGACACAGCAGATGCGGAATGCCCTCGTAGACGCTCATTTCGAGCATCTTCGGGTCGATCAGGATCATGCGGACCTGGTCGGCGCTCGCCTTGTAGAGCAGCGACAGGATCATCGCGTTGATACCCACCGACTTGCCCGAACCGGTCGTACCGGCCACCAGCAAGTGCGGCATTTTCGCGAGGTCGGCACACACCGGCTTGCCGCCGATGTCCTTGCCGAGGCCCATGGTGAGCGGCGAAGCCGCGTCCGCATAAACCGCCGAGCCGAGAATCTCCGAGAGACTCACGGTCTGACGGCGCTGGTTCGGCAACTCCAGCGCCATGAAATTCTTGCCCGGTATCGTTTCGACCACACGAATCGACACCAGCGACAGCGAGCGCGCCAGATCTTTCGCCAGGCCGACGATCTGGCTGCCCTTCACACCGGTAGCCGGCTCGATTTCATAACGCGTGACAACCGGCCCCGGATAGGCGGCAACCACGCTCACTTCGACGCCGAAGTCCTTGAGCTTTTTCTCGATCAGACGCGAGGTGAATTCAAGCGTATCGGCGGAAATGGTTTCCTGCGCGACCGGCGCCGCGTCGAGCAGCGAGATCGGCGGCAAGGTGGAGTCGCCGGGCAAGTCCGTGAACAGCGGCACCTGCCGCTCTTTCTCGACGCGCTCCGATTTGGCAGGGGTGGCGAGCGGCGGCACGATCATGACCGGCTCATGCTCCTCGATCCGCACACGGCCCTTTTCGACCTTGCCTTCGCGCTTCACGGCGGCGGCTTCGCCCAATTTACGGTCGCGTCCGGCCTCGCGGCGCAGCTTGGCGAAAGTGACCGCCGAAATGATCGATTCGCCGACCTTCTCCGACACCGACAGCCACGAAAACCGGAAATACAGCGACAAACCGATTCCGAGCACGATCAGCAGGGCCAGCGTACCGCCCGTGAAGCCGAGCGCATGCGATACGCCACGCGCGACCGCTTCGCCGATCACGCCCCCCGGCGCCCGCGGCAACTGCACTTTCAGCGACCACATGCGCAGCGCTTCGATCCCGTCGCAGGCGAGCAACACCAGCATGAATGCGAACGCATCCGCGAGCCAGCCGGCGTCACGCGGCACATCTTCCTGCAGTTCCTCGTGACGAGTGATACGGCGGTAATTGGCGGAGATATGGCGGCCGAGCAGCACGATCCACCAGTAGGCGGAAAGGCCGAACAGCAGCAGCAGGATATCGGACGTCCACGCGCCGACACGGCCCGCCCAGTTGGCGATGTGGTCGACCTGCGCAGCGTGCGTCCAGCTCGGATCGTGCCGGCTGTAGCTGACGAGCGCCATGAGCAGAAACACGCCGAGCGCGACCTGCAAGATCCAGCGGATTTCGGTGAAAAGGCGCGACATGCGGTGCGGCAATGCCTGCGCGCTCGCGGAATAGGGAGCTTTTGCCATTGATCCTGTTGCGTGTGTGGCCGATTTGCCGCCAGAGTCGCGGCCGAAGCGGCGCCTAGGGCGGCTCCAGACCCGGCCCCGGCTGCCGGGTCCATCGATGCGGCCTATTGTAAACGCAGTGTCGGACGCGAGGCTGTAAATGACGGTAACTTAGCCATTCGACTTCAGAAAAGCGGCCAGGGCCCGCGGCAACGCTATCGCCGCGATCGGAAAGCTTCATGGAGCAGGCCGGCGTGCCGCCCTTTATAATGCCGCTCTGATACCCATCTATAGTTTCAGCTCAAGTCGCGCGGCCTCGCATGGGCGAGCCGGGCGCCGTATAAGGATTCGATCATGCCCGCAACTTCCACGAAACACGCCAAAGTTCTGATTCTCGGTTCAGGCCCCGCCGGCTACACGGCAGCCGTCTACGCGGCGCGCGCCAACCTGTCGCCGGTGCTCGTCACGGGTCTCGCCCAGGGCGGCCAGCTGATGACCACGACCGACGTCGAAAACTGGCCGGCGGACGGCAACGGCGTGCAAGGCCCGGAGTTGATGCAGCGCTTCCTGGAGCACGCCGAGCGCTTCAACACGGAAATCATTTTCGACCACATCCATACGGCCAAGCTGGATGAGAAGCCGATCCGCCTGATTGGCGACTCGGGCGAATACACCTGCGACTCGCTGATCATTTCGACCGGCGCATCGGCGCAATACCTCGGCCTGCCGTCCGAAGAAGCGTTCATGGGCAAAGGCGTGTCGGCTTGCGCCACCTGCGACGGCTTCTTCTACAAGCAACAACATGTGGCCGTGATCGGCGGCGGCAATACCGCAGTCGAGGAAGCCCTCTATCTTTCCGGCATCGCCAGGAAAGTGACGGTGATCCATCGCCGCGACAAGTTCCGCGCCGAGCCGATCCTGATCGACCGTCTGCTGGCGAAGGAAAAAGAAGGCCTGGTCGAGATCAAGTGGAACAGCACGCTCGACGAAGTGACCGGCGACCAATCCGGCGTGACCGGCCTGCGGATCAAGAACACGAAAAGCGGCGACACCACGGACATCGCGCTGCAAGGTATCTTCGTCGCGATCGGCCACAAACCGAACACGGATATTTTCGACGGTCAACTG
>NZ_DASRSY010000102.1:0-28702 GCF_035656215.1 Paraburkholderia sp.
CGTCCTGGCGTCCTGCACAGGCTCGCCAGCGCGTTTCTGGCCCGCTTCGCCCGATCTGGGGAGGCCCATCGCACGATCTGCCTGGCCTGAAAAATAAAACCCCACGCTCCGAAAAACGTGGGGTTGGTCAGCAGTCTGAGGGCGGCCATGCCGCCCTTCGATTTAGCTCACTCCACCCGCAGCCGCGCCATATACGGCAAATGATCGGAGAGCCAGGCGGTTTCCTGCGTTGGCTGGATCCATTCGACGGGTTTCATGCCGCGCACGAACATCTTGTCGAGTGCGAGCGCCGGCGAGAAGGCCGGAAACGTGCGGCCCGATTCGCCGAGCAGCGTCGCCACTTCCTGCAAGCCGTGTTCGGCGAAGAGCGGCACCGAGTCGTTGCGCCAGTCGTTGAAGTCGCCCGCTAGCACCAGCGGACCTTCCGGCGCCTCCTTCGCGATCCAGTGCGCGATCCAGTTCATTTGCCGCAAGCGCGCCGAGCGCGTGAGCGCCAGATGCGCGCACAGCAGCGTGACCGAATGACCGCCGAAGGTCGCCCGTGCCACCAGCAGACCACGCTTTTCGAATCGATGCGCGGAGATATCCCAGCGCCCGCCAAGATCGAGCGGATGAGGCGACAAGATCGCATTGCCGTGCCGCCACGATGGCTTGAACACGTTCGGGCCAAGCGCGATTTCGAGTTCGGCCGCGCGTGCGATTTCGGTGGCCTGGCAATGCCAGACATCGCTCAACGGATCGGCGAGTGGCGCACCGAAATTACTCGCCAATATCGGCGAAGGCATGCGCCGCGCCATGGCTTCCTGTAAAAAATACGCGTCCGCATGGGTCGACTGAACCCAGCGCTGCATCGCCTGCCAGGCCTGAAAGCCGAGCGGTGTGCGGCCCTTATGCAGATTCCAGCTCACCGCAATGAAATCCTTGGGCGCTACGCTCTCGCGGATCAATTCTTCTGGGTTTCGCATGCCGCGTTGTCCACGTGTTCTGTTGAGGCTTCGGTTATTCGCTTCAATTCGCTTTGATTCGCGTGGGTCTGCAAGGGTTTGCGCTAATTCGTGCTGTTCGCGGGGCTCGCACGCACGCGATAGACGAGGTTCGGATTCTTGTCGACGATCGTCCAGCTGGCCCACTGTCCCGCCGGCACTTTCAGGCCCGGGTGGCTCGCGCTCACCTGACGCGGTTGCGGCGGCAGCTTGCAGCCGGTGTCGGTTTGTTGCGCGGTGTCGCCCTCGAACGTTTCCTGGGCTTCAATCGACAGCGTGACCGCATTCGCATCCGCCTGCAGCGGCGAGACAGTCAGCGTGCGCGCCAGATCGATGCTGCCGCCGGGCTGGTCTTTACAGCCGACGTTATGCTGCACCACCTTGTGATGCGTGTCCGTGCGGGCCTGACCGACGGTGGTGGTGCCGTCGAACGCGTCGATCTGCTGGCCGTCGCGCATGACCTGCAACTGCCATTGCACGACCTGCTGCGCCGTTCCTTGTTGCGCGTTCGCAGGTAACGACGTGCCGAACAGCGCGGCGGTTAGCACGGCAACGATACTGGTTTTCCACATAGAAGGAGTCTCCGGTCACTGCGTCCGGCAGAGTAGTCAGAGGGCCATCTTACCCCTGATGGGCTGAACGCTTTTCTGACACCTGAAACGGGGCCGGGTTCAGCAACACACCATTTCGCAGGTGGGAGGAATTCTCGAAGGGACTTCCTCCGGGGCGTTGCCGGAACCAAGCCGTTGTTAGCAGCAGAGCCGCATGACTGCTGGCTTGCACACGAATATGGCCCCGTTACACTGGACCTGAAACGGCGCCCATCAGGTGCCGCAGCAGCAAGACCAGCCAGACGGGGTGAGCGATGACAACAGCAATGGTCAAACAGGAAATCGCCGTGGCATCTTTCAGTCGGGTATACGACCTCGATCAGGTCGAAACCGCGCTGAACGATCTCGGCGAAGGCGCGAACGAGGCGCTGCGCGCCACGTACGAAAAGATGCTGAAAACCGGCAATCTGCGCTTCTGCGTCAAGCCGAACCGGATGCCGTCGATCGACGATCTGATCGACGCACTGCCCAACTTTTCAGCGCCGCTCGACGACATCCGCAAGCAGGTCGCCTTGTGTATCGAGACGGAAGACCGGCTCGAATTGATGCCGATTTTGCTGCTCGGTGACCCGGGCATCGGTAAGACGCACTTTGCGAAGCAGTTGGCGCGCCTGCTCGGCACCGCCTACCAATACGTGGCGATGAGTTCGCTGACGGCGGGATGGATTCTGTCGGGCGCCTCATCGCAATGGAAGAACGCGAAGCCAGGCAAAGTGTTCGATGCGCTCGTGAACGGCAGCTACGCGAACCCCGTGATCGCCGTCGACGAAATCGACAAGGCCACCGGCGATTCGCAATACGATCCGCTCGGCGCGCTTTACGCGCTGCTCGAGCACGATACGGCGCAGACCTTCATCGACGAATTCGCCGAAATTCCGATCAATGCCGGACACGTGATCTGGATCGCGACGGCGAACGACGAGCGCTCGATCCCGGAGCCGATTCTGAACCGGATGAACGTGTACGAGATTCCGCCGCCGGATCATGACGGCGCACGCCGCATCGCCCAATCGATCTACGACGAAATTCGCTCGGCGCATAACTGGGGTCTGCGCTTTCCCGAAACGCTCGGGGGCGCCGCGCTCGATGCGCTGAAGCTGGCGTCGCCGCGTGAAATGCGGCGCGCGATTCTGAATGGTTTCGGCGCTGCGCGGATCGACGGGCGCGATCGGATCGAAGCTGGCGATATCCGTCTGGATTACGGAAATCGCCGGAAACCGATCGGTTTTTGAGGTTTTTTGCCCTGTTTTTGCATGAAAGCCGTCTTCGGGCGGCTTTTTTATGGTCTGAAACCGGGCATCTACCGGAAATGAAATGAATGCCTCGGCAATTGTTTCTAATTATGAGATGCGATTGCCTGTCACGACACGGCACCACACGGGGTCCCGCCCGCATGAAGAGTCGAGCGCGGCGACCTTCGACGGCGTACACTGAACTCGTCCGGCCCATACGTTTAAGACCTGATCAAGACCGAATGCCCGCAGTTGCCCGACTGCGGGCATTTCCGTCTGTGCAGCGTCGTACAATTTTGCAAAGCGATTGCGTAAGGCCAGGTGTGTTCGACAGCGAGCGGCGTGCGGTCTTCCATAGCCGCATCCGGTCTTCATCTATATCGGGTGAATGAGGCAGCGCGCGGCGAGGTCAGCTGCGTCAAGGGACATGGATCAAATCGAATGTGTAGTGATCGGCGCGGGCGTGGTCGGTCTCGCAGTGGCACGCGCACTGGCGGCGCGCGGGCGCGAGGTGATCGTGCTGGAAGCGGCTGAAGCGATCGGCGTGGGCACCAGCTCGCGCAATAGCGAAGTGATTCACGCGGGGATCTACTATCCGCGCGGCTCGCTGAAAGCGGCGCTCTGTGTGCGCGGCCGCGAGATGCTCTACGACTACTGCGTCGAGCACAACGTGCCGCATTCGCGCTGCGGCAAATTGCTGGTCGCCACCTCGCGCAATCAGGTTCCTCAGCTCGAAAGCATCATGGCGAAGGGCCGTGAAAATGGCGTGCTCGACCTGATGCGGATCAACGGCGACCAGGCGCAAGCGCTCGAACCCGCGCTCGAATGTGTCGAGGCCGTGTTCTCGCCGCAGACCGGCATTGTCGATAGTCACCAGTTGATGCTGGCGATTCAGGGCGATGCCGAGCGCGGCGGCGCGGTGTGTGCGTTCCACGCGCCGGTCGAGGCAATCGAAGCGAGCAACGCCCGCTTCATCATCAAGGTCGGCGGCAGCGCGCCGACCACGATTAGCGCCGCCTGCGTGATCAACAGCGCCGGTTTGCATGCGAACGCGCTGGCGCGCACGATTCGCGGCCTCGACGCGCGACATGTGCCGCCGCTCTATCTCGCGCGCGGCAACTACTTCAGCATCTCGGGGCGCGCGCCGTTCAGCCGGCTGATCTACCCGATGCCAAACGAAGCAGGCCTCGGCGTGCATCTGACGATCGATCTCGGTGGCCAGGCGCGATTCGGTCCCGACGTCGAATGGGTCGATACGATCAACTACGACGTCGATCCGCGTCGTGCGGATTCTTTTTATTCTGCGATTCGCGCGTACTGGCCCGCGCTTCCCGACGATGCCCTGCAACCCGCTTATGCCGGGATTCGTCCGAAGCTTTCCGGCCCGGGCGAGCCTGCCGCCGACTTTGTGATCCAGGGTCCGGCCGCGCATGGCGTGCGCGGACTCGTCAATCTGTTCGGTATCGAGTCGCCGGGACTCACGGCCTCGCTCGCGATCGCTCAGCGTGTCTGCGAACTGAGTGGGCGCGCTTAATTGTCGCACCCTCGAATTCTCACCGCGCGGCTCTCGTCGCGCGATCGCGCGGCATTTTCGCACTCGAAACGCGCGCGCGAGGTAGTACCAATTCGGTTATCTCTATCATTTGAGCCGTCACGCGCGACGGCTTCATTGCTATCCTTGGGGACCGCTGTCATCAGAACGGCGATCAGTTCAATATAAATGGAGTGAGTCCCCCATGAAATCTTCCCGTCGTACGTTTTTGATCACCAGCATTGGTGTTGCATCTACCTTCGCCCTGTCGCGCCAGGCTTTCGCCGACGCACCGAAGGTCGCCGAGACCGACCCGACCGCGCAAGCGCTCGGCTACAAGGACGACGCGAGCAAAGTCGACAAGGCCAAGTTCGCGAAGTACGCAGCGGGCCAGGACTGCGGCAATTGCAGCTTCTACCAAGGCAAGCCGACTGACGCCTACGCGGGTTGCCCGATGTTCGCGGGCAAGCAGGTCGCGAGCAAGGGTTGGTGCAGCGCATATAACAAGAAGGCCTGATTACGCTCCAGCCGCGTACACATTCAGTGTCGCGGCAAATGCGCCGCAACATCGCGACGAACGTGCGCTCGATTGGTTTATCGCTCGCGTACACCGTCGCGGTGATACTGTTCGGCGGCTTCGGGCCTTTCGTCGTGACGTGGCTCATCAACACCACGGGTTCGCCGATCGCGCCGACTTACTACGTGATGGGCGGACTGGCGTTATCGATCGTTGCGGTGGCGTGTATCCCCGGCAAGCGCCATGCGGACCTCGATGCACAGCGCAAACCGGCTTGAGCGTCTAGCTGCGTGCCTGTATCAACGGTGGCCGTTTGTCGAACCACGGCCGCGCCGCTTCGAGTTGCGCGGCCAGTCGCAACAGCGTTGCTTCACCGCCTTCGCGCGTGGCGAACTGCACACCGATAGGCAGTCCGCGGGCGTTCCAGTAGAGCGGCACCGACATCGCCGGTTGTCCGCTCAGATTGAACAATTCCGTGCATCCCGCCCATGCGAACGCTTTGTTCGACGCTTCGGTCAGCAGCTTCTTCATCAGGGCTTCGAGCGGCATTGCCGTGACGGCGCGCATCTGCATGCGCTCGGTTGACGTCGGCTGCATTTCGCCGATCTTGATCGGTGAACCGGCGAGCGTTGCGCATAGGAGCACGTCATAGCGGTTCAGCAAATCGGCTAAGCGTTCGGTGATGCGGCGCTGTTCTTCCAGTGCGCTGGGCAGGCCGCGCTCGCCGAGTTTGCGGCCGACGTGCGCCATGGCCCATGTCGAGATTTCGAATTCCTCGCGCAGCGGTTTGCGGCCGGTGATGCGATCGGCGTTCAGCACCATTTCTTCCGCCGTCACTGACCAGAGCATCAGGAACGCATGGCGGACTGCCGCGAAATTGATGTTCAGTGACACCGGTTCGATGTTATGGCCGAGCGAACTGGCGAGTTGCGCGGCGTCTTCGAGCGCGGCGCGCGAGTCGACGGAGAGCGAAGGCGCCAGCATCGAATCGGTGACGTAGGCAATGTTCAACGGCTTGCATGGCTCACGGCTTGCGCCAAGGAAAGTGCCCGGTGCGCCAAGTGGCCTGTCCGCGTTGCCTGCCAGCAGATCGAGCAGCAACGCGCTGTCGCGTACGCTGCGCGATACCGCGTGATCGATGCCGAGTTCACCGACTGCGGCAGTTGGCGTGGCGCGCGGCACACGTCCGCGGGACGGCTTGAGGCCGAACAGTCCGCAACATGAAGCGGGAATGCGGATCGAGCCGCCGCCATCCGATGCATGCGCGAGCGGCACAATGCCCGCGGCGACCGCCGCGGCCGCCCCGCCGCTGGAGCCGCCTGGCGTATGGTCGAGATTCCACGGATTGCGGCACGCGCCGAACAGTTCGGGCTCCGTATAAGGCATCTGACCGAGTTCGGAGGTGCTGGTCTTGGCGAAGATATTGAGGCCGGCTGCTTTTGCGAGCGCGACGACCGGTGCGTCCTGGGTAGGAATGAAGTGACGATAATGACGGCTGCCCATCGCCATGCGCAGCCCGGCGACCGCTGCGCCCAGATCCTTGATCAGATAGGGCACACCCGCGAGTGCTGCCTGCGTGCTTCCATCAGCCGAATTGTTCGCGCCATTCGCTCTGTTCGCATCATCACGCGAGGCACGCTGACGCGCTGCGTCGTAGTCCTTCAGGACGATCGCGTTGATCGCGGGATTGACGGCTTCGGTGCGAGAGATCGCGATGTCCAGCAACTCGCGCGCGCTTGCTTCGCGGCTTCGAACCAGTTCGGCGAGGCCGATGGCGTCATGAGCGAGATAGTCTGATTGCACGACGGAGGGGCCCTCACTATAGCGCGTTGGATCTGCCGGTTGCCTATGCGCATGACGAACGGCTTTGCCGGACGTCCCGTCGTGCCCAGTTCGTCGATGCGCATGGAAGAGTTACAGCCGTTCACCCAGGAAGGTCAGCGTGCGGCCATGCGCGAGCGCCGAAGCGGGCTGGTTATACGACGCGCGGTCCGAGCAGTTGAAGCCGTGATCGGCGTTCGGATAGATGTTGAATTCCGCATCGGTGCGGCCGGCGAAGCGCTCCTGAATCTGGCCGACAGCCGACAACGGAATATGCGCGTCGAGTTCGCCGTAGTGGAATTGCATCGGCACTTTGATCTTCGCGGCCTGATCGAGCTTGTTCTGGATGCCGCCGCCGTAATAAGCGATCGCGCCGTCGAGCGAGCCTTGCGCCGCTGCCAGATACGCGAGTTGACCGCCGAAGCAGAAGCCGATCGCCGCAACCTTGCCGGTCACTTCCGGCATGGCGCGCAGCGCTGCGGCAGCCGCGCCGATATCGGCCACCGCCTGGTCGACATTGGTCTTTTGCATCAACTCGATACCTTTCTCACGATCCGCACCGTCATACGTCAATTCGACGCGCGGCTGCACGCGCCAGAACACGTCCGGTGCAAGCGCGACGTAGCCGTCTTGCGCGTACTGATCCGCAACCGAACGGATATGGCTGTTCACGCCGAAGATTTCCTGAATGATGATGACGGCCGGTCCCTTACCGCCTTTGGGCAGCGCCAGATAGCCGCCGAAACTGTCGTTGCCGGCGGGAATGTCGATCCAGCGGGAAGTCGTGCTCATGTTGCTCTCCATTAACTCGTGCGTTGATGCGCGGGGTCGGTCTGAATGCATGCCAAAGGCGTGAATGCCTGAAGCGGCCGATCAGTTTGCCATCAAAAGAAACGCCGTGCAGCGAGGTCGCGCGCGGCCTGACGACGCCCGTAGCGCAGCGACCATCTCGTAAGACGATTGAAACATTCTCGATAATTCATTTCCCCGTCGTGGCGTGGCTCGGTACAGTCCGCAGTATCTGCTTGCCGATGCCGCGAGCGCGTCGTTGGAAAAGGAAACGAACATGAACGAAGGCAATTTTGTGACGCCGTTTGCGGCGCGTTTCGAGTTGCGCGTGCCGGTCGTGCAGGCGCCAATGGCCGGCGGCGCGACGACGCCCGCGATGGTTGCCGCAGTATCGAATGCCGGCGGCCTGGGTTTTCTGGCGGCGGCAGCGCTGTCGCCTGAGAAGATTGCGAGCGAAGTCGCGGCGATTCGCGCGCTGACGGATCGTCCGTTCGGCGTGAATCTGTTTGTACTGGAGCCGGCCGCGCCGAACGAAGCCACCGTGCGCCACGCGCTCGAAGCAATCGATCCGCTGCGCGCGGACCTCGGTTTGCCGCCGGGTCAGCCGCTCGAACGCTATGCGCCGGATTTCCGCGCGCAACTGGACATGCTGATCGAATTGCGCGTGCCGGTGGCGAGCTTCACGTTCGGGCTGCTCTCCGCTGAAGACGTTGCCCGTCTGCATGCAAACGGCCTATATGTAATAGGCACCGCGACTCATGTTGCCGAGGGCGTCGCCTGGCGCGACGCGGGCGCCGATGCAATCGCCGCGCAAGGCGCGGAGGCCGGCGCGCATCGTGGCACTTTCATCGGCGCATTCGAGGCGGCGCTGATCGGCACCATGGCGCTCGTGCCGCAACTCGTCGATGCGACCGGCCTGCCGGTCCTGGCCGCGGGCGGCATCATGGACGGACGCGGCATCGTCGCCGCGCTCGCGCTCGGCGCGCAAGCCGCGGTGATGGGCACCGCGTTCCTCACCTGTCTGGAGAGTGCGATACCGCAGGCATGGAAAACCCGCGTACGGTCGATGTCCGACACGTCGACCGCCGTGACGCGCGCGATAACCGGCCGGCATGCGCGCGGCATACGCAATCCTTTGATGGAGCGCTTGAGCGAGTCGGCGGATAAGGTCGCGCCGTATCCGGTGCAAAACGCCTTGACTCAGGAACTACGGCAAACCGCGAGCCGCGCGGATAACGGCGACTATCTGTCTCTCTGGTCTGGCCAGGGCGCGCCGCTTGGCCGCAAGCGCCGGGAAGGCCTCGGTGCTGCCGAACTGGTCGGGCAACTCGAGCAGGAATGGCGTGCTGTGGCAGCACGGATCGCCGCGCTCAAACGTTGATTCAGCATGACTCAGGCGCGTCTCGTAGCGATCTGCGACGCGCCTCGTTTTTAAGCGCAATGCCTATTCGAACTATTAACGGTTTAACGCGCTAAAAGCTTTAGGCTTTGCCGTTAGACGAAACTCTCACCTGGCGGAAACCCGCATGGGTTGGCGCTTTCCAGCCTGTCTGTCCGGCCGTAATAGGTCGCTGTTGGATAAACGCTATTAGTGTTCATCCCACTTCCTCAAAAAAGTCCCACAATTTAATTTGATGGCCTACACTTGCGCGCAAGTACGGGTTGCCGCCTGCCACAAACAGGTTGGTGAACGTGCTGGCCAAGTGCATGAACGATGCAACCGGCGTGGTCGTCCACGGGACTGAGCGACACGTGTAGGGACGCGGGGGCACAGGGCGATTACGTTGTTTTTGGGACCGAAACTGGAGACTTACATGAACATCAAGATTCAAAAGCTGTTGCCGATCAGCGCCGCGGCTGTGCTGTTCGCAACGTTGGCAACGACTGCGGCAGCGGACCAGGTTGTCAAGATCGGTCACGTAGCACCGTTGACCGGCGGTATCGCTCACCTGGGTAAAGACAACGAAAACGGCGCGCGCCTGGCAGTTGAAGAAATCAACGCCAAGGGCCTGACGATCGGTGGCCAGAAGATCACGCTGCAACTCGACGCACAAGACGACGCAGCTGACCCGCGTACGGCTACGCAAGTCGCGCAGAAGCTGGTCGACGATAAGGTCGTCGCAGTGGTTGGCCACTTGAACTCGGGTACCTCGATTCCGGCTTCGAAGATCTATAGCGATGCTGGCATCGTGCAGATCTCGCCGTCGGCAACGAACCCGGCCTACACGCAACAAGGTTTCAAGACGACGTACCGCGTCGTGGCGACCGATGCGCAACAAGGTCCGGCACTGGCTAACTACGCATCGAAGACCATGAAGATGAAGAGCGTCGCAATCGTCGACGACTCGACCGCTTATGGCCAGGGTCTTGCCAACGAATTCGAGAAGACCGCCAAGTCGCTCGGCATGAACGTGATGTCGCATGACGCGACTAACGACAAGGCTGTCGACTTCCGCGCAATTCTGACGAAGATCAAGGGCGAAAACCCGGATGCGATCATGTACGGCGGCATGGACGCCACCGGCGGCCCATTCGCCAAGCAAGCCAAGCAGCTCGGCCTGCGCGCGAAGGTGCTGGCAGGTGACGGCGTGTGTACCGACAAGCTGTCGGACCTGGCTGGCGACGCAACCGACAACATCGTCTGCTCGGAAGCCGGTATGGCGCTCGAGAAGATGGCTGGCGGCGCAGCGTTCCTCGCCAAGTATCAGAAGCGTTTCGGTCAGCCGATCCAGATCTACGCTCCGTTCACGTATGACGCTGTGTACATCATCGTCGACGCAATGAAGCGTGCGAACTCGACCGATCCGGCGAAGATCCTGGCAGCAATGCCGAGCACCGACTACAAGGGTGTGATCGGTGAAACCACGTTCGACTCGAAGGGCGACCTTCAACACGGCGTGATCTCGCTGTATGACTACAAGGGCGGCAAGAAGACGCTGCTCGACGTAGTGAAGATGTAAAGGCCGCATGATCGAAGACAGCTTTGTTTGTCTTCGGTCAGGTAGTTAAAAGGCACGTGCGCCGTATGGCTCGCGTGCCTTTTCTTTTGGGCATTTGCGTGAGAGGCTGCTGGGTTTGAGAATATCGTTCGGGAGAATGCCGTGACCACTGTGATCCGTTCGATCGACAACGGCTGGCGCCGCTGGATTGCCGAGAATCTGCTGCTCGACGCACCGCCGCCCGCCTTGCATGGAGCGCTGGTCGGACATGGTTTCGACCCGGCCGAAGCTGCGCGCGAAATCGCGGCAGCGCTCGCGAGTCCTTACTTTGAAGGTGCGACGCGTTTGCGCAATCGTTTGCGCAAGCGTGAATGGATATTGTCGGTGTACGGCACGCTCAATCGTATGCGTGCGGGAAGTGACGTGATCCAAAGGCGCGAGCGTTTATCGCGCGACGAGTTCTTTGAGCAGTACTACTTTCAGAACCGGCCGGTCATCATCACCGGTGCGTTCGATTTCTGGCCGGCGCGTACGCAGTGGAGTTTCGACTACTTTCGCGAGCGTTGCGGCGATTGCGAAGTCGAAGTGCAGTTCGGCCGCGAGTCGGATGCGAATTATGAAATCAATCAGCCCAAGCTCAAGCGCATGATGCGTTTTGCCGATTATGTCGATCTCGTTGAGCGCAGCGGCCCGACAAACGATTTCTACATGACCGCCAATAACACCTCGCACAATCGCGCAGCACTCGCGGCGTTATGGCCCGATGTGCCGGCCATCGGCGAATATCTCGATGCCGGATCGCCCGATACCGGTTTTTTCTGGATGGGACCGGCTGGAACGAAGACGCCGTTTCACCATGATCTGACCAATAACTTCATGGCGCAGGTGATCGGCCGCAAACAGATCAAGCTGGTGCCGTTGTCCGATACACCGCATATGGCCAACTTTCTCCATTGCTATTCGCAGGTGGACGGCAGCGCGATCGACCACGAGCAGTTTCCGTCGATGCGTAATGCGAATCTGGTGGAATGCACGCTTGAACCCGGCGAATCGCTATTTCTACCGATCGGCTGGTGGCATTACGTGGAAGGACTCGATGCCTCGGTGACGATGACGTTTACCAATTTTCTGCAGCGTAACGACTTCTCGAATAATTACGTTACGTATCACGAACTGTGATGCGCTGGTGAATGTGTCCGCGTTTTTGATTGTGGTTTGAGTGTGCTTGCCGCGGCCGCTTTCACGTGCGGCTTCCGTGTCCTTGCGGCAGTCACCCCGGATTGCGCATCTATCTCTTACCCCCACCCGTTGCAGATAAAAAAACGGCGAACCGGTTGACCCGGTTCGCCGCCCCCCTTTTAGCGCCTGTTTTTTGTCGCGCCGTTATTTGCTGTCGTTATTCGTATTCGTTACTTCTTCGTCGTCAGGCCGCCTAGACCGCCGAGCAAGCCGCCGCCCGTGGTGCCGCCAGCAGTGCCCGCCGTACCGGTCAATGCGCCGGTGACGGTGCTCAGTAGACCGGTGATCGGCGCCAGCGGGTTGGTGGTTCCGCCGCTGCTGCCCGAACCCGCCGCCGACCCGAGGGCGCCTGTCAGTGACGACACCGCAGCCGTCACCGGTGCCAGCGGATTGCTGCTGCTACCGCCGGTCGCGCCGCTCAATGCGCCGGTGACCGAGGTCACAATGCCTGTCAGCGGTGCCAACGGGCTGGCTATGCCGCCGGAGGTGCCACCGAGGCCGCCGAGGCTGCCGGTCACGGTGCTGAGAACACTGGTCAGCGGTGCAAGCGGGCTGCCCGAGCCGCCGGAAATGCCACCGAGACTGCCCGTCACCGTGCTGAGGATGCTGGTCAAGGGTGCCAGCGGACTGCTCGAACCGTTGCCGCCTGTCAGACCGCCGCTCAAGGTGCCCGGCAACGCGCTGAGGATGCTAGTCAACGGTGCCAGCGGATTCGTAGTGCTGCCGCTGCCGCCCGGATTCAGGATGCCGGTGAGGCCGCCAAGTGGGTTGCCGCTGCTCGAACCGCCCGCGGTCAGCAGGCCGCCTGCCGAGGTGACCGTATCGCCGAGCTTGGTCACGACATTGCCGAGGTTCTGGCCGATCGGGTTGTTGGTCGCACCGCTGACCTGGCTACCCGCATTGTCGAGGCCATGACCGATGGTCGACAGCAATCCGTTCAGCGGTGCCCCGAGACCGGTCACACCGCCGATGTGGTGGGGAACACATCAGCGTGCAGGCATCGCGTAACGTAACGTAAGCTTGGGGTTTTTCATATTGCGCAACGTCCGCCGATGCAGCGGCAGCGCGCGTCCAGGTCAAAGCTTCAAACGCCGCAGCACCTTCGGACCTGCGATCGCGATCAGCGCCGAACACAAGGCCACGACGGACAAGCCGATCGGCAAGCTGGTCACGTGCGTCACCGCGCCGATGATCACCGGCCCGAGCATTAGCCCGAAGTACGCCAGCCCGGCGACGTGCGCGAGTCCTTCGGCGGCGTGAATGCCTTTGACGCTCGCCGCTGCCGCGAACAGCACGGGCATCATGTTCGCGAGTCCGAGACCCATCAGCGTGAAGCCGATGAGAGCGGCGACCGGGTTCGGCAGCAGCAGCGCGCCGACCATCCCCGCGCAGGCAAGGGATGCGCTCGCCATCACCAGTTGCGGTGCGCCGAAGCGGGCTCGCACAGTGTCGCCGGCGAAACGCGCCGCGGCCATGCCGCCCGAAAACGCCGCGTAGGCCGCGCTCGCGACGGCCGGCGTGGACAGCACGACGTCGCGCATATAAACAGTGGCCCAGTCGTACATCGCGCCTTCTGCGATCAGTGCGACCAGCGCCATCGCGCCGAGCGCCCACAGGGCCGGCGAGCGCCAGCGGTTGGCGCGTGGCGTGGCGGCGTCGGGATGGTCGGCATGCGGCACGTGCGGCAGCACCGAAGGGCAGGCGGCGATCAGCACCAGCGCGCTGACCGCCGCGGCCAGCGCGAGATGCACAGCCGGTGCCATGCCGCGTGACAACAAGGCGCCGCCCACCGCCGCGCCGAACATGCCGCCGACGCTGAACATGCCGTGCAGCGACGACATGATCGGCCGGCCGAGCGTCTTCTCGACAGCGCTGGCCTCCGCGTTCATTGCGACGTCGAGCGTGGCCATGCCGGCGCCGAAGACGGCCAGCACGATCAGCAACATCCAGTAAGCCGGCACGATCAGGATGAGCGCCGCACATGCTGTCATCACCAGGCCGCCAGTCAGGCAGGCGCGGCGCGTGCCGACCCGCGCAATCCACGACGCAGTCGCCGCCATTGCGCCGATCGAGCCACCGGCCACGGCCAGCAACGCAAACGAGAGCATCGCCGCGTTCAGGTGGAAGCGGTCGCGCACGGTCGGCACATGCACCCCCCACGATGCGTACATCATGCCGGCGATGAAGAACACCGCCATCGTGGCGATCCGCGCGCGCTGCCGTGCGCTGTCGGAGAGATCGCGATGAGCAGCGGGGAGGGGGGCGAATTCGGAGGAACGGTCGGACACTGAAATCTCGTGAAGGAGGACGCGTAAGAAAGCGCGTTGAAAGCGAATTTCCGATTCTAACGAAGCGCACTGTCTTATGCTTGGAGCGGATTGATCCAACACTCGAGGAACGCGCACTTGAACATTCCCGCTCACGCTCCGATCCATCTGCTGCATCTGGCCGCTATCGGTACGCTCGCTACCCACGCGCGCCAGCCGCAAGGCTTTCCTTATCCGTCGGTGTTGCCGTTCGCGCCGGACCCACAGCATCGTCCGACGATCCTCGTGAGCCGGCTCGCCGAGCATACGCACAACCTGCACGCCGACCCGCGCGCCGGATTTCTGGTCGTCGACGCACCCGACGGCGACGTGCTGAGCGGCCAGCGTGTCACTTTGCTCGGCACATTCGAACCGGTCGACGCGACTCCCGAAGTCGTGCAGCGCTATCTGCGCTATCACGCGGATGCGGAACGGTATCTGGCTCTCGGCGATTTCACGTTCTGGGCGATGAGACTCGAACGGCTGCGCTATATCGGCGGCTTCGGCGCGATGGGCTGGCTCGACGGTGCCGAACTCGATCCACTGCCTCCCCTCGGCTGCGATGAAGAAGACGCGTTGATCAGGCTCTTCGCCGGTCTTTCCCCGGTTGCCGGAGGACTTCAACTGCTCGGCGTCGATCGATATGGCGCTGATCTGAAGCTGGATGGTGCGCGTACCCGTTTTGTCTTTGACGACGCCAAACTCAATACCGGAACCTTGCATGCGGCGCTCGAGGATTGCATCCAGCGCCACGCTAATTAAGTTCTGGTTACTGTTTCGGGAAAACACTCATGCCGCAATAACAGGGCGGAGCGTGCGTCCGAATATGTTCTGACGTTGCATGTTAAAGCTTTCATGCCATGAAATGTTGATGCAAATTTCTCATCTTAAATTTCATTTTTTGGTAATTAATCCGGTAATTACTGATGTGCGGGCCTGTTTTTCAGCACAGTACGAAAATTATCTATTTGAAAGAATTTGCGTAGCATCACGGTCGAATGAAATTTTTTGAAACGAATCTGGATTAATTTTACGACGGCGCTTTTGTAGGATTTCTATTTTGTGTTAATCTCGCCATCAAATTCCGAGGCATGAACACCTTCAAAGGGCAAGCTGGCTTAAGACTGGCAGTCATTTTATCCAAACTACAAGGGAACCTATGTCGTCCTACAAAGAACTACTTGCTCAGCGCGAGAGGCTTGAAAAGCAGATCGAAGAAGCAAAGTCGCGTGAATACGCGGAAGTGTTGAATGAGATCAAGCAGAAAATGACCGATTACGGCATTTCGCTGACTGAACTTGGCGGTGGCCGTGGTGCCAAGGCTGCGAAAGCTGGCCGCCCGCGCGCAGGCGTTGCACCGAAATATCGTGACCCGGATAGCGGTAGCACGTGGTCGGGCCGCGGCAAGCCGCCGCGCTGGATCGCAGGTCTGGATCGCGAGAAGTTTCTGATCCAGAAGTAATACGAATAGACCAATCAGTGGCGCTTCTAGCGCCGCTGTTGCGAGAAATAACCGCGTACCGTCAAGGGCGCGGTTTTTTTATTGCCTCCGAAAATTGTTGTGACTCTTTGTTACACGTACTTCATGAAACCGGAACGCGAATGCTTTTCGTTTAGATAAGCGGATGATTTAAAAGGATTTTTTAAGGTCTCTTCAGCGCATATCGAGATGCGCCGGGTAGAATGCAGGCATTGAACTTTTGTGTCGTTTTCAGATATGCCTTCCACCGCCGCCGTCCAGTCCGCTGAGAAACATCGCGTTGCGCGCAAAAGTACCTTTGTCAGCATTGCGCTCAATACGGTGCTGATGACGCTGCAAATCGTCATCGGGGTGTTTGCCCATTCGCAGGCGTTGGTCGCCGACGGTATCCATTCGTTAGCCGATCTGATTTCCGATTTTGTTGTGCTAATCGCAAATCGGCACAGTGGTGCCAAGCCCGACGCGGATCACAATTACGGTCACAGCCGCTATGAAACGGTTGCGTCATTGTTTTTGGGTGCACTGCTGATTCTGGTCGGCGTGGGTATGCTGTGGCGCGCCGGGACGCGTCTCGCCGATTTGCAAAGCATCCCCGCCGTGCATATGAGCGCGCTTGCGGTCGCGGTGCTGGTGCTGATTTCCAAAGAGGGCCTGTTTCGCTACATGCTGCGCGAAGCGCAACGCGTGCGTTCAGCGATGTTGATTGCGAACGCATGGCACGCACGCTCGGACGCCGCTTCGTCGTTGGTGGTCGCGCTCGGCATTATTGGTAGCCTGGCAGGCGTGCGCCTGCTCGATCCGATCGCCGCGGCGATTGTCGGTTTCATGGTCGCGCGCATGGGCTGGATGTTTGGCTGGGATGCGCTGCAAGATCTTTCCGACCGCGCGCTCGACCAGGCCGCCTCCGCCGACATGCGCGCGCTGTTGCTCTCGACACCCGGCGTGCGCGACGTGCACGAAATGCGCACCCGCAAGACGGGTGACTTCGCCCTCGTTGACGCGCACATTCTGGTCGACCCGCTGATCTCAGTATCGGAAGGGCACTACATCGCTGAATCGGCGCGCTTGCGCGTGCTGACCGACAACCGTGTGCTCGACGCGCTGATCCATGTCGACCCAGAGAACGACGCGGTTGCGCGCCCGCCTGTCAATCTGCCGAACCGGGATCGGGTAGTCGCCGAAGTCAATGCTGCGTTCGCCGCAGGTGGTGTGAAGGCCGCAGCGGTCAATATTCACTACTTGAGCACGGGGCTCGATGTTGAAGTGGTTTTGTCGGCGGCGGGTCCGCGCACTGCCGAAAGTGGTGAGCCATGTCTGGCTCGTGTCGATCTGGACGCGCTCAAGCGCAGCCTGGGTGCCCGCAAGCTGGACGTGCTGCAAGGGTTGGACGCACCGCCGGCGGAAAGCGGCGTCTCGACGGAGACAGGGTCCGGGGAGGCCATCGCCCGCGCCAAGGCTGCGGAACCGCATAGCGCCACCTGATAGACGTCGCTGGATGACGTCTATCGAGCCGAGCCCGCCCGGAACGCGCGAGCCGCAGCTTCACAGTCTCACAGCGGCAATTGCGTATCGAATTTGATTTCGCGCAGCACTACGCTCGTGCGCACCTGTGCGACGGCGGGAATCTTGAAGATGCGTTCGTGCAGAAAGCTGTCGTACGCCTTGATATCAGGCGCGACGATCTTGAGGATGTAGTCGGATTCGCCAGTCGTGCTGTAGCACTCGGTGACCTCCGGGCAGGTGGCGATTTCCCGTTCGAACTGTGCGACCCCGCCCTCGGTGTGGCGCGTGAGATGGATATGCGCAAGCGCGCAGACGTGCAGGCCCAGCTTTTCGCGATCCAGCAATGCCGTGTAGCGCTGGATCACCCCCGATTGCTCCATATCCTTGATACGGCGCCAGCATGGGGTGCTCGACAGGCCGACCTGGTCGGAAATCTCTTGCACGGATCGGCGTGCGTCGAGCTGTAGCAGGCGCAGGATTTTTTGTGAGAAGGTATCGAGTGTCAACTGCGCCTCCGTTGGCGTCGCCGTATCAACGCATAGTAGAGGGCGCGAAAACGAAACGCAACGTAAAACGGGTTCGACGAGGGAGATTACCTAATTTGCCGGTTCCTCAGCGGCGTTTTGCCCTGAGTCGTCCCCATCTTTATTGGCTGCCAGCGTGGCCGCCTGAACGGTGCGCAGATCCTTGAGCATGTTGCAGAAAAGCGCGCCCTGTTCGATCGCGTCGTCCAGCGCGACATGCGTATGCGGATGTTCGTCGAACCAGTGCTTCGGGAAGCGTGGCTTGATGTTCTTGCGGTACGGCAGGCCGGTCAATGCGAAGGCCAGCGTCTTGATGTCGAGCGCCGACCACGAAAACGGACAGCGGCCGACAAACCGCATCATGTACCAGAACATATAGGTGAAGTCGAAACCAGCCGGCATCGCCACGAACACGGGTTTGCCCGGCAACGCCTCGACCCATTCGACATAGGCCGTCAGCGCGGCCTGCGGATCCTGCAAATCTTTGCGACAGGCTTCCCATGCTTCCGGTTGCGTTTTCCACCATACTTCCTGCACAGGATGCGGCTTGGCGCCGTCGAGCAATTCGAGATTTGCCGAGAAGGTGGCGATCAGTTGCTTGTCTTCCGTGTACGCGGCGGAAGCAAAACTGAGCATCGAATGCGGGCCGGGAATCGGACCGTCTGCTTCGACGTCGGTGCTCACAAAGATTTCGCTGCTCATGCCTGGACTCCGTCAGCCACATACGGATTGGTGCGGCGCTCGACGCCGAACGTGGAGGTCGGACCGTGGCCCGGAACGAAGGTGACGTCGTCGCCGAGCGGCCAGAGTTTTTCACGGATCGCGCGTACGAGGTCGGCGTGATTACCGCGCGGAAAATCCGTGCGGCCGATCGAGCCCGCGAACAGTACGTCGCCCACCAGCGCGAGCCGATGCGCGCGGCTGAAGAACACCACGTGACCCGGTGTGTGCCCGGGGCAGTGATAGACCTCGAGGGTTTCGTCGCCGAAGTTAACGGTCTCGCCGTCTTGCAGCCAACGGTCCGGCTCGAACGCCTCGGCTGCGGGAAAGCCGAAGCGCGTGCTTTGATCCGGCAGCTTGTCGAGCCAGAAACTTTCGTCGGGATGCGGGCCTTCGATCGGCACGCCGTAGTGCGTGGCGAGCGTCTTCGCGCCGGCACAGTGATCGATGTGGCCATGCGTGAGGAAGACTTTTTCAACCGTCACGTTCTGGCGCGCGATTTCACCCTGGATGACATCCAGGTCGCCGCCCGGATCGACGACGGCCGCGCGTCCGGTTGCCTCGCAAACGAGTAACGAGCTGTTCTGCTGGAACGGCGTGACGGGGATCAAGGTGACTTTCATGGATGACGGCGCCGCTGGAAAAACGTTGATTGTACCGGCGTCTCGTCGATGCCCGTCGAGGGCCTCGATGCTCCGCTGCAGCGGGCTTTCGGCTGCCCATTTTTGCAGCAGGAGTGAAAATTCATCAAGGTTTTCAGTCGCTTGCCATCTCAAATTTTTCTTTTGGGTATAATGACTTCCATGCACAAGGAATTGTGCATGCCACACGGCGATGCGTCCCCATCAAAAATGGGCACGCGGATTGCCACTCAAGTATGGGCTGTCGCGGTTTTGGGCGGCCATCAGGTATCGATGCATTCGATGCACACGTCTTACCCAGCCAGGCGCCGCGCGCCTGCAACGGACCTAAATGCCGTGACGCTGGGTGGGGCCTACGCCGCTGTTCCTGCGCGCTGAGTTCCGCGCGCAAGAACGTGTTTGCCACGTTCGATGGCGGCATGTGGGGTCTGGTCAGGCTGCCGGGGACAGGTTGCGCCAGACGTGAAAATTAACCGTGCGGTAGCGGCTGGGTAAGCCGCATCCGGGCTTTGACGTACTGCGCTCTTCTGCGCGGCGCGTTGTCGTCCATTGCCGCCGGAGTCGCAGGCAACACGCTCAACTTTTCGCGTGATGCGGCTCGACAATTTGATTGCACGTCTTATGAAAACTCGGTTATCCCGTAGTCTGGGGACTATTTTTGCCTTTTTTGTGCTGGCCGGCTGTGCTACGCCTCCAGGCGCGACCAGCACGTCCGAAAGCGGCGCGCCGCTGAGCACGAAGAGCGCGCAGGCAGGCTCGTTCGGCCCGCAATCCTTCGGTAGCGCGCCAGCCTCCGACGCAGCCGCCAAGGGCTCGTCGTTGGCCGATGCCAAGCCGCTGACGGACGATGGTTCGAGCATTTCGGACTTTCATCAGACCGGCCGCGCTTCGTGGTACGGCCGTGGCTTCCATGGCCGCCGCACCGCCAATGGCGAACGTTTCGATATGCACGCGTTGACCGCAGCGCACCGTACATTGCCGCTCGGCTCGTATGTCCGTGTGACCAATCCGGCTACTTCGCGCTCGGTCGTCGTACGTATCAACGACCGCGGCCCGTATGCGCGCGGCCGGATCATCGACTTGTCGATGGCCGCCGCCGCCGCGCTCGACATGCGCCATGCCGGTACTGCGCGCGTGCAGATCGAAGGTCTGACGCAGCAGGAAGCACGCGCTGCGCGTAATGAAATGCTGGCGTCGAACTCCGGTTCGAGCGCAGAGAAGTAATGTAGTGGCCGCGGGCGCGCCGCCAGCGCGTCCGTGACGCCGGGCGGCACGGCGGCATCTCATGCCGTGTTTGCCAAAAGACGAAGGGCCGCATCGCGCGGCCCTTTCTTTTACCTGTTCGCTTTATCCCTCGTCTTTCTTCAGCGCTAAAGCGCGCGTGTAGAGTGCGTTGCGCGATGCGCCTGTGATAGTCGCCGCGACTTTTGCCGCGCTGCTCACCGTCAACTCTTCCAGCAGGATGCCTAGCAACGCGTCGTGATCGTGTTCGCCTGCGGCTTCCGGCTCGGCGCCTTCCACTACCAGTACGAACTCACCGCGTTGCCGGTTCGAATCGGCCGCGAGCCACGTTGGCCCTTCGGCCAGGGTGCTACGGTGCAGCGTTTCATGTAACTTCGTCATTTCCCGTGCGATCAGCAGCTTGCGCTCGCCGCCGAATGCGTCGGCCAACGCCTGCACTGTTTCGACGATCCGGTGCGGCGCTTCGTAGAACACCATTGCGTGCGGATGGCTTGCAAGCGGCTGGAGTGCCGCCGAGCGTGCTTTTGCCTTCGGCGGCAGAAAGCCGAGGAACGAGAACGTTGCGACCCAGTCGCCGGCCGCGCTCAACGCAGTGGCGAGCGCGCTTGCGCCGGGCAGCGGGATGACCGGGAAACCGGCTTCGCGCACGGCGTCGACGAGTTTCGCGCCGGGATCCGAGATGCCGGGCGTGCCCGCATCGGACACGTAGGCCACGCGTTCGCCCGCTTGCAGATGTTCGATCAGGCGCAGCGCCGCGGCCCGCTCGTTGTGTTGATGAACCGCGACGAGCGGTTTCGAGATGCCGTAGCGCGCGAGCAATTGGCCTGTGTTGCGGGTGTCTTCGGCGGCGATGCGATCCACCAGCCCGAGCACATGCAACGCGCGAAGCGTGACGTCGGCGATGTTGCCGATCGGAGTCGCCACCACATACAGTGCGGCAGCAGGGTATTGCTGTCCTTGCGCGAGTTCGGAGAGAGGAGTCATGAGGCAGAAGACGCAGACAGACAGAACGAGGCCGCCATTGTGCCACGCAGCGGCGGGCCAACCGGGCGTGGGGCAGGCGCGACATGCTGCAAACTCGGCGTCGGGTAGTGCATCGGCGGGCATGCTGATGAGCGCAAAGGTGAGCGCTGCGGCAAACGCAGGGGCATGCGTGCCGACCAGCATGCCCGTGGGCTCCCGGGTGGGCGAGTCGGTGAGCGCGCGGGTAAGCGCGCCGGCTAACGCCCACAACTTTTCGAGACCAACCGGGTCCAAACTCGTCGGCGCGGCTTTCGAGGCACGTGCGATGGAGTTTTTGCAGCGGCAGCGCTTGCGTTTCGTCGCGCGCAATGTGCTGTGTCGCGGCGGTGAAATCGATCTGGTAATGCGCGACCGTGACGGCGCGCTGGTGTTCGTTGAAGTGCGAGCGCGTGCACAGCAGCATTACGGCGGCGCGGCAGCGAGCATTGGGTGGCAAAAGAAGCAGCGGATCGTGCGTGCCGCGCGGCATTATCTGGCAACCCGCAGCAGGCGTTCGCATGATGAGCCCGCGTGCCGTTTCGACGTGATTGCGTTCGAAGCGGGCCGGCTCGTGTGGCTGCGCGATGCGTTTCGCGCCGACGAAGTCTGACGCAGTGCGCGGAGAACACGCGTGAGTGCGATAAACTTGCGCTCGCGTGCGGGCCTCGTGAACGACGCCGGCACACAGGAAACGGAAGGAAGCAGCGCATTTCGCGATGATTTTGTGCATACGCACTGCGTTGCCGGTATGGTTTGTCCGAGCGGTACGACTTCGCAGTACGACTTCACAACAGGGCCGCGCATTGCGGTCCATTTGCGGTAGAAAAAAGAGACTCGATGTCAGTCGAACGCATTCAACAACACTTCCGCGACAGCGCGGCAGTCAAACTCGAAGCCCTCGAAACCCTGTCGATGTCGATCGCCGCTGCGATCGACACGATGTTCGCAGCGCTTGCCAACGGCAGCCGCATTCTTGCGTGCGGCAACGGCGGCTCGGCGGCCGACTCGCAGCATTTCGCCGCCGAACTGATCGGCCGCTTCGAGCGTGAGCGTCCGGGCTTGCCGGCGATCGCGCTGTCCACCGACACGTCCGTGCTCACCGCGATCGCCAACGACTACTCGTTCGAGCAGATTTTTTCGAAGCAGGTGTGGGCTCTCGGCCAACCGGGCGATGTGCTGCTGGCTATCACCACGTCCGGCGATTCCGCCAATGTGCTGGCCGCGATCGAGGCCGCGCACGAGCGCGAGATGATCGTGGTCGCGCTGACCGGCAAGGGCGGCGGCCGCATGCAGGAAGTACTGGGCGATACCGATATCCACATTTGTGTGCCGTCCGATCGCACCGCGCGTATTCAGGAAGTGCATTTGCTGACCATCCATTGTCTGTGCGACGGCATTGATGCCATGTTGCTGGGCGAAGACTGAGACTGATTCCGAAGGAGAGCTAGTTGATGAGCGTATTCCGCGTCAAGAAGACACTGGTGAGAACCGTGCTGGTGGTTGGGTTCGCGGCGGGACTGTCCGCGACATTGCAGGGTTGCTTTCTGGCCGTTGCCGGCGCGGCGGGCGGCGGCGCGCTGGTGGCGACCGACCGGCGCACGCTCGGCGCGCAGACCGAGGATCGCGAGTTGCAGGTGAAGGCGCTCTCGCAGATCAGCCAGAATCTGCCCGACAGCGCGCACGTCAACGTGACGGTGTTCAACCGCCGCGTGCTGCTGACCGGCGAAGTGGCAGGAAATGCGTCGAAGCAACGCGCGGAGAGCATCGTGCGTGGCTTGAACAACGTTAACACGATCGTCAACGAACTGGCGATCATGCCGGCGAGCTCGTTCTCGTCGCGCACCAATGATACGTACCTGGAAACGCGCGTGAAGACCGCGCTGATCGCCGAGAAGAACATTTCGGCGAACAACTTCAAGGTCGTGGCCGAGCGTGGCTCGCTGTATCTGATGGGTCTTGTCACGATGGACGAAGGCAATCGCGGTGCTGACGTCGCGAGCCGCGTACCGGGTGTGACGCAGGTCGTGAAGGTGTTCCAGTACATCCAGCCGCAAGAAGCGGCGGCGGCTGCCGCTGCAGCGGCGACCGCACCGGTAGCTGCTTCGCAGCCGGACGCGAGCTCGCCGACCGTCGGTGCGATTCCCGATTCATCGGTGAGTTCGCGCCCGCTCGATCAGCAGGCACCGGCGCCGGTCAGCAATTCGAATGCGGTGCATCCGGGTAATCCGGCCGCGACAACGCCATGAAGCGGGGCGTCGCGTTTGTTGCCGCGACGTTGACGGTTAGCGCGTTGGCGGGTGCTTGGGCATCTTCAGCGCGTGCGGCCGACGCGCCGCGTGGTCAGATCGTTGCTAACTCGAATGCCTGCATGGGATGTCACGCGGTGGACCGCAAACTGGTTGGTCCGTCGTTCCAGCAGATTGCTGCAAAGTACAAAGGCGATGCGCAAGCGCCGGCAAAATTGGCGCGCAAGGTGAAGGAGGGCGGCTCCGGCGTGTGGGGCATGATTCCGATGCCCGCGCATCAATCGATGAGCGATGCTGACATTCGCACAGTGGTGGACTGGGTGCTGGCTGGCGCACCGTCGAAGTGATGTTTTGCCCCCCGGGTTTTGCCACCCGGAGGGCTTGGCAAAACGCAAAATGCCTGTGCTAGAATTGTTTGCACGTTGGGGGGGTAGCTCAGCTGGGAGAGCGTCGCGTTCGCAATGCGAAGGTCGGGAGTTCGATCCTCCTCCTCTCCACCATTTTTTGCAGTAAAAACAACGTACTACGTCTTGCGATGTAGTGCGTTGTTTTGCATTTGACAGCACTATTTGGCACTCGCGTTGTGCCAAATTTGTGCCAGCAACGTCCCGTCTCATGTTCTCCAGCGTGCTCAACATTGCCCGACACTGCTGTGTAGATCCCACGAAGCCGAGAAGTTTCGGTTTGCCGGCCGAAGGCTACGGAGCGGCGGGGCAGCGGCAGCGTCAAAACTCGCAGGATTTGTGCGGGGAGCCGTTGAAACAGGAGACATATTTTTGCATCAAGTGTAGGGGTATGCTTTACCCACAAAGTGCAGCCATATGCTTTACAACCGAGCCGACGTTAAGTCGTCGGCCCTGAACAATTCATTTCCCGAGCGACCGACGTCACACCATCACGTCGGTGGCAATGCAGCGGTTAAGTAAAGCGGCGAGAATGAAGACACAAAGAAGCCGCAGCTTCCTCAGGATCATCCGGAGGTTGTGACCAGCGCCGCACAGCACCGCGTGCATCGCGTCGCCCAGCGCACCTTTGAGCCAGTTCCTGCCGAGTTTTCCGTCTGTCTTCATGTGACCGATGGTTGGCTCGATCGCGCTGCGCCGTCTGATCATCGCGCGTAGCCCGCGTGTGATGCCCCGGCGCAAGCCCGGGTGGTAGATCTTCACGCCATCGACCGCGACACCCTTGTAGCCACGGTCAACGATGGCAACTTCCGGCGTGGTGTCGCTCAGGATTGCCGCCTGTTCCAGTGCTTCAGCCAGTGTGTGACCGTCGTACGGATTGCCTGGCATCGAGCGCATGCCAACAACCAGGCCTTCCTTATGGGTCGTCGTGATCGACACCTTCACGCCGAATTCGTAGGGTGTGCGGGCTTTGCCTTTCGCCAGACATTCAACTTCCGGTGCGTGTAGCGCGTAGAGCTTGTTTTTGTCCTTCTGCTTCTGCGCCAGGATGCGCCTCGTGCGACCAATCAGCTCCAGCAGTGCCGCCCGGCCCGGGTCTGCCACCTGGGCGACCTGTCGCTCCACATCGCGCATCACCCGTCCAACGCGCGAGCGCAGCGTACGCAACGCTTTCCTCATGCGTTTGTACTGCTTCGCGTGAGCGTAGCGGCCAATCTGCAGCCCCAGACGCGGCGCCTCGCGGTTGTAGTTCTGCCGCAGCTTCAGGCCGTGCCGTGCCGCAGCCCTCACCAGATGTTCGCGACACCGCTCGAGCAATCGCGAATCGGTTGGATGGGCGATCGCCTTCTCCATGACTGTCGTATCGACAATCACGCGCTTCACGCTCGAAGCTTTGATAACACCAGCACGCTTTGCTGCTTCGATCGTCTCGGCCAGCAACTCTTCAACGCCGGCTTCGCCCAGTCGTTTGCGCCAACGCGTCAGGCTCGACGGGTCAATTGGCGGCTCGGTCTGCAGGTACGTTTCGCCCGTGAACACCTGCCAGTACGGATTCTCCACCCATTGCCAGACGACCTCTTCGTCGGACAGATCGAATGCGTGCTGCAAATACAGCAGCCCCGCAATCAGACGTGGCGAACTCGCTGGTCGCCCCCTGCCTGATACGAAGCTCTCGCTCATCGACACGCCTAGCCGACCCCAGTTGATCAGCTCAGTCAGGCGCACCAGGGGATGCTTCAGGTTGATCTGTTCGCGCAGCGGTTGCCGGAAGAAATCTCCCTCCGTCACAGGCGTCTTCGGACCCATCTGCACCTCGTCGAAAAATGCAGGATTCACGCGTTAATGTACTGAGATGGACCCGACGCCCCCTTCGGGGCACACTGACTTCCCAATCTGGACAAGTTGGAGTTCATCATGGAAATCCACATCCTTGGCATTGATCTGGCCAAACAGGTCTTTCAGCTGCACGGTGCCGACCGCCGCGGTTGCGCGGTGCACCGCGCGAAGGTTTCCCGCGGCTCGCTTCTTGAGAGCGTCAAGACGCTGAAGCCACGAATGGTGGTGATGGAAGCGTGCAGTACCGCGCATCACTGGGCACGCCGCTTCCAGTCGCTGGGCATTGAGGTGCAACTGATCAGCCCGCAGTATGTCGCACCATTCGTCAAAACCAATAAGAATGACCGTAACGATGCGGAGGCCATCGTCGAAGCCGCGTGCCGACCTACCATGCGCTTTGTGAGCATCAAATCGGTCGAGCAGCAAGATATCCAGGCTGCACACCGCATGAGGGCGATCTTGGTGCGCCACCGCACCGCGCTTATTAACCAGATGCGCGGGCTGCTTGGCGAACGAGGTCTGAGCATCTCCCGTTCACCACAAGCCTTCAGACGAGCAATCCCGGAGCTGCTGCGCGCCTGCAGTGAGGAGCTGACATCGTTCTGCCAGACACTGCTTACCGAACTGCTGCAGCACCTCGCCGCGATCGAAGAGCGTCTGCATTTCTTCGAAAGCTCCATCCAGTCGTTCATGAAGCACTCGACGCTTTGCAGGAAGATCGCCCGGGTACCCGGAATTGGCCCGATCACCGCCACGGCTCTCGTTGGCGCAGTCGGCGACGCCCGACAGTTCCGCAACGGCAGACATCTGGCCGCGTGGCTCGGTCTGGTGCCTCGACAGTATTCTTCCGGCGGCAAGCCTCGCCTGCAAGGCATCAGCAGGCGAGGCGACACCTATCTGCGCACGCTACTCATTCACGGCGCACGGGCCGTGCTGCGCTATGTCGCGGGGAAAACGGATGCGCGCAGCGTCTGGCTGCAGCAACTGATCGCACGACGTGGACATAATTGCGCCGCGGTCGCGCTGGCCAACAAGAACGCCCGCATCATCCAGGCACTTCTGAGCGGTGACACGGACTATGTTGCACCGCGCGCAGTCGTTTGAGCGATACCCCTCCAACATCCGGACTATCGGACAATTCATGTGGTTTGCGAAGCTTCTCTAAGTGATGACGAAAATGGTTGAACCAGCATCCTGAAACCTGTGAACCTGGACGGCAGTCCCATAGGACAGGCCGCTAATGTGCTAAGGACAGAATGCGCGGATCTCATCAAGGCTGCGGGCGTGCTTCGGCAAGTCGCCCAACGGCAAGCCGAATACATGCATGCAGACCGTTTCGACATCAGGAAAAAGAAGCTTGCAAAAGGCGTCGGGTCCATACATGCCAGGTTCCTGCAAATCTCACAACACCATTTCGGCCTCAAAGCCCCGTCGCACGAGACTCTCCGAATTATTCAGGCTCGACTAAGTCGGCTTTGTTGCATCTAGACGCAAAACTGAAGGTCCCCGTTCGAATGATCGCGTATCGGGTGACCGGCGATACCGTATCCGTGCTCGGCGTCCACTACAGAGGGCAGGACTATGACGCGCGGTTTCTGGAAGAACCCGAAACGCTGGCTGTGCGGCCATCCGGGTCCATGGTCGAAATCTGGGGGCCTCACACGCAATCAACACACCGGAGGGGCGGTACAGGTAAACATCGCACAACTCGACAGGCTCGCCACCAGTACCAGCAGCAGCGCAACACCAATCACTTTCCTGACCATCACATCCTCCCAGTTCACACCTCGATATATGACGCCGACTGCGACGCCACGAGCTTCGGGGGCGGCGAACACTGACAGATACAAAGATCGTCGCTCAGCGCCGCTTGCCGACCATCCGGCCCGGTCGTTGAAATCCGGGGACCGTCGCACTGAATCTTGCCGATCGTCTTGCACACCGGACACCACACCGGATCGTGCTCGTAGGCCTGCTCCCGGCCATTCAGCATATCCTGCCCGTCACCACCCTGAACGATGCCGCCTACCGTGGTCGTGTCGGCCTTTAGGATGTCGTAGCGTCGCATGTCATCCTCGCTCACAAAGCGCCAGGTCGCAGCCGCAAACTGTTTAACAGCGTATCCCACGTCAGAAGGGCCGCAGCTTCGTCAACAGGCGAAGTCGCCTGCTCGGGTGTCAAATCAGGACTGCTTGCGCCGAGTAGCAATTGAATAGCCGTATGCGGCTTTGCGAGCGTACTCGGGTCGCCTGGCGAGAGCAGATAGAAACGGTACGAGGTGATCTCCCCCTCCTTGAGTTCGAACACCACTTCCTCTGCATCCATCCCAGCGATTACGCGCTTGCCCTGACGCAAAATACGATAGCTGCCGGGCATCCGGTCCATCTGCGCGCGCAATTGCGGAAGTGTCCGTGTCAACGGTTCTTTCTGGTCCGCATCCACCGCGTCACGCATCTGAATTACCAGAAGCGCTGGTCGACCTGGCATCAATGCGAACGACTGGCTGACCTCCTCGGTATAGGTCGATGAACCCGTGACGATCCCGCCGTCGAAGCAGAATCCCGATTCCGTCGGTACGGACCAGTTATCGCGCGCCTTGATGCGGCGGTAGGTATCGCTATAAATATTCTCCGCACTACCAATCGCGGACGAACCAATTCCGCCGGTCGTATGGAAAAGGGTGCCCTTGTCGTAGATATATCCTTCAGTGTCAAATGGTAGCGTAACCCCATCTGTCGCCGCATCCTGGTAGACAAAAACCCTCGAGTCCTTAACTGGAGAAAATGCTTTTTCCAGCCATGAATGACCTGTCTCTTTATTTCTATTGCCCGGGTCTATGCGTCGCTTTGTGTGCAATTCCTTTTCCCGCGCCTCGACTTTCGCTTGGTAGGTTGCGAGTGACACGTTGTACTGGGTTCCTAACTTCTCCCCTCGAAACTCATATCGCTGATTTGAAATTTCGCTCGCCGCTGGCCGGTCGAACACGAAGCGACCGATGCACCACGGACGCGGCTTGGACAGCAAGGGATTAATCATCGTCGGTTCCCCGGAAAACACAATCGAACAGGCGCACGCGCCTACCACGAGCAATAGAAATTTCCTGACATGCCTCAACATGATGGCTCCGGCGCATCCT
>NZ_DASRSY010000103.1:0-8415 GCF_035656215.1 Paraburkholderia sp.
CAGCGCCCGCTTTTCAGAAGGCGACAACCGCTTGACCCAATACTCCGCACTCGACGCACTCGAACGGTTCGCCAACTCGAACGACACCAACACCCGCACCGGCTTGCGCGAACGCGTATAACGCGCGCCCACGCCGCTCACGTGCTTGTCGAAACGCGCCTGCACGTCGGTGGCAATGCCGGTGTAGACGCTGCCGTCCGAGCATTCGAGCAAATAGAGAAACCACGCCATGGGAACGCTTTTAGCCTTTGAACGGATTGTGTTCGCGCAGCTCGTCCACATACGCGTGGATGCTGTTCTTTTCGTTGTCGAGGAAGTGGCCGACCGCATCGGCGAAGGCCGGATGCGCGAGCCAATGCGCCGAGCGCGTCACAGTCGGCAAAAACCCGCGAGCCATCTTGTGCTCGCCCTGCGCGCCGCCTTCGAACGCACCGAGCTTTTCTTCGATGCAGAATTCGAGCGGCTGATAGTACGCGGTTTCGAAGTGCAAACAGGGCACATGTTCGAGTGCACCCCAGTAGCGGCCGTATAAGGTGCCGCCGGTTTTCGCGTCGCGCTGGTAGATCACGAGCGAGCTGGCGATCGGCTTACCTTCGTATTCGGCGATCACCAGCAGCAGATTTTCCGGCATCGACGCGCCGATCATGCGGAAGAAATCGAGGTTCAGATATGGGCTCGAAAAGTGCTCGCGGTAGGTTTGCCGATAACATTTGCTGAAGAATCGCCAGTCGGCGTCCTGGATATCCTCGCCGCGGATCCGGCGCATCGTCACGCCGGCTTCCTGTACCTTGCGACGCTCCGCACGGATGTTCTTGCGCTTCTTCTGTTCGAGCGTGGAGAGGAAATCGTCGAAGTCGCGATAGCCGTCGTTCAGCCAGTGGAACTGCACGCCTTCGCGTTGCATCATGCCCATATCGGTCAGCGCAGCGCCTTCCGTTTCGGTTGGAAACAGCACGTGCAGCGATGACACGTCGGCCTGCTCGGCGAACGCCATCAGCGTTGCGGCCAAATGCCGGAGGGCATGCGCATCCGCCGACAACAGCCGGTTGCCTTGCACCGGCGTGAACGGCACCGCGCACAGCAGCTTTGGGTAATACGGCAGACCGTTGCGCTTGTACGCATCGGCCCAGGCCCAATCGAACACGTATTCGCCGTACGAGTGCCCCTTCAGATACACGGGCGCGGCGGCCGCGAGCTTGTCCGTGCGTGGGTCGGTGAGCGTGACGAATTGCGGCGCCCAGCCGGTATCGGCGACCGCGCATCGGGTCGCGTGCAGCGCGCTCAAAAACTCGTGCCGCAGAAACGGCGTGGGTTGTGCTTGCTGGGCGAGGAGGGCATTCCATTCAGCGGCATCCACCTCGGAAGGCGACGCCAGAATGCCCGTGCGATAATCAAAGCGTTCCTGGTTCAATCTGTGTGACTGTTCCCAATGAGCGACGCAGGCTTGGTGCGATGCGTCGTTCGTTTATCCGATTTGTCCGTTCCGTCGAGCCAACCAGCCGCGGTACTCGCAAGCCGTCTGGCTTGCCTGTCGATCCTGCCATGAAGACCCGAATCGCTCTTGCTCAAATCAATGTCACCGTCGGCGACTTCGCCGGCAATGTCGCGAAGATTGTCGCTGCCGCGCGCGCTGCGCACAACGATGGTGCGAAGCTGCTGATTGCGCCTGAACTCGCGCTGTCCGGCTATCCGCCCGAAGATCTGTTGCTGCGTCCCGCGTTCTACACCGCGAGTGCGGCAGCGCTCGCCGATCTGGCCACGCAACTGAAGCCCTTCGCCGGCTTGCATGTGATCGTCGGCCATCCGCTGCGGGATGTTACACACGCGGTGGCGAACAGCGCGGCGCACGGCCATGGTAATGCAAACGCGCCGATCCAGCGCGGCGTCCCGCCGGTCGATACTTTCAACGCGGCCTCGCTGATCGTCGACGGGGAAGTGGTCGGCACCTATCGCAAGCAGGATTTGCCCAATACCGAGGTGTTCGACGAGAAGCGCTACTTCGCTTCCGACCCGAAGCCGTTCGTGTTCGAACTGGACGGTGTGAAGTACGGCGTAGTGATTTGCGAGGACGCGTGGCATGCGTCGGCCGCGCAAATGGCAAAGGCGGCGGGCGCGCAAGTGCTGCTGATTCCGAACGGCTCGCCGTATCACCTGAACAAGGAAGCGGTGCGCTTCGATATTCTGCGTGCGCGGATTCGCGAGACCGGCTTGCCCATGGTCTACGTGAACATGGTCGGCGCGCAGGACGAACTGGTGTTCGACGGCGGCTCGTTCGTGCTCGATGAAAAGGGCGAACTGGTCGCGAAGATGGCGCAGTTCGAGGAAGGCACCGCGATTGTCGAGTTCGACGGTAGCAAGCCGGTGCCCACGGCGATCGCGCCGGAGCTCTCGCTCGAAGCGCAGGTGTATGCCGCGCTCGTGATGGGTGTGCGCGACTACATCAACAAGAACGGTTTCCCGGGCGCGCTGATCGGTCTGTCGGGTGGCGTGGATTCGGCGCTGGTGCTGGCCGTTGCGTGCGATGCGTTGGGCGCGGATCGCGTGCGCGCGGTGATGATGCCGTCGCGCTATACCGCGGACATTTCAACCACCGACGCCGCCGAGATGGCACGTCGCGTTGGCGTACGTTACGACGAAATCGCGATCGCGCCGATGTTCGACGCGTTCCGCGGCTCGCTGGCCGAAGAATTCGCGGGCCGCGCCGAAGACGCCACCGAAGAAAACATTCAGGCCCGCATCCGCGGCACTTTGCTGATGGCGCTGTCGAACAAGTTCGGCTCGATCGTGCTGACCACCGGCAACAAGAGCGAGATGGCGGTGGGTTACTGCACGCTCTACGGCGACATGGCCGGCGGCTTCGCGGTGATAAAGGACATTGCCAAGACACTGGTCTACAAGCTGTGCCATTACCGCAACCAGGCCACCACCTTCGATAAGCAGGACGTGATTCCCGAGCGGATTCTGACGCGCGCGCCGTCGGCCGAACTGCGCGATAACCAGACCGATCAGGACAGCTTGCCGCCGTACGACGTGCTCGACGCGATCATGCGCATGTACATGGAAGAGGACCGCTCGCTGGCGGAAATCATTGCGGCCGGCTATGCGGTCGACGACGTCAAACGCGTCACGCGCCTCATCAAGATCAACGAGTACAAACGCCGTCAGGCGCCGATCGGCATTCGCGTCACGCATCGCGCGTTCGGTCGCGACTGGCGGTATCCGATTACGTCGTGCTACACCGAACCGGTTCAGTGAGAAGCGAACGTCTGCTGTGGCCTTACCCCATAGCAGACGAGAAGCGCGCGCCGGATTGCTGGACCACCGGATTGCCGGACCACCGGATTGCCGGACCACCGGATCGCCGCAACGCATCCGGCGCAGCGTAGAATAAAAATCATCCATTTCCCTTTCAACCTTCCAGTCACGAGACGAGGTCCGCCATGAAGCGCATCACTGCAGTCATCAAACCGTTCAAACTCGACGAAGTGCGCGAGGCGCTCGCTGAAGTCGGCCTCACGGGGTTGACCGTTACTGAAGTCAAAGGCTTCGGCCGGCAAAAAGGTCACACTGAGCTCTATCGTGGTGCAGAGTATGTGGTCGACTTTCTGCCGAAAGTGAAGATCGAAGTGGTTGTTGCGGATAACCAGTGCGATCAGGTGATCGACGCGATCATTGGCGCGGCACGCACCGGCAAGATCGGTGACGGCAAGATTTTCGTCGCGGACGTGGAGCGTGTGATCCGGATTCGCACGGGCGAGGAAAACGAAGCCGCGGTTTGAGCGGCTCGGCTCGCACTGTTAAAACGGAGAGTTAAAGCGCTGGTATTGGCACCCGCACAACGCGCGCACCGATCAGGTGCGCCGGGGCAGTGGCAAAACCGCGCGCACAAATAAAAAACGGTGCGATACCCTTTCGGACATCGCACCGATACGCGCCTCTCGCAGCAGCGTGAAAAAGATTCTCTTGAAGAACTCGTTACTACGCCCCGAAGGAAGTCCCCTCGGGGCACACCGTTCGATTAGAACGAGTGTTGAATACCTGCATACACACCCGATTGCTGGTGACCCGGCAGCGGATTGTCCGTTGCAGTGGACCTGCCGGCGTTGTCAGCATTCAGGCCAAAGTTAGCATTCTTGCTGTTGCGTGCCGTCGCGAGCTGGATATCCAGCAACGTGCGCTTGGACAGGTTGTACGAACCGCCAACCGTGTAGATCGTTGCATTGCCCGCGCCGTTGTTGCCGTTGACGTGGTACACCGCTGCGATCAGTGCTGCAGCTGGCGTTGCTTGCCACGTCACGCCGCCCCATTCGTGATCGAGGGTGGTCGGCTGGCCTGGCAGAACGCCCGTTGCACCTGCCGAACGGACTGCCTGGTAAGCGCCCTGAATCTTGAACTGGCCGAGGAACACGTTGACCAACGCTGAGTATTCACGCGATGCCGCGAACACGCCGTTCGACGTATTCAGCGCATTTCCATTGGCGCCGACTCCACCACCCCAGAGCGTACCGTTTGCCGGATTGCGGATTTCGTCGTACAGGCCGCGAACCTGGAACAGCGAGTTCGTGTAGGTGACCTGTGCGCCAGCTTCGCGACCTTGAGCGGTCGTGCCGTTGCCGTTCCAGTTCGTTGCGTTCGACAGCGCGTATTGACCGTAGAAGTCAAAGCCCGCGATCTTCGGCGACTGGTACGCGAAGTTGTTGCTCGATTGCGGCCAGTTGCGGCCACGCACCAGCGATGCCGACGACCAGTTCGATTGACCGAACGGGTCGAAGTCCCACACGCCGTTCGAGATGAACAGCATACGGCCCATCGTGAACGTACCGTACTGATCGTTCGACAGACCGACCGTTGCCCAACGATTGAAGAGACCGCCGCCGCCAGGGCCCGTGCCGTTCATCGTGTTGAAGGAGCCTTCCAACTGGAACAGGACCTTGTTGCCGCCACCGATGTCCTCAACGCCCTTCATGCCCCACAGGCTGGTACCCCAGTCACCGCTTTCTGCTTTGAAACGGTTCGTGCTGCCAGTTGACTGACCATTTGCACCGACGCCTTGCGGAACGCCCGACATGTATTCCAGGCCAGCGTCAAGGCGGCCGTACAGCGTCACGCTGCTTTGGGCGTGAGCAACTACACCGGCTGTCATTAGCGCAGCGGCGAGCAAAGCTTTCTTCATCTTCTCCTCCATACCCTGTCAAAAAGTGAAACCCAGTACTGCGAATGGTGTTCGGACGCAAGCGCGCCGAACAGAAATCGGTACCAGGGAGATTAGCGGGTGGATTGGGTCTCCTGCCGTGACGGATAGCCTCAACGGGCTATTCTTTGCGTCATGCCGATCCCTCGCCGACCGGTTCTCCTCTGTTGCTTTGAAGTGAAACTACTTTTAATGAACTTCGTTTTGCTACTCTGGTTACTAATTTATCAAAAATACACTTCAGTGGGAGAAGAAATTAGTACCGGCCTGGGCCGGTGTCTCCAAATTGCAATACGAATATGCACGGGGAAGCGTCGCAACGTCCCAAAAAAGGCGGGAAACCCTTATGCCGTAAGGGAATCACGGATTGGGACGAGCAACGTTAAGGATTGCCACTATTGACGCTTCAAATGCAGCAGAGTAGGGCGGGAGGAGGATGGCTCGAGGCCGGTTCAGGGGCATTTTCGAGGCCAGAACGGCCGGAATGCACAGGTGAGCGAAGTAAAAAAGGCGCTCGTAAGCGCCTTGTAATGCTACTTTGACTACAACCCAAATACCAGGTTGTACGACAGTCTCATTTAAGGCTGCCGGAAAGGAACTGCTTGAGCCGTTCGCTCTTCGTGTTCCTGAAGACCTCGTCCGGATGGCCTTCTTCTTCGACGCGGCCTTGATGCAGGAACATCACGTGATTCGATACGTTGCGCGCGAACGCCATTTCATGCGTGACGACGATCATCGTGCGACCTTCTTCGGCGAGCGTCTGCATGACCTTGAGCACTTCGCCGACCAGCTCGGGATCGAGTGCGGAAGTCGGTTCGTCGAACAGCATGACATCCGGATGCATGGCCAGCGCGCGTGCAATTGCCACGCGTTGCTGCTGGCCGCCCGACAGATGCGACGGGTACTGTTTTTCCAGCCGCGGTGCGAGGCCCACTTTCTCCAGATACTCACGTGCCCGCTCTTCGGCCTCCTTGCGCTTCAGACCCAGCACGTTGACCGGCGCCTCGATGATGTTCTCGAGCACGTTCATGTGCGACCACAGGTTGAAGTGCTGGAACACCATCGACAGCCTGGTGCGCACGCGCTGCAACTGCTTCGGATCGGACACGCGCAAGGCGCCGTTTTTGGCGATCTGCGTGCGGACCTCTTCGCCATCGACAAAGATGCGCCCGGAGTTCGGCTGTTCGAGGAAGTTGATGCAGCGGAGCATCGTGCTCTTACCCGAACCGGACGAGCCGATCACGCTGATTACGTCGCCGGCGTCGGCCTTCAGCGACACGCCCTTGAGGACTTCGTTGTCGCCGTACTGTTTGTGAAGCTCGTCAACGAAGAGCTTTTGCTTCCTGGTGTTCATCGGGATCCTTGGCGGGCTTACTTGCTTGGGGGCGCAGTGCCCTTTTTTAGTTACTTGCCTTGCGGCCGCAGGTAAGCGAGCCAGTGACGCTCCGCGCGGCGAAACAGCCACACGAGCGCAAAAGAAATAAACAGATAGAGCAGGGCGGCGAGGCCGAACGCATTGAACGACTGATACGTGGCCGAGTTCACGTCGCGCGCGATCTTGAGAATGTCCGGCACGGTCGCGGTGAACGCGACGGTGGTGGCGTGCAGCATCAGGATCACTTCATTGCTGTAGTACGGCAACGCGCGGCGCAGCGCGGACGGTAGAATCACGCGCCGGTACAGCGTGAACGACGACATGCCATACGCGCGCGCCGCTTCGATCTCGCCGTAAGGCGTGGCCTTGATCGCGCCCGCGAAAATTTCGGTGGTGTACGCGCAGGTGTTCAGCGTGAACGCGAGCAGCGTGCAATGCATGCCGTCGCGGAAGAACGCGTTGGTCAGCTCGTGATTGCGAATGATTTCGAGGCTATACAAGCCGGTGTAGCAGAGCAGCAGTTGCACGTAGAGCGGCGTGCCGCGAAAGATATACGTATACAGCCACACCAGGCCGGCCAGCCACTTCTTCTTCGACACGCGCGCGACCGCGAGGGGGATCGACAGGCAGAAGCCGAGTCCGATCGACACTACCAGCAGCCACAGCGTGATCACGACGCCGGTGAGGCGGTAGCCGTCGCTATAAAGATAGTTGCGCCAGTATTCCTGAATGATCTCGATCATAGATCCGCCTTTCGTACGCCGGTCGAGTAACGCTTTTCGAGGTACATCAGCACGAAGTTGGACACTGTGGTGATGACGAGATAGATCGCCCCTGCGAGCAGGGTGAAGAAGAAGAACCGCAGCGTGCCCTTGCCCGCATCCTGCGAGGCCTTGACCACATCCGCGAGACCGATGATCGACACCAGCGCGGTGGCTTTCACCATCACCTGCCAGTTATTGCCGATGCCGGGCAGCGCGAAGCGCATCATCTGCGGGAACATCACCCGCGAGAACACCTGCCAGCTGGTCATGCCATAGGCCGCGCCCGCTTCGAGCTGGCCGCGCGGCACCGCGAGGAACGCGCCGCGGAAAGTCTCGGTGAAGTACGCGCCGTAGATGAAGCCCAGCACCGCGACACCGGCCACGAACGGGTCGATGTCGATCTGATCCCAGCCGAGCAGGTCGGTCAGGTTATTCAGCCAGATCTGGATGCTGTAGAAGAGCAGCAGCATCAGCACCAGGTCGGGCACGCCGCGCACGAGCGTCGTGTAGACAGTGCCGACACTATAGGACAAGCGATTCTTCGACAGTTTCGCCGCCGCGCCGAGCAGGCCCAGCACAAAAGCGAACGCCAGCGACAACACCGCCAGTTTGACGGTTTGCCAGGTGCCGTTAAGAAGCAGCGGGCCGTAGCCTTGAAGGAACATATGGGTCCTTGACAATGCGTTTGTGACGCACCGCGAAAGACGCGGCCAGCTCTGCACCGCGTTTGCCGCGAGCCTGAGCTCGCCGTTTCCTGCGGTGCACAGCGCACCGCTGTGCAAATCATGACTGCATGACCGTTGCCGGTCTTGCAGCGCGCTTTTCGACTCTTGTTCTGAATCGGGTTTGAAGCTGTTTTTGAGGCTGCGTTTTGAATCTCTTGCGACTGTATTACGAAGCCCTGGGAAAGCCCATGCGGGCGAGCCCCGAGTTTCGTGGTGCTGCGTGTTGCTGCTTGCCTGACCTGTTGCTGGGCAGGAGGTCCACTCAGCGAGTGGGTCACTAACCGGTGCAGTGCTCCGTTGGGTGATCCATTCAGTGGCCAGGATAAATATCGACGTCGAAGTACTGCTTTTCGAGTTTCC
>NZ_DASRSY010000104.1:0-13884 GCF_035656215.1 Paraburkholderia sp.
GCTGGCTTAATCGATTCCGCCGCCTCGCGCGTGATTACGAAAGGCTACCCGAAACACTTGCCGGGCTTCATTTCGTGGTCTTCACCATGCTCATGCTTGTTCATGCAGTACCAGTACTCCAAAGTTCCTAACACGCTCTAGTCCACTTGGCCCTTCGTGTGAGTAGTTGGCTTTCGTTAGCTTGCAGGTCGACGACTCTAGAGCGCGCTAGTGCTTCGCCGTCGCCTGCTTTGCGTCAGCCCGCGCACATACGGCAGTTTTTACGCGTTCCTGCTTGCGCGTCACAGCATTGTCTGGCGCAGCCTCGGTTTCGGCTGCCGTTTCCCCTGCATCGCGTCCCGCCTGCGCAGCATCTGAAAGAAGCTGTGCCGCAAGTTTGGCCGTGATGCGACTGTGGGCAACTCCCTTCGCATCGAGCGCAATCACCTGGTACAGATCGCGGTCGCATTCAACTTCCTGCTGGTATTGCTCGACGGTATAGAGCAAGTGTTCCAGCAGGTTGCGCTCACGGCGTCTTTCCTCAACCGTCGTAGCAGGGCATCGATTGATGCTCGCTGCGAGATCAATCAGTGTTCGAAGCTGTCGGATTTGTCGGTCGCATGCTCCAAACGCCGACAGTGCAAGTTTTTCGTACTGGAGCGCATCAACAGGCGGGCGTGATGCAGGTTGAGTTTTCTTGGTGGTTTTGGCCATGTGCGATTTCCGGTGCGTTCGTGAATCGCCCGACACTCGCGAACTAATCGTTGGGTGAGCGGGCACGTAGCGAGTTTGAGAGACCGGGCGCAAAACCAAAACCGGCGAGCCTTGCGACTCCCTCACCACAGCCCGCCCATAGACATAGACGTGTCTGGTTGCGCACTCTCCACTTTCGCAGATAGTGCGGCTTTGCGCTGCGGGCTCTCACACCCGGCCGTCTTTCCAACGGCAAATAGAAATCTAACCCAACCGTTTTTCAAGACGATCAACCGCACAGGCTAAACGCGCGAGTTATGACCAATCTTTACATTCAAACCGACGTGTCTACGGGTTGCCACGTGTTTCGTGAACGTTGCCAATGCATCGCGCATTGGCAAAGACGCAAAGACACAAAGACGCAAAGACGCAAAGACACAAAGACGCTTTAAAGCATCGTCCTCACATGCCAAAGCTCAGGAAACAAAACCACATCGAGCATCTTCCGCAGATAAGGCGCACCACTCGTACCGCCCGTGCCTTGCTTGAATCCGATAATCCGCTCAACCGTCGTCACATGCCTAAACCGCCACTGTCGAAACGCATCCTCGAGATCGACAAGTTCCTCCGCCATCTCATACAACTCCCAATGTTGCGAAGGATTCCGATAGACCTCCAGCCACGCAGCCTCAACAGAAGCATCATGCGTAGTCGGCTGCGTCCAATCACGATCCAACCTCGACGGTGAAATCTCAAACCCACGCCGCGACAGCAGCCGAACCACCTCGTCGTAAAACGAAGGCGCTTCCAGCGAAGCCGTCACCTCAGCAAGAACATCCGGCCGATGTGCATGCGGCTTCAGCATCTGCTCATTCTTATTGCCGAGCAAAAACTCGATCTGCCGATACTGATAAGACTGAAACCCGGAAGAGCTACCCAGATAAGGTCGCATCGCCGTGTACTCGGACGGGGTCATCGTTGCGAGAACACTCCATGCCTGCACAAGCTGCTCCATGATGCGCGACACGCGAGCAAGCATCTTGAACGCCGGCGGCAATTCATCGCGATGCACTGCTTTCAACGCCGCGCGCAACTCGTACAGCGCGAGCTTCATCCACAACTCGCTCGTCTGATGCTGGATGATGAACAGCATCTCATTGTGATCCGGCGACAATGGATGCTGCGCGTCCAACACCGTCCCCAGCGACAGATAGTCGCCGTAACTCATCGACTCCGAAAAATCGAGCTGCGCGTCATGCCAGCCGTCGCCGGAATCTGAAGCCGAAGGAGCCAGCTGCGCAGCGGAACCAGGAGACGCCGCCTGAGCAGCCCCGCTGCCATACCCAAACGGGCACCCTTGCGCCGGTTTCTCTTCCGGCAATCCCGGCGTTTGCATGTGATCGGTCATCGCGCGCTCCTCAGGTCACAGCGCCGCGGGCGGCAAATTCAGGTGCCCGCCAGGTCTCTTGCGCAAGCACATCGCGCAGCGTCTCGACCGCATCCCATACGTCGACAAAGCGCGTGTACAGCGGCGTAAAACCGAACCGCAGCACATGAGGCTCGCGATAGTCGCCGATCACGCCACGCGCGATCAACGCCTGCATCACTTCATACCCATGCGGATGCTCGAAGCTCGCATGCGAACCGCGCTGTGCATGCGCACGCGGCGTCACGAGCTTCAAAGGAAACTCGCCGCAACGCGCTTCGACCAGTTCGATAAACAAATCGGTCAGCGCGAGCGACTTCGCGCGGATCGCCTGCATATCCGTTTGCAGGAACACATCGAGCCCGCATTCGACGAGCGACATCGACACCATCGGCTGCGTGCCGCACAGGAAGCGGCCGATGCCGTCATCGGGTTGATACGCCGGGTCCATCTTGAATGGCGCGCGATGTCCCCACCAGCCGGACAACGGCTGCGCGAAATCGTTTTGATGACGCTTGGGCACCCAAACGAATGCGGGCGAACCCGGGCCGCCATTCAGATACTTGTACGTGCACCCTACTGCGTAGTCGACGCCGACGGCATTCAGGTCGACCGGCACCGCGCCTGCCGAATGTGCGAGGTCCCACAGCGCGAGCGCGCCCTTGTCGTGGATCAGGTTGGTCAGCGCGGCCATGTCGTGCATGTAGCCGGTGCGATAGTTCACGTGCGTGATCATGGCGATTGCGGTGTCGTCGCCGATCGCAGCGGGCAACTCGGACGGATCGTCGACGAGTCGCAGTTCATAGCCGCGGTCGAGCTGTTCGATCAGCCCTTGTGCGATGTACAGATCGGTCGGGAAATTCGAACGCTCGGAAACGATCACGCGACGTTTCGGATCGCGTGCGTTTGCCAAGCGCACGGCAGCCGACAAAAGCTTGAACAGGTTGATCGAAATCGTATCGGTGACGACCACTTCGTTTTCGGCTGCACCGATCAGCGGCGCGAGCTTGTTGCCAAGGCGGCGCGGCAATTCGAACCAGCCGGCGGTGTTCCAGCTGCGGATCAGACCTTCGCCCCACTCGGCGCCGATCACTGTCTGCGCGCGTTGTGCGGCGGCGGCCGGCGGAACGCCGAGCGAGTTGCCGTCGAGATAGATGGTGGTCGGCGACAGCGCGAACTGGTCGCGCAGCGTTGCGAGCGGGTCGGCGCTATCGAGCGCCAGTGCTTCTTCACGAGTGTTCATGATGGTCCAGTCAGTCAGATCAGAGAGTTCGGTGGATGCGATGAGTTCGGTGATTCAATTTGCAGGGCGTCGATGATCAGCGAGCTTCTGGCAGCGCACGCAACACCGCGCGCACGGGGCTCGCGTCGAGCGTAGTCAGCTTGAGCGGCAGCGCGATCAGTTCGTAGTCACCGGGCGCGACGGCATCCAGCACGATGCCTTCGAGGATCGCCATGCGGTGCGCGCGAATCCGGTGGTGCGCGTCCATCGTCTTCGATTCCTGCGGATCGAGCGAGGGCGTATCGATGCCGATCAGCTTGACACCTTTCGCGGCCAGCAGATCGATTGTTTCGGGCGCGACCGCGCAGAATGCGCTGTCCCAGCCCGCAGTCGGCGCGCTTTTGTAAGTGCGTAGTAAGACTCGCGGCGGCAGGTCGTCGAGCGTGCCGCTCAGGTGTTGTGGCGTGACAACAGGCGAAGCGCCGATGCAATGAATCACACGGCAGCGTCCAAGGTACGCGTCGAGCGGAACTTGCCCGATCGCGGCGCCTTCTGCGTCGTAGTGAAGCGGGGCGTCGGTGTGGGCGCCGGTGTGCGGCGACAAGGTCAGTCGCGCGACGTTGACGGGCGAGCCCGCCTCCATGCGCCATACGCGTTCGATGCCGACCGGCGTATCGCCGGGCCAGACGGGCGTCGCGGTATCGACGGCGGGGGTGATGTCCCAGAGTGTGTCCATGTCTCCATCGGCGGATTGTGTCTATCCCGGAATGATAGGTGGCTTGCCGCGAAATGTGATTGCGAAAAAATCTCCTTCTGCTCAGTGTCTTGGAACATAATTTGAGACAAATGGGAAAGGGAGACCGAATATGAACGCGATCTCGCTCGACGCCACCGATTGCCGTATCTTGACGGTGCTTCAGCAAGAAGGACGGATCAGCAATCTTGACCTCGCGGAGCGCATTTCGCTCTCGCCATCGGCCTGTCTACGACGCCTGCGCCTGCTCGAAGAGCAGGGCGTCATCGAACATTACCGCGCGTGTCTGAATCGCGAAGTGCTGGGTTTCGAGCTGGAAGCGTTTGTGCAGGTGTCGATGCGCAACGACCAGGAGAACTGGCACGAGCGTTTTGCGGAGGCGGTGCGGGATTGGCCGGAAGTGGTCGGCGCGTTTGTCGTGACCGGCGAGACCCATTATCTGCTGCGGGTGCTCGCGCACAATCTCAAACACTATTCGGATTTCGTGCTGCAGTGTCTTTATAAAGCGCCTGGCGTGATGGATATTCGTTCGAATATCGTGCTGCAGACGCTGAAGGAAGATTCGGGCGTGCCAGTGTCGCTCGTGCCGAAAACCAGCGGACACAGCGCGTCGCATAGTTGAATGCGAGCGGCCGGTCAGCTTGCATCGGCATGTACCGTTACTTGCTGCCGCTGTTGATATGCAGACACACCGGCGCCGCGTTCAGAGTCGCTTGAGTCCGTGAAACTGGCCGTTCTGGAAGACCAGCGGCGCAATCCCCGCAGCATGCTCGTGGACGCCGCAGCGCTCCACCTCGCCGACGAAAATCACGTGGTCGCCTTCTTCGTAACGGCTGCGGTTATGGCATTCGAACCAGGCGAGCGCGCCGTCGAGCACCGGCATGCCGGTGTCGCCTTCGGCATGCGAAACGCCTTCGAAACGATCGCCCTTCACCGTGGCGAAGCGTTTGCACAGATCGAGCTGTGACGCAGCCAACACATTGACCACGTAATGACTGTTCGCCCGGAACACCGGCATCGACGCCGAGCGCGTCGCGAGGCTCCACAGCACCAGCGGCGGATTGAGCGAAACCGAATTGAACGAGCTGGCCGTGATGCCGATCAATTGGCCGGACGCTGCGCGCGTTGTAATGACAGTGACACCGGTGGCGAATTGGCTGAGCGCCTGTTTAAAGGCGGGCTGGTCGAAATTGGGTGGGCTGGCGCGCTTCATTGGGCGGAAGCCTTGGTGCCGCACCGGGTGAAGCCCGGGCTGAACCCATCGCGCGTGCGGCCGGAAACAAATGATTCAAAAGTCATAGTGAAAATCGTCGATTTGTCCCAATTTTAACTGTAATCGCGGTGGACTGGCCGCGACGCCTGCCGGTAAATGGAAAAACCGCTAAGCTGGAAAGTCTCGACGCAGGCATGAGCGTTGCGATCAGGTGAGGCAGGCATCAGCCGACTATGGGAATCAAGGAGCAAGCAGCATGAGTCAGACAGGCGAAGTCGCCACTCTTGGTGGCGGGTGTTTCTGGTGCCTCGAAGCGGTGTATCTGGGCGTCGAAGGCGTGAACGCGGTGGAGTCGGGCTATGCGGGCGGCCAGACGCAGCGGCCGACCTATGAACAGGTATGCGATGGTGTGACGGGCCACGCGGAAGTCGTGAACGTCGACTTCGATCCGGCGAAGATCAGCTATCGCGAGATTCTCGATATTTTTTTCGTGATCCACGATCCGACCCAGTTGAACCGGCAGGGCAACGATGTGGGCACGCAATACCGCTCGGTGATTTTTACCCATTCCGACGCGCAGCGTGAAACGGCCCGGCAGGCGATCAGCGAGATCGGCGAACAGGCTATCTACGACGGCCAGATCGTCACCCAGGTGCTGCCGCTCGACGGCAACTACTGGCCGGCCGAAGCGTATCACCAGAACTATTTCGCGCAGCATCCCAATCAGGGGTACTGCTCGTTCGTGGTGGCGCCGAAGGTCGCGAAGTTTCGTCAGAAGTTCGCGCATCGGATCAAAGCGAGCTGAGTCGGCGCGGCGTCGCTTAGCCCGCCTTGCCGGGTTCTGCGCCGTTGTGCTATTCGGGCTCGTCCGGCCGCGTTTGCTCATCCTCGTATTCGTGCTCGTGAGCCAGGCGCGCATACGCTTCGATGATCTCCCGCGCCAGTTCCACGCAGCTTAATGGCGCGGAACCTTCAGCCTTGTTGTTGACCGCGATCACCACCGGCTGGCCGGCCAGCGCATAGCGCGCGGCCAGCTCGGCGAGCGAGGCGCGGGTTGCCGGATCCTGATCGACCAGCTGGTTGAACGGTTCGTACTTGGCCTTCGCCTGCTCGTATTTGAAGCCGCCGTGCAAACTCCAGCGGACGATCAGCGGGCCGGCCGGCTCGCCGTCCAGCAGCGCGAGCGCTGCCGCCTGACGCAGCGGATCAGGCATCCGTGCATGAATCCCCACGCAATACCGCACCCCCGCCGCTTTTAGCGTGCGGATGAAACGCGGCGTGAGCAAACTCGCGTCGCGGATTTCAATCGCGTAGCACGTGCCTTCAGGCAATTTCGGCAGCGCAGTCAGGAACTCGGCGAGGCGCTCGATGAATGCCGCTGGTTGCGCGAGCATCTGGTCGGGCAGCGGCGAGAGCTGGAACACCAGCGCACCGGCTTTCGCGCCGAGACCTTCGAGACACGGCGTGACAAACTCGTCGATCGCCATTTGCGCGTTCAGAAAGCAGGGGTTCAACGAGACCGGCTCACCGCGTTCGGCGCGCACGGTGGCGTCGGTGATCGTCATCGGCGCTTTGACGATGAAGCGGAAGTGCTCCGGTACCTGCTGTGCGTAGCGTAAGTATTCGGTGACGCTGAGCGCCTGGTAAAACGACCGGTCGATGTTGACTGTCTTTAACAGCGGATGCGCGCCATAAGCCGTCAAACCTTCGCGCGAGAGTTTGCTGTTGCTGTAGTCGTCACCGTAGACGATGCCGTTCCAGCCCGGAAACGACCATGTCGATGTGCCGAGATGGACCTGCGACGGCAGTTCGGCGGCGAGCGCCAGGAGTTCAGGAGAGGGGGCCGCGGCGAGAACGTCGCGCGAGCGGCGTTTTTTCAGTGAGTGAGGGGCAGCGACTGGCGCGGCGTTGGAATCAGGATCGGCCGCGCCTGCAGGCACCACCTCCTCATCCTGCCAAAGTGAGGTGGCGCTGCTTGCCTGCGCGCGCGGCTGACGTCGCGGCTCAGGCTGCGCCGTGGCGGCTGCCGCTGCAACTGCGGTTGCAGGCACGAAGTCGGCCTCGCCAGGCGCCGGGCGCGGCTTGCCGCCGGCATCGGACTTGGCCGGCGTTTGCTCCACCGGCATCCCGAACAGATCGAACTGCACGGTGTCGGCCTGTGCGTCCTGCTCGCCGCTCACAGGCTGTTCAACTTCGCTTGTCCCGCTCTGGTCCATCGATGTTCGACCTGCTGTTTAAGGTTTGCGCCGCGTCGGCCCGCCGTGCAATGCACGCAGCTCCGGAACGCGGCGAGGCACATCGCCGCGGCGCAACCGTATCACAGCGATTTGTCATACATATAGCGGCGCGACCACGGCAGGGTCTTCGCACTGCGACCGGCTTTGCGGCAGACCACCTGGAAGATCGAGACGTCGTCGGTTTCGAACGCGTACGCGCAACCGGCGAGGTACACGCGCCAGATGCGGAATTTTTCGTCGTCGACCAGCTTGCGGGCTTCGTCCGCATGCGCCTCGAAGTTTTCCGCCCAGATGTCCAGCGTGTGCGCATAGTGACGGCGCAGGCTTTCGACGTCAACCGCTTCGAGCCCGCCGCGCTGCATCGCTTCGAGCGCGAGGCTGATGTGCGGCAGTTCGCCGTCCGGAAAGACATAGCGGTCGATGAATTCGCCACCGCCCAGCGCGGTTTCGCCGCTGTCCGAATCGCTCGACGTGATGCCGTGATTCATGGCGACGCCGTCGTCGACGAGCAGATCGTGGATCTTCTGGAAGTAGCCCGGCAGATTCTTGCGGCCGACGTGCTCGAACATACCGACGCTGGTGATGCGGTCGAACTGTCCGTCGATGTCGCGATAATCCTGCAGACGAATCTCGATCTGGTTTTCCAGGCCGGCGGCTTTCACGCGTGCGGTAGCGAGATCGAACTGGTTCTGCGACAGCGTCACGCCGACGCACTGGGCGCCGAATTTCTGCGCCGCGCGCAGGACGAGCGCGCCCCAGCCGCAGCCGATATCGAGCAGACGCTGCCCCGGTTGCAACTGGATCTTGGTGAGAATGTGGTCGATCTTCTTGATCTGCGCGGTGGCGAGATCTTCATCGCCATTCTCGAAGTACGCACACGAGTACACCATGTTCTCGTCGAGCCACAGCTTGTAGAACTCGTTCGAGACGTCGTAGTGATACTGAATGGCCTTCTTGTCCGACGACTTCGAGTGATGGAAGTAGCGCCGTACGCGCGCCAGCTTGCTCGCGCTCGTGACGGTGTTGCGCGCCAGCTGATAGCCGATGTTGATGATGTCCGACAGCTTGCCTTCGATGTCGATCTTGCCCTTCACATACGCCTCGCCCAGATTGTCGAGGCTCGGTTCGAGCAGATACGGCAGCGCTGTGGCGCTTTTGACATGTAGCGTGACCCGAGGCGCGGCGAACTGCCCGAAGTCGTGTTGCTGGCCGTCCCACAGCACAAGGCGTGCTGGCAGGTTAGCCTTGGTTTTTACTTCTTCCACCCACTGCGCCAGCTTCTTCTCCCAGAACATGTGATTTCTCCGTGTCCGTTGAATTAAAGCAAAGCCTGTGCGGATCGCTGCTCACTGCGGCGCGACTCCCATGCCATGGAGCGCAATCCGGCCGCCGCGCGCTGCTGCGTTGGCAACGCGCGTACGTGTTGTATTCCAATTCATTCAAGGCGATAGGCGGGAGATTTGCCAGTCGCTACTTTCGCTTGAACGCGTGTAGAGCAGACGGTCGTGCAAGCGCGACGGCCGGCCCTGCCAGAATTCGATTGCTTCGGGTACCAAACGATATCCGCCCCAGTGCGGTGGGCGTGGCGGTTGGTCGCCGTATTGCAGGCTGATTTCGCGTTCGCGTGTTTCGAGCTGCGAACGGCTTTCAATTACCTGACTTTGATTGGATGCCCACGCACCGATGCGTGAACCAAGCGGGCGCGACGCGAAATACGTATCGCTTTCTACCGCACTGGTTTTGACAATGCTGCCCTCGACGCGCACCTGGCGTTCGAGTTCGATCCAGTAGAACAGCAGGCTCGCGTAGGGATTGGCGGTCAGTTCGCGGCCCTTGCGGCTTTCGTAATTGGTGAAGAACACAAAGCCACGCTCGTCGACGCCTTTGATCAGCACGATGCGCGCCGATGGCCGGCCACGCGAGTCGACTGTGGCCAGCGTCATCGTATTCGGTTCGGGCAGTTCGGCGTCTACCGCTTGTTGAAACCACGAATCGAATTGACGAAACGGGTTGCGGTTGACATCGGCAACGTCCAAAGAACCCAGTGAATAGTTTTTTCGAAGTTCGGCGAGTGAGGAGGTCATGTTCTTATGCGAACGCTACAGTACAGCCAGTATAGCCAGGGAGTGAATTTTTTGCGCGCAACCAGGTCAAGCCCCGCCGCGCTGTGTGGACATCCACGCCACCATTGCGGCCATTCGCGCCTAAGTGGGTACGGCCATGTGGATCGTCGCGATCAGGCAAAATACGGACTGCGAACGCGTGAGCATGCCTGAGCGTTTTTATCACTTTCTGTTTTGCCTGCTTTGAACGAGCCTTCCACCATGTCCAGCACTACCGCGCATTCCGATTTTACTACCAGCCTCGACGGGCGGGAAACCGCCGACCGCGAGCGGCGCTTCGGCGGCGTTGCCCGCCTGTACGGCGCGCCGGCGCTTGCTGCGTTCGAAAGGGCCCACGTTGCCGTGATCGGCATCGGCGGGGTCGGCTCGTGGGTGGCGGAAGCGTTGGCGCGCAGCGCGGTCGGCACGCTGACCTTGATCGATCTCGACAATGTCGCCGAGAGCAACACTAACCGCCAGATCCACGCGCTGGACGGTAACTACGGAAAACCGAAGGTCGAGGCCATGGCCGAACGCGTCGCGGCAATCAATCCGTTCTGCGACGTGCGGCTGGTTGAAGACTTCGTCGAGCCGGACAATTTTGCGGCGACGCTCGGCGGTGGTTTCGACTACGTGATCGATGCGATCGACAGCGTGCGCACCAAGACCGCGTTGATCGCGTGGTGCGTCGAGAAGAAGCAGCCGTTGATTACGGTGGGCGGCGCGGGTGGCCAACTGGACCCGACGCGCATTCGGATCGACGATCTCGCGTTGACGATTCAAGACCCGTTGCTGTCGAAAGTGCGCGGGCAGTTGCGCAAACAGCATGGTTTTCCGCGTGGCCCGAAGGCGAAGTTCAAGGTGAGCGCGGTGTATTCAGACGAGCCGCTGATCTATCCGGAAGCCGCCGTGTGCGATATCGACGAGGAAGCAGAGCATGTCACGACGTCGCCGGGTCATACGGGACCGGTGGGATTGAACTGTGCGGGATTTGGATCGAGCGTGTGTGTGACCGCAAGTTTCGGTTTTGCTGCGGCCGCGCATGTATTGCGGGCATTGGCGAAGCAGGCGGCGATTTGATGCGGTAGCGCAATACAGCGTCGCCGCGTTCGAACGGCAGGGCGTTGATTCCTTCAGGGCGCATGCAGTTCGAACGGCAAGGCGTTGATTTGGTCGGGCGGTTCCATGCAGTTTATGTCGCACTGTATTCGGATGCGGCTCCCTCGCCGCACCCGAATACAGTGCAGATTAGAACAACAACGCGCTCAGCTTGCGCCGCCATTTCGACACCAGCTCCGGTTGATGCGCAGCGAGATCGAACACCGACAGCATCGTTTTACGGCCGATGTCTTCACGGAACGCGCGGTCGCGTTGCACGATAGCCAACAGGTGCTCGAGCGCACCCTCATATTTGAGGCGGGCGATCAGCGCGCTAGCCAGATCGAAGCGCGCTTCGAGATCGTCCGGGTTAGCTGCGACTTTGGCGTCAAGTGCGTCCGTGGGCGGCAGATTCGCCGCCGCGTCCACAGCGTCGAGTCGCGTCTTGAGCGCATTGAAGCGGGCGTCGATCCCTTGCGTGGTTTTCGGCGACAACAGGTCGACTTCATTGCGCGCTTCGTCGATGCGGTTGTCTTCGAGCAGCATCTCGATGAGATCCATGCGCGCTTCGTCGAAGCCCGGATCGTGGGCGAGTGCGGCTTGCAGCGCGATGTAGGCATCTTCGCGACGGCCTTCGGCCAACGCGGTCTGCGCTCCAAGACGTGCCGCGTCCGCGCCTTGCGGCACGAGGCGCTCAAGAAACTCGCGCAACTGGCCTTCCGGCAGCACGCCGACGAATTGATCGACCGGCTGGCCTTCGGCAAACGCCATGACGTGCGGAATGCTGCGCACCTGGAAGTGCGCAGCCAGTTCCTGATTCTCGTCGACGTTCACCTTCACCAGCTTCCATTTGCCGGCGGCTTCGGCTTCGAGCTTCTCCAGCATCGGGCCGAGCGTTTTGCAGGGACCGCACCACGGCGCCCAGAAATCGACCAGCACAGGGGCCAGTGTCGACGCCGCGATGACGTCCTGTTCGAAAGTGGCCAGCGTGGTGTCCATTGCATCCTCTTCGATAAATCGGTTTGTTGGCTGGGTGGGGCCGGGCGCGGCGAATTCAATGCGCCACGCGCTCACTTTTACTTGCACTGATTGGCGCTTATTTTCTTTCCGGCAGCGGAATCCATTCGGTTTCACCCGGTACCTTGCCCATTTCCTGATGGGTCCACGCCTGCTTCGCGGCTTCGATCTTTTCGCGTGAGCTGGCGACGAAGTTCCATTCGATAAAGCGCTCGCCATCCAGTTTTTCGCCACCGAGCAGCATGACGCGCGCGCCGTGGGTGCTGGCCAGCGTGACGGTTTCGTCGAGCGCGAGCACGGCCATCTGACCCACTTCGAGTGCTGCGCCGTCGATCTCCAGATCGCCGTCCACCAGATAGACGCCGCGTTCCTCGTGCTCCGGCTCGAGCGCGAACGCGCCGCCCGGGGCGAACTCCGCGGCCACGTACAGCGTGCCGGAAAAGGTGGCGACCGGCGAGGTTTCACCGAACGCGGTGCCCGCAATCACGCGCAGCGTGACGCCGTTGCGCTCGACCACCGGCAGCGTGTCGGCCGCGTGATGCGAGAAGGACGGTTCAATGTCTTCGTCGTCGAGCGGCAGCGCGACCCAGGTCTGAATGCCGTGCATGGTCAGGCCGCTCGCACGATCTTCGGCCGGTGTGCGCTCGGAATGGACGATGCCGCGGCCGGCCGTCATCCAGTTGACGTCGCCTGGGACGATCTTCTGCTCGGAGCCGAGGCTGTCGCGATGCATGATCGAGCCTTCGAACAGATACGTGACGGTTGCAAGGCCGATATGCGGGTGCGGACGCACGTCGAGTCCGACACCGGGTTCGAGCGTGGCGGGCCCCATGTGGTCGAAGAAGATAAACGGGCCGATCAGGCGTGCCGCCATGGCCGGCAGCACACGCCGCACAGTGAGGCTGCCGACGTCGCGCAGATGCGGTTTGAGAACTGCTTTGATCGAGGAGGACATGGGCAGGCTCGGCTGGAAGGGAGAGTCGGATTTTGCTTAATGGACGATTCTACTGCGGAGGGCGGAATCACGACGGTTTGCGCCGCGTTGCCGCTCCGGGATTCCGTAATGCGCGCCATCCCCTGACGCTGCAAGCTCCGCTAAACTGCCGGATCGAACAATCAAATGGAGACTGGGATGTCGCCCAGGGACTTTCTGCTCGCGCTGGTCGTCGTGGTTGCGTGGGGCGTCAATTTCGTCGTGATCAAGGTGGGCCTGCACGGCGTGCCGCCAATGTTGCTCGGCGCGCTGCGTTTCACGCTCGCCGCCGTGCCGGCGGTGTTTTTCGTCAAGCGACCGCAAATGCCGTGGCGCTGGCTGTTCGCTTACGGCGCGACGATTTCGTTCGGGCAGTTCGCTTTCCTGTTCTCGGCGATGTATGTGGGCATGCCGGCGGGGCTCGCTTCGCTCGTGTTGCAGGCGCAGGCATTTTTCACGCTGATTTTCGCGGCGCTGTTTCTGCATGAGCGTTTTCGCGTGCCGAATGTCGTCGGTTTGCTGATCGCGGCGGGCGGTCTCGCGGTAATCGGCATGCAAGGCGGCCATGCAATGACGCTCGCCGGTTTCGTCCTTACGCTGTGCGCCGCGTGTTCGTGGGCGCTCGGCAATATCGTCACGAAGAAGGTCGGCAAGGTCGATCTGGTCGGGTTGGTGGTGTGGGGCAGCCTGATTCCACCGTTGCCGTTTTTCGCGCTGTCGTATGCGTTCGAGGGGCCGCAGCGGATCGTCGCGGCGCTGTCCGGGATCAGCGCGATGTCGATTTTTGCCATCGTCTATCTCGCGTTTATCGCGACGCTGATCGGCTATGGTCTGTGGAGCCGGCTCCTGTCGCGCTATCCGGCGAGCCAGGTGGCGCCGTTCTCGCTGCTGGTGCCGATTGTCGGGCTGGCGTCGGCGTCCTTGTTTCTCGACGAGCAGTTGTCGGCGGCGCAGATCGCGGGCGCCTTGCTGGTGATGGCGGGGCTGGCGGTGAATGTGCTCGGCGGTTGGGTCGTGCAGCGGTTTTCACCGGCGCGTTGAATGCTGTCGCCCGGCGTGGCGTCAGGTCATGCGGTTCTTCGCCAACGGCGGATTCGCCGCGAAATAGCGCTTGATGCCGCTCATGATCGCGTCGGCCATCTTCTCCCGATACGCGTCGTCGTTCAGTTG
>NZ_DASRSY010000105.1:0-1863 GCF_035656215.1 Paraburkholderia sp.
CTATGGTCTCGTCGCGCCGAACCGGCCATGGCTTTCGCTGAAGAATTCGGCGGCGAGGTGTGTGCGAGTTTCGACGCGCTGCTCGCAAGCGGTATCGACGCGCTTTATATCGCCACCGTCCAGGACAGTCACGCCGATTACGCGATCGCCGCGCTGCGAGCCGGTCTGCACGTGCTGTGCGAAAAACCCGCCACCATCAACAAGCCGCAACTCGAGCGTGTGCTCGATGTCGCGCGCGCCGAGCAACGGCTTTTCATGGAAGCCATGAAGCCGCCGTTCTATCCGCTCTACAGAAAGTTGCGCGCCCATCTGGACGCCGAGCCGATCGGCGAGGTGGGTCTCGTGCGCGCCGGCTGTTCGGTACCGGGCGTGCCGGCCGATCATCCGTCGATGTCGTTCGAGCATGCGGGCGGCGCGCTGCTCGATATCGGCGTCTACGAGATGTTTCTCGCGGTCGACTGGCTCGGTGCGCCGCGTGAAGTGCAGACGCTCGGGCGGCTCGGCTCGACGGGCGTCGATACGTTCGCGAGCCTGAATAGCCAGCATGAGCGCGGCATCGCCCAGCTGTTTTGCGGACTCGACCTGCACGGCAAGGGCGACGCGTTGCTGATGGCCAAGGGCGGCCATGTCACGATTCATGAACCCTGGTGGAATCCGGCGCGCGCGACGATCCGGTACACCGACGGTCGTGTGGTCGAGCTCGACGAGCCGTTCGAAGGCGGCGGTCTGAACTACGAGACCGCGCATTTCTGCGAGCTGATTCGCGCGGGGCAGATTGAGAGCCCGCTGATGCCGCACAGCAAGTCGCTGCAGATGATCGAGATGTCCGATGCAGCGCGTGCCGCGTTGGGGCTTAAGTTCGCGGGCGAGTGAAGGCCCGTTGCCGCGCTGCTTCCAGCCGCGGTGGTACGATTTGCGCGGGCGTGCAGACTCGAATAAAAAAGGGCCCGCGCACCCATAGCTTTCGATCACCTTCCACTGGAGCCGCCTGCGATGCGCATGCTTGGAAAACTGTGGCGCGACAACAAAAGTCTCGTCGCCTTTCTGTTCTTGATGGTGCTGTTCCGCAGCGCCGTGGCCGACTGGAACGTCGTGCCAAGCGGCTCGATGTTGCCGACAATTCGCGAAGGCGACCGGATTTTCGTCGACAAGATGGCCTACGATCTGCGCGTGCCGCTCACTCACATCACGATCGCGCATCTGCACGATCCGCGGCGCGGCGATATCGTCACGATCGATTCCTCGGCGGCGCATGAGTTGATCGTCAAGCGTCTGATCGGCATGCCCGGCGACAGCGTCGCCATGCGCGACAACGTGCTGTACGTGAACGGCGTGCGCGCGGATTATCAGCCGCTGTACCTGAAGCCGCTGCCTGGCGATGCAACGTCTCCTGGCGACTATCTGACCGAGCGCTTCGACGGCGTGACGCACACGGTACGGCTTGCGCCCGACGCGCCGAGTCCGCGCAATTCGTTCGGGCCGGTGGTCGTGCCGCAAGGCGAATATCTGATGCTCGGCGACAACCGCGACGACAGTGCCGACTCACGTTACTTCGGCTTTTTTCCGCGCAAGGAACTGATGGGCCGTACGCGTCACGTGGTGTATTCGCTCGACCCGGATCATTACTACAAGCCGCGCTTCGATCGCTTCGGCGCGCCGCTGGATAAGGCGTCGCTAGCCGCGAGCCGGTAGGCGGCTAGCCATGGGCGGAGCCGTGGCTTGCGAAATGGGGTGTCAGGCGAGAGGCCAGGCGGTGCACTCAGGGACGTCCTGAGGGACGTCCTGAGTGACGTCCTCAGTGACGCGCCGGTAGCGCGAGACGCTTTTCGTACCAGTGCTGCACCCATTCGAGCACCTGACACA
>NZ_DASRSY010000106.1:0-7357 GCF_035656215.1 Paraburkholderia sp.
GTGAACTTCAGCCTGTCGCAGGATGCATTGGCCGCCGCCGGATCGCGCGCGCAAGTGGGCGCGATTCTCGAACATCGCGACGGACTCGTGCTGCTCGATACACCGCAAGGTTTGCAATTGCCCACGGGCATCAAGCTCGAACCCGCGAGCGACGCGGCGAGCCTGCGCGGCCTGCTGGCGAAGCTCGGCCTCGAAGCGCATCTCGACTTTATCTTTGCCGTATTCGAATCGGGCAGCGGGCCGGCGTCGAGTGTACAAATCTACTATCGCGGCCGCGTGATCGACAGCGGCGCGGCGTGGATGGACAGCACGATCCGCATCGTCCCGTTGGCGCGGATTCCATGGAACGAACTGCGCGACGACGCGGTGCGCTCCATGCTCGAACGCTACGTGCGCGAACGCAGCGAAGACGCGTTCGGCATCTACGTCGGCGATACGGAAGCCGGCAAAGTGCAGACGCTCGCGTTCGCGCATTGAGGACAGCCCCGATCAATCCGCCGACGAATCCTGCTGCGCACGACGCGCAGCCCGCAGCATGGGACCGGAGTCAGTGCTCAAGCACGAACGCCGGTCGACACGGGAGAGGAATCATCATGAAGTTTTCGTTGTTTCTGCATATGGAGCGGTACGACAACACGACGTCGCATCGCGAACTGTTCGACCAGATGACCGAGCTTGTGCAACTCGCCGAGCGCGGCGGTTTCGAAACAGCGTGGATCGGCGAGCATCACGCGATGGAATTCACGATCGCGCCGAACCCTTTCGTCAATCTGTCGTATCTGGCCGCGAAGACGGAACGCATTCGTCTGGGCACGGGCACGGTGATCGCGCCGTTCTGGCATCCGATCGCGCTGGCGGGCGAGGCCGGGATGGTCGATGTCGCGAGCAATGGGCGGCTCGATCTGGGCATCGCGCGCGGCGCGTATTCGTTCGAATATGAGCGCCTGTTGCCGGGCCTCGACGCGATGGGCGCCGGCGCGCGCATGCGCGAACTGGTCCCCGCGTTGCGCAAGCTCTTCAAGGGCGATTATGCGCATCAGGGCGAGTTCTGGTCGTGGCCGTCGACCACACCCGTGCCGCGTCCCACCCAGCAACCCAATCCGCCGATGTGGCTCGCCGCGCGCGATCCGAACTCGCATGCGTTCGCCATCGCCAACGGCTGCAACGTGCAAGTGACGTCGCTGGCGCAGGGCGACGCCGAGGTCGTGAACCTGATGGAGCGCTTCAATGCCGCGTGCGCCGCGCATCCCGACGTGCCGCGTCCGCAGGTGATGATGCTGATGCACACGTTCGTCGGCGCGAATGCCGCGGAAGTGGATGCGGGAGTAGAAGATCTCGCGCGCTTTTATCGCTACTTCAGCAAATGGTTCAAGAACGAGCGGCCGGTCGAACAGGGCTTCATCGAGCCGCTGACGGATGCCGACGTCGAAATGTTCCCGCAGTACTCGCCCGAGGCGATCCGCAAGAACCTCGTGATCGGCGAGCCGAAGCAGGTGATCGCGCGCCTCAAGGGCTACGAGGAACTCGGCTACGACCAGTACAGCTTCTGGCTCGACAGCCATATGAGCTTCGAGCGCAAGCGCAAGTCGCTGGAACTGTTCATTTCCCACGTGATGCCCGCGTTCGGCGCGCGCTGATGCGCACGCTTTGTTAACTCCACGGAGTGGCTGACATGGTCCAGCGGTTTCAGCAATACATCGACGGCGCGTTCGAAGATGCGCGTGAGCATTTCGACAGCCTCGATCCATCGACGGGCGATGTGTGGGCCAGCATGCCGGCCGCCAGCGCGGACGACGTCGACCGCGCGATAAAGGCGGCGCATCGCGCGCTCAACGATCCCGCATGGACGAATCTGACGGCGAGCGCGCGCGGCAAGCTGCTGTACAAGCTCGCCGATCTCGTCGCCCAGCATGCGCCGCGTCTTGCGGAACTCGAAACCCGGGACACGGGCAAGATCATCCGCGAGACGCGCAGCCAGATCGGCTATGTCGCCGAGTACTACCGCTATTACGCGGGCCTCGCGGACAAGATTCAGGGCGCGTGGCTGCCGGTCGATAAACCCGATATGGAAGTCACGCTGCGGCGCGAGCCGGTGGGCGTGGTCGCGGGCATCGTGCCGTGGAATTCGCAGTTGTTCCTGTCGGCGGTGAAGGTCGGTCCCGCGCTCGCCGCGGGCTGCACGATCGTCCTCAAGGCGTCGGAAGACGGTCCCGCGCCGTTGCTCGAATTCGCGCGGCTCGTGCACGAAGCGGGTTTTCCGAAAGGCGTGGTCAATATCGTGACCGGCTTCGGCAACGATTGCGGGCGCACGTTGACGAGTCATCCGCTCGTCTCGCGAATCGCCTTCACGGGCGGCCCGGAAACGGCGCGCCACGTGGTGCGCAATTCGGCGGAGAACCTTGCGGCGATGTCGCTGGAACTCGGCGGCAAGTCGCCCGTGCTGGTATTCGACGACGCCGATCTCGACAGCGCCTGCAACGCCGTCATCGCCGGTATTTTCGCGGCGACCGGGCAGAGTTGCGTGGCGGGTTCGCGCCTTGTCGTGCAGCGCGGTATTCACGATGCGCTGATCGAGCGGCTCGTCGCGAAGGCGCGGGCGATTCGCATCGGCGATCCGCAAGACATGGCCACTGAGATGGGACCGCTTGCCACCCGCCGTCAACTCGAACACATCGAGAAGGTGCTGCGCGCGAGCGTCGAAGCGGGCGGACGCATTGTCACCGGGGGCAAGCAACCCGACGGCATAGCGCAAGGCAATTACTTTTTGCCGACCATCGTCGATTGCGCAAACGCGCAAGTGCCGAGCGTGATGGAAGAGCTGTTCGGACCGGTGCTGAGCGTCGTCACGTTCGATACGGAAGCCGACGCGATCGCCCTCGCCAACGACACGCGTTATGGCCTCGCATCGGGCGTGTTCACGCGCGACCTGACGCGCGCGCACCGGCTCACGCGCGCGCTGCGCGCGGGCATCGTGTGGGTCAACACCTACCGCGCGGTGTCGCCGATCGTGCCGTTCGGCGGCTATGGCCTGTCCGGCCTCGGCCGCGAAGGCGGCATGGAAGCGGTGCTCGAATACACGCGCACGAAGTCGGTGTGGATCCGCACCTCGGACGACCCGATCGCCGATCCGTTCGTGATGCGCTGAGCCGCCAACACCAGAAACCGGGAGCCTGCATGTTCTACGAAATCCGCACTTACCGCATCAAGACGGGCGCCGTGCCCGCTTATCTGAAACTCGTCGAGGAAGAGGGCATCGAGTTGCAGAAGCGGTATCTGGGTCAACTGGTCGGCTACTTCTTTTCGGAGATCGGACCGCAGAACCAGATCGTGCATATCTGGGCCTATCCGAGTCTCGACGAACGCCAACGCCGCCGTGCCGCGCTCGCCGAAGATCGCGCGTGGCAGGCTTTCGCGCCGAAGATTCAGGCGCTGATGGAAGAGATGGAAAACAAGATCATGAAGCCAGCGCGTTTTTCGCCGCTTGCCTGAGAGAGCCGCCCGCCGGCCGCCGTACACGTTGCCACGATACACACCAAAATTCTTGAAGACAGACATGAGCAGCAGAACCCCCTCCTCAATCGCGCCGCTGATCGCGTTCTGCGGGGCGACGCTCGCGGCGGCGCCGGTCATGGCCGCGGACCCCATCGTGTTCACGAGTTGGGGCGGCACCACGCAGTCGTCGCAACAGAAGAACTGGGCGCAGCCGTTCACGCAAGCGACCGGCGTCAACGTGCTGATGGACGGCCCGACCGACTACGGCAAGCTCAAGGCGATGGTCGACAGTGGCAACGTGAACTGGGACGTGGTGGATGTCGAAGGCGACTTCGCGTATGCCGCGCAGCAGGCAGGACTGATCGAGCCGATCGACTATTCGGTGGTGAAGAAAGACGATCTGGACCCGCGCTTCGCGACACCGGATGCCGTGGGCAGTTTCTACTACTCGTTCGTGCTCGGCTACAGCAAGGCGAAGTACACGGACGCGCAGCCGGCTACGTGGGCCGACCTGTTCGACACCAAGAAATTCCCGGGCAAACGTACGTTCTATAAATGGTCGGCGCCCGGCGTGCTCGAAATCGCGCTGCTCGCCGATGGCGTGCCGCCCAACAAGCTCTATCCGCTCGACCTCGACCGCGCGTTCAAGAAACTCGACACGATCAAGGGCGATATCGTCTGGTGGAGCGGCGGCGCGCAATCGCAGCAACTGCTCGCGTCGGGCGAGGCGCCGATCGGCATGTTCTGGAATGGACGCTTGCATGCGCTCGAACAGACCGGCGTGCCGGTCGGCATCTCGTGGAACCAGAACCTGACCGCCGCCGACATGCTGGTGATTCCGAAGGGCGCGAAGCACAAAGCCGAAGCCATGAAGTATCTCGCCGCCGCGACGAGCGCGCAGGCGCAAGCCAAGTTCGCGACGGATACCGGCTATGCGCCGATCAACGTGAAGTCGGCCGCGCTGATGTCGCCCGCCATCGCGAAGACACTGCCGGATCAATACAAGACCTCGCAGATCAATCTCGACATGAAGTACTGGGCCGACAACCGCGATGCGATCGCCAAGCGCTGGTACGCGTGGCAGTCGAAATAAGCGCGGCACGTGAGCATCGCCTAGCAATCGGAGTGGATGGGAGACACCATGCCTAATGTTCTGAGTACCGTCGCGCATCCGCCCGCGACGGCCACGCGCCGGCGGCGCGAATGGCGCAGCATTCGCCTGCTCGTGCCCGCGCTGTTGCTGCTGGTGATCTTCTTTCTGCTGCCGGTGCTGTCGCTGCTGTTGCGCAGCGTGCTCGAACCGACACCGGGGTTGAGCAATTATGCGCAACTGCTCGGCTCGACCACCTATCTGCGCGTGTTCGGCAATACGTTTCTGGTCGCGACGGTCGTGACGGCGGCGACGCTCGCGATCGGATTCCCGACCGCGTGGCTGCTCGCCATTGCGCCACGCAGGCTGAGTTCGCTGCTGTTCGCCGTCATGTTGCTGTCGATGTGGACCAACCTGCTGGCGCGCACGTTCGCCTGGATGGTGCTGCTGCAACAGACCGGGCCGATCAACCGTCTGCTGATGGCGCTCGGCGTGATCAGCGAACCGCTGACGCTCGTCAACAACCTGATCGGCGTGACCATCGGCATGACGTACATCATGCTGCCGTTCCTCGTCATGCCGCTGCACGCGACGCTGCGCGGCATCGATCCGTCGACCTTGCGTGCCGCCGCGATCTGCGGCGCGAGCCGCTGGCAGGCGTTCTGGCGCGTGCTGGTGCCGCTCGCGATGCCGGGCATCGCCTCGGGCGCGTTGATGGTGTTCGTCATGGCGCTCGGTTATTTCGTTACGCCCGCTCTGCTCGGCGGTGCGTCTTACATGATGCTCGCGGAACTCATCGCCCAACTCGTGCAGCAACTGCTGAACTGGGGCCTCGCCGGTGCGGCCGCCTTTGTGCTGCTCGCCGTGACGCTGGCGCTGTACACGCTGCAGCTGCGCTTCACGAGCGGTGCGCGCGCCAATTCGGGAGGGCGCTGAGATGAAACAGCCGCCACGCTCACTACGTTCATGGGTCCACGAGGGGGCATCGGCCTTCCTTGAGACCGCCCGGCGGGAGGACTGACATGTTGCTCGATTTCGATCGTCTTGGCGCCTTGCGCTATATGTTGCTTGCTATCGGCGCGGCCGTTGCGCTCTTTCTTCTGTTGCCCATCGTGTTCATCGTCGCGTTGTCGTTCGGCGATTCGCAGTGGCTGATCTTTCCGCCGCCGGGCTGGACGCTGGAGTGGTATCGCCAGCTCTTCACCGACGCCGGCTGGATCGATTCGCTGCTGACGAGCGCGAAGCTCGCGGCAATCGTCACGGTGCTGTCGGTGCTGATCGGGTTTCTCGCTTCGCTGGCGCTGGTGCGCGGCAAGTTTCGCGGACTCAATGCCGTGCAGGCGTTCTTTCTCACGCCGATGGTGTTGCCGGTCGTCGTACTGGCCGTCGCGCTGTACGCGTTCTTTCTGCGCATCGGCCTGAACGGCACGATGACGGGCTTCGTGATCGGCCATCTGATCATCGCGTTGCCGCTTTCGATCATCTCCATCAGCAACTCGCTGTCGAGCTTCGACACGGCGCTCGAAGATGCGGCGCTGATCTGCGGCGCGTCGCCACTGGAAGTGAAGCTGCGTGTCACGTTGCCCGCGATCCGGCTCGGCCTGTTCGCCGCCGCGATCTTCTCGTTCCTCGCGTCGTGGGACGAAGTGGTGGTGTCGATCTTCATGTCGAGCCCGACCTTGCAGACGCTGCCCGTGCGGATCTGGGCAACGCTGCGGCAAGACCTGACGCCCGTCGTGGCGGCGGCGTCTTCGCTGCTGGTCGGATTGACAACCGTATTGATGTTGGCGGGCGCCATGCTGCGCCGCGCACGATAACCGAGGTGAATCAGCCATGACTGCCGCATTCCTGCAAATCCAGCGCCTGCGCAAGACTTACGACGACGTCGTCGCCATCGACCAAGTGTCGCTCGATGTGCGCAAAGGCGAGTTCATGACCTTTCTCGGGCCGTCGGGTTCGGGCAAGAGCACCACGCTGTATATCGTCGCGGGCTTTCAAGAGCCGAGCGAAGGACGCGTGCTGCTCGACGGCAAGCCGCTGCTCTCCGTCGCGCCGAACAAGCGCCACATCGGCATGGTATTTCAGCGCTATACGCTGTTTCCGCATCTGACGGTGGGCGAGAACATTGCCTTCCCGTTGCGCGTGCGCCGCCGTCCCGATGCCGAAGTGAAGGCCAAGGTCGAACAGCTGCTGAAACTCGTGCATCTGTCCGAGTGCCGCGACCGGATGCCCGGGCAATTGTCGGGCGGCCAGCAGCAACGTGTCGCGATTGCCCGCGCGCTCGCCTACGATCCGCCCGTGCTGCTGATGGACGAACCGCTCTCCGCACTCGACAAGAAACTGCGCGAGGAAATCCAGCTCGAACTGCGCCGCATTCATCAGGAGACGGGCGTCACGATTCTCTATGTGACGCACGATCAGGAAGAGGCGTTGCGGCTGTCGGATCGCATCGCGGTGTTCAACAAGGGGCGCATCGAGCAGGTCGGCACCGGCGAGGAACTGTATGGCAATCCGGCGTCGCGTTTCGTCGCGAGCTTTATCGGCAATTCGAATTTCCTGCCGGTGCGGGTGACGTCGAACAACGATGGCCGGATGAGCGGCGTGTTCCCGAACGGTCATACGGTGAGTTCGGGCAGCTTCAATCCGGTGCTCACGGCGGGCGACGAAGGCACGTTGATGATCCGCCCGGAGCAGATGCGCATTCAAGCGCAGCGCGACGCAAGCAGCGCGGCGGGTCTGCCCGTCACCGTGCGCGACATCACGTATCTCGGCGAC
>NZ_DASRSY010000107.1:0-4674 GCF_035656215.1 Paraburkholderia sp.
TTCCCCGATTTCATTCACACGCAAAAGCGCAATCCGCAAACCAATCTGCGCGACGCGAATGCGGTGTGGGACTTCTGGTCGCGCACGCCGGAATCGCTGCACCAGGTCACGATCCTGATGAGCGATCGCGGCATTCCGAAGAACTATCGCCAGATGCACGGCTTCGGCTCGCATACGTTCTCGCTCATCAACGCGCAGAACGAACGCTTCTACGTGAAGTTTCACTTCAAGTCGAAACAGGGCATCGAAAACTACACGAATGCCGAGGCAAACCAGGTGATCGGCCGCGATCGCGAAAGCGCGCAACGCGATCTGTTCGAGCAGATCGAAAAGAAAAACTTCCCGCAATGGCGCTTCTGCATTCAGGTGATGACAGAAGCCGAAGCGCATGCGCGCAAGGAAAATCCGTTCGACATCACCAAAGTGTGGTCGCACAAGGAGTTTCCGCTGATCGATGTCGGCGTGCTCGAACTGAACAGGAACCCGGAGAACTATTTCGCGGATGTCGAGCAATCAGCTTTCACGCCGGCCAATATAGTGCCGGGCATCGGCTTCTCGCCGGATCGCCTGCTGCAGGGCCGGCTCTTCTCGTACGGCGACACGCATCGCTACCGGCTCGGTATCAACCACCATCAGATTCCGGTGAATGCACCGCGCACGCCGAACGTGAACACGTATCACCGCGACGGCGGCATGCGCACGGACGGCAATCTCGGCAGCACGGCGAACTATGAGCCGAACCGGTTCGGAGCATTCCCGCAGGACGCGTCGGTGAACGAACCGCCGCTCGCCGTGGAAAGATCGATCGAGCGTTACAACCATCGCGAGGACGACGACTACTACAGCTACGCGCGGGCGCTGTACAAGCTATTCGACGCGGCGCATCGCGAGCGCTTCTTCCGGAATATCGCGGAAGCGATGGCGGGCGTGCCGAAAGAGATCGTCGACCGGCAACTGGCGCTGTTCGAAAAGGTCGATCCGAGTTACGCGGAAGGTGTGAAGAAAGAACTCGGCAAGACGCCGCCGGTTTCGGAAACGGCGCTGCCTTAAACGCTCGCAATGCGCCCTGCCAGTTGTGCATGCAACTGGTTTGGCGACTCCGGCGAGCGTTAGCGTGGCACCTTGTCGTTACCCACTTTCGCCAGTGCCTCGATGCGGTTGCGGCCATTGCGTTTGGCCTGATACATCGCCCGATCGGCTTCTTCCATTATCGCGTGGCCGTTCGCGGCCGCCTCGGCCGGCGCACCCGTAATCGCGCGCGCCGCAACGCCGATCGATACGGTCAACGCAATGCGTTCGCCGTGATCGTCCTGCAAATCCAGCCTTTCAACAGCCAGCCGCACGCGCTCGGCGACCGTCAGCGCATCGGTGCGATCGCCCTGCAGCAGTGCGGTGAACTCTTCGCCGCCGTAGCGCGCCACGGTATCGCCCAACCTTACCTGCTGTCGCACGCAGGCCGCCACCGCCGCGAGGGCCCGGTCGCCGGTCCGATGACCGTAGGTGTCGTTGATACGCTTGAAGCTGTCGATATCGATGAAAAGACACGCCACCGGCACGCCATAACGGACAGCGCGCATGATCTCCTCGCGCAAGCGTTCGTCGAAGTAGCGGCGATTGGCGAGGCCGGTCAGCGAATCGGTCATACCGAGTTGCTTGAGCCGCTCGCGATGCGCGACATTGTCGAGACTCGCCGTGACGATGCTCGCGAAGCGCTCCAGAATGTCCGTGGCCATACCTTCGCCGAAACGCACCGGGTCGTCGCTGCACAGGCACAGATAGCCGCTGACCGTGTCGCCGGCGGCAAGCGGCAGCAAGATCGCGCTCGCCGGCGTGTCGGCGTCACCGAAGAATGCGCGGCGCGCCGTTTCATCCAGTTCGCCCGGCTTGCCCAGCCACGGCCGCCCTTCCTCGCACAGACCAAGCGCTGTGAGGCCGCCTTCGCGTGAGGTTCTCAGATTGGGCTGGTCGAGCGCAAGCAAGGCGCTCTGTTCGAGGAGTTCGAGCAACATGGGCGCGCGGTCATCGAGCCACAACGTCACGCTCGCCAGAGAGAATTCCTGCGGCAGATGGCTGAACAGCGTGTCGAGAAACGACGGAAAACTCTGCGCGGCGATCAACCTCAACTCGACGTTCTGGAAGCGGCGCAGCGTGCGTTCGTTGTGCTGCACGGTATCGACGAGCGAGCGAAGCCGGTCTGAAAGCGGCGTTTGAGCGAGATTCGTCACGTTATCAATGATGCGGACCCGGAAGCGAAGCGGGGGCGGCGGCCCCAACCGCTGTAATAACGGCCAATTCCGCGAGGTCTTGAGAGTTGGATCACCGCGTATGCAAAACAGCGGTTAAGCGGAGCGATCAAGCAGAAGGATCAAGCGTGGAAATTTTGAGCGCGATCTTAAGTTTGGCTTAATTCTTACCTGTAACTATGGCGCAGAACATCCCCTGTTGAGCCGCCAGAACATCGGCGGCGCTTTTTTATCGAGGGGTGTCGCCGAGGCACCGATAGATGGACAGCATGCCTGCGAAGAAGGAGTCAAACGATGGTGGAAGACACGGTATTCGAGCATTTGCGCGCGATGCCCGGCAACGAATGGGTGCGCCAGATCCACTCGTGCAAGGTCTCAGACCCCTTGCAGCCCCCTTGGGGACGCTCGTACAGACTCGTTGAATGGACCATGAAGCACACCCCCGAATCGAGTCGCCGCGTGGTGCCGGCGGAAAGCACGCCACTCGAAATCGCACAGGCGGTGGTGTCGCACATTCCAGGGCGCCGCTTCTGCCAGCACAGCGACGACTAATCACGCAACCGGCAACCTCTCTTCAGTTTTTCGCGCGCCTCGCCATTTCTTCCTGAAACAGCGCGACTTCTTCCGCAGCGGCTTTTGCGACACTCGGGCGCTGCATCAAGCGCTTGTAGTAGTCAGCAACCGCCGGCCATTGCAACAGATCGATGCCGCCAAACGACGCCCAGTTCAGCACGGTGACCAGATAAGCGTCGCCCACACTGAACGCGTCGAGCAGATACTCGTTTTGCGCCAGATGATCTTGCAGCACACCCAGCCGCAACGCGGCCTTCTCGCGCGCATAACGCTTCACGTCTTCCGGCGCGCGCGCATCGAGTAGCGGCACGAACACCGCTTTGTGCAACTCCGTACTGATAAAACCCAGCCATTGCTGCAGCCGTGCGCGCTGTGCCGTGCCCGCGGCGGGCGCGAGCCGTGCGGCCGGAAAATGATCGGCCACATACGGCAGGATCGCCGTGTTTTCGCTCAACAGCCAGCCTTCATCCGTACGCAGCACCGGCACCTGCCCGAGCGGACTGATCGGATAAAAGTCCGAGCCGTCCGACAACTGTTTCGACTTCGTATCGACCTGAATGTACCCAGCCTGCGCCCCCGCCTCGTACAACGAGATTCGTGTGGCCAGTGAGCACGCTAGCGGAGAGAAGTACAGATCCATGGGGAATCCTCTGTCGTTGGAGTTTTTGTACTATATTGCATATAAATCACTTACGCCATATTTTTATGCCGACCAGTACAAAAAAAGAAGTGCGCCCCCGTGGCCGTCCACGTGCCTATGATTCCGACCAGGCGCTCGCCGATGCAAGAAACGTGTTCTGGCGCAGCGGCTATGCGGGCACCTCGCTGGATCAACTGAGCGCCGCGACCGGCATGAACCGCCCGAGCCTGTACGGCGCATTCGGCGACAAACATGCGTTGTATCTGACCACGCTCGAACGTTATATCGAGGCCGGCCGACTCGCGATGGTTGATGCGCTCGGCGAAAACCTGCCATTGCCGCAGGCACTGCTGCGCGTTTATGACGGCGCGCTCGCGTGGTACTTACCCGCCGACAGCGATCCGCTCGGCTGCTTCATGATCGGCACGGCCGCGGTCGAAGCGGTGGATGACATCGAGGTTCGCACCGCCCTTGCCGAGGGACTGCGCACCTACGACAAGGCCTTCGAAAAACGCCTCAAGCTGGCGCAGGCCACCGGCGAACTGGCCGCTGATGCGCAACCGCCTCTCCTCGCGAAGGTTGCGTCGGCGATTTTGCACAGCCTCGCGTTGCGCGCCCGCGCGGGCGATTCGCGCGCGTCGCTGCGGGCGACGGCGGTTGCGGGCGTGACATTGATATGCGGCAGTTCGGGCGAGTCACCTGTACCGGCAACGGGCAAAACCGCAGCGAAGGGACGTGGACGCTAGGCGGAAGGTGTTTCGTTCGCGTCGTTCAGTTTGCGCCCAGATCAAAGACAGCCGGATAGCAGCGCCTTTGCAATGCTTAACAGTCACGGGAACCGGCTATGCCTATGATGGGCGCTTCCGCCCGACACATTATGGTTTCGACATGAGCTATCCGTACGACGTACTGACCGCCGTCTGTCTTTTTATCATTGTGGTCTCCACCTCCATCATGCTTGCGCTCACCTGAGCGTTGTAGCTTGCGCGTTGCGCAAAACTACCCCTTTTGCAGGGGTGACGAGCAACTCAACGTGCTCTACGCATTTGCGTAAAAAGACGGGATATACTGTACATACATACAGGTGCGACCTGCAAAGTCGCTATCACAACTGTCCCGCCGATAGCATTTTATCTCGGACGGGACCTGCTGTTCTGCCAGCAGTAGCCTACTTGATCGTGCGTCACTGGTAACGGTGGGGTGCGGAGCTTCAAGGAC
>NZ_DASRSY010000108.1:0-7173 GCF_035656215.1 Paraburkholderia sp.
CTGATCGCGCCAGCCGAGCTGATGAATCATCGCGATGCGGCGAACCCACAGCGATTCATGCAAAAGCGCCGCATCCATCGAAGCCTGCGCTTGCGGCATCTGCGCTCGCGCGGCTTTCAGCACATCGCCCACCACACCCGCCAGCGGATCGATCGAATCCCACCAGGCGTTGCGCTGGGCGAGCGTGAGCAGATGCGCGATGTCCGCAATCGCAAGCGCCTTCCATTTGCGTGCTAACAGGTCAGTGGCCACGTAGTGATATTCGCGTTGCGGCATGGACCACAGGACATTGGCATACGCGATCAGGTGCTCCGCGTTCTCCACAGGCACGCGCTTGAACACCTTATTGCGCGCTCCCGAATCTCCTCACCTTTGAATCTGGAGTGGGCAGACAGGTAGTACTATTCTCACCGCGCCGACTCCCGAATTTCCTCACCTATCGGTTTTTAGCTTCCCTCCCAACCACCACCCAGCACCTTGTACAAGGTCACGAGATTGGACTGCCGCGACAGACTATCCGTCGCGAGTTGCTGCTGCGCGGTGTAGAGCGTGCGTTGCGCGTCGAGGAATGTGAGGAAGCTATCCGTGCCCGCCTTGTAGCGCACCTGAGCAAGCGTGTAATACCGCTGCGACGACGCCACATATTCGCGATCCGCCTCCACCTGATCGACGTAAGTCGCGCGCGCAGTCAGCGCGTTCGCGACCTCTTTGAAGGCTGTCTGGATCGTGCTCTCGTAATCGGCCACCTCGATCTCCTTCTCGATTTTGGCGACGTCGAGCGATGCCTTGTTGCTACCGTAATCGAAGATCGGCACCGACACGGTCGGCGCAAACGCCCAGGCGCCTGTGCCCGCCTTGAACAAACCAGACAGCGTCGAACTCGATGTACCGGCTGAAGCCGTCAACTCGATCTTCGGGAAGAACGCAGCGCGCGCGGCGCCGATGTTCGCGTTCGCCAAAGCACCTAGTGTCGTCGAATCGCGCGTCAAGGTGAGTGTTTCCAGGATGGTGAGGAGTTCCAGGAGCTGAAACCCGTATCGATCACGCCCCTCGAACCTTCGGCAACAACGCTCCCGAAAAACCTCACCTTCGCAAACTCCCCCGCAAAAACGCTAGCGCGGGAATCAGTCGAAAGCCCAACCCGCAAACAAAAAACCAAACCTTTTACTAGAACTTCAGCTTCAACTGAAACCCGATCGTGAAGGGAAGATCATCCGAGGGGATCGGCGGAATCACAATGAAGTTAGCCCCGACGCGTTTGTATTCAACCATCACGATCGGCGCGACCACCGGCCCGATCGTATGGTTACGGCCCAAGCCCCAGTTGCCGTAGTTATAGCCGGAGATGATCCCGCCCATCGCCGCGATCCGCACAATGCCCCAGTGCGCGAATTCCGGCGCCCACATGCCACCGCCATAATAAGAAGGCCGCCGCAGAGAGTTGCGAAAGCCGCCGGCAGTCACCGCCCATTGATTGTTGAGCCAACATTCGACGCCGAGGCCAGGATTGAACTGTTCGAAATGCGTGTTCGGGTCCGGGTTGATGTGATACGAGCCGAGCATTGCATCGACCCATACGCCGCTCTCGCACCAGTTGGCCGCATGCGCCGCGGACGCCGCGGCCACGCTCGCGACAAGCGCCACGGTCGTGTGTCGAATCTGCTTCTTTATCTGCCGAAAATGCATGAGATCTCCGTCACCGATCGAGCGCCGGTGTCGTCTATGTTCGAGGTATTTCTGCTTGCCGTCCGTCGCGCACTGTACCTCAACCCGCACTGGCGATGTGGAGGACACGCTCGGGCGCGCGGGCACAGGACGTGCCCCGCGACGCAGATGCAACCATAACGGAGAACCGATGGCAGAGCGGTGAACACGTGGCAGGTGTCCACCATTAATGCCTGAGAAAGGTCTAAAGGCCGCGGTCGGATAGGCCCGGATGATCGTCGGGACGGCGGCCGAGCGGCCAATGATAAAGACGGTCGGCTTCGCGGATCGGCAGATCGTTAATGCTGGCGTGACGGCGCGCCATCAGTCCATGCTCGTCGAACTCCCAATTCTCGTTGCCGTATGAACGGAACCAGTTGTTCGAGTCGTCGTGCCATTCATAGGCAAAGCGTACGGCGATGCGGTTATCCGTGAACGCCCACAGTTCCTTGATCAGGCGGTAGTCGAATTCTTTTGCCCATTTGCGGCGCAACAGTCCGACGATCTCCGCGCGTCCATGCGTGAACTCGGCACGGTTGCGCCAGACGCTATCCGGCGTGTACGCGAGCGACACGCGTTCGGGGTCACGGGTATTCCAGCCGTCTTCCGCGGCGCGCACCTTCTGGATCGCGGTTTCGCGTGTGAACGGCGGTAGGGGCGGGCGGGTTTCGATTGGGTCGACCATTGTGGCTCCTCAGTCAGGTTGCGGTGCGCCGGGACGGCGGTCGTTTGCTTGGGGATCTGCTTGTGGATTTGTCTGCGAGTTGTGCCGATTCGCTTACAGACTCGGTATCGAGCAACGCTTCTGCCGCGGTTCGTGCGTCGAGCGCGGCGTCGGCCTCGCCGCTTACCAGCGCTACGGCGATCGCGCCGTCGAGCAGGATCAGCCATTGGCGCGACAAGCGCGCGACGCGGCGGGCGTCCATGCCCGACTCGGCCGCGTATTCATCGCACTGGGTTCGCACGAACGCGAGCAGGCGTTCCTTATGTTCACGGGCGACGATCCGGATCGGATCATCCGCGGAGGCAATTTCGCCGGCAGCGTTCAGAAAAGCGCAACCATGGAAATCCTCCGACGCAAACCACTCGCGCAGCACATCGAACATGCCGAGCAGGTGTTTGCGCGCAGTCTTGCCATGCCGCAGCGTGCCCGCGATAAACCAGTTCATCCAGCGTTCGTCGAGCCGCTCCAGCGCGGCGGCGACCAGCGCGTCTTTCGTTTCGAAATGCGTGTAAAAGCTTTTGCGCGCGGTGCCGGACTGCTTGACGATCGCGTCGACACCGGTTGCATGAATACCGCCGGCGTAGATCAGCGCTTCTGCGGCGTCGAGCAGCCTTTCACGCGCGCTGCCGGGCGCAGCCAGTTCAGTTGGGTTTTGAGTAGCCATGGCCGAAGAGTAGAACGATCATTCTCCCTCGTCAAGTTTTTGTGCGCTTCTGCAGGTTGGGTGCGCTTACTGCTATCGTGGTGACAATCGAACAACCGGAACGAATTTCATGAATCGCTCTACTGTCCGCGCAACGTTTGTACGTACGCTTCTCAGCGCAACGCTGCTAACGGCGATGGCCTGTACGCCTCTGCAAGTACTCACGCATACGGTCAGCCAGAACGAAGCCCGCGTGCCGGCCGGACGCTACGAGATCGATCCCGACCATAGCAGCATTACCTTCGACATCGATCACTTCAAGTATTCGCGCTTCACCATGCGTTTCGACCGCAAGCAGGGGCAGCTCGACTGGAATGAAGGCGGACTGGACAGGAGTAGCGCGACGATCACGATCGACGCCGCGAGCATCGATACAAATGTGCCACTACTCGACAAGATGGTGAAAAGCGACAGCATGCTCGACGTGTCGCGCTATCCGGAGGTGCGCTTCGCTAGCACGCACTTTGAGCGCACCGGCGAATCGCGCGGCACGTTGACTGGCGATCTGACGATTCATGGCGTCACGCAACCCGTGACACTCGACGTGACCTTCAACGGTTTTGCACCCGATCCGCTCACGAAAAAAGATACGCTCGGCTTTTCCGCGGACGGTCATTTCAGCCGCGCGAAGTTCGGTTTGGCGACGTGGTATCCGGCTGTCGGCGACGATATTCATGTACGCGTTCAGGCTGAGTTCGTTAAAACGCCCGCAGGCGCGTGAGCGCGGTGCGGGCGTTTCGTATCAGTGGCTGCTTCTGCAGCGTGCCGTTTTTCAGCTCACGCAGCGGTCCAGTCGAGAATCACCTTGCCACTCTCGCCTGAGAGCATCGTGGCAAACGCTTCCTGATAATCGTCGACCTTGAAATGGTGCGTGAGGATCGGCGACAGGTCCAAACCGCTTTGCAACATCGCGACCATCTTGTACCAGGTCTCGAACATCTCGCGGCCATAAATACCCTTGATTTCGAGGCCTTTGAAAATCACCTGAGTCCAGTCGATCGCGGTCTGCGCGGGCGGAATGCCGAGCAGCGCAATCTTGCCGCCGTGGTTCATCGCTTCGAGCATGCTGGTGAAAGCGCTCGGCACACCTGACATTTCCAGTCCGACGTCGAAACCTTCGGCCATGTGCAAATCCGCCATGACGTCGCTCAACGATTCACGCGAGACGTTCACCGCACGCGTCGCGCCCATCTTGCGCGCGAGTTCAAGGCGATAGTCGTTGACGTCGGTAATCACCACATTGCGTGCGCCGACGTGTTTCGCAATCGCCACCGCCATGATGCCGATCGGGCCGGCGCCGGTGATCAGCACGTCTTCGCCGACGAGGTTGAACGACAGCGCCGTATGCGTGGCGTTACCGAACGGATCGAAAATCGCGGCGAGATCATCGGAGATTTCGGGCGGAATCTTGAACGCGTTGAATGCGGGAATCACGAGGTATTCGGCGAATGCGCCTTCACGATTCACGCCAACGCCCACCGTATTGCGGCATAAGTGCCGACGCCCCGCACGACAGTTGCGACAGAAACCACAGGTGATATGCCCTTCGCCCGACACGCGATCGCCGATCGCAAAGCCGCGCACTTCCTGACCCATTTCGACAATTTCACCGACGTATTCGTGGCCGACGTGCATCGGCACCGGAATCGTTTTTTGTGCCCAGTCGTCCCATTTCCAGATATGGATATCGGTGCCGCAAATCGCGGTACGCGTGATGCGGATCATCACGTCGTTGTGACCGACTTCGGGTTTCTTCACATCCGTCAGCGTGAGGCCCGGCGCGCGCTCGAGTTTTGCCAATGCTTTCATGTGCGCCTCCGCTTCAGATAATGCCGAGTTGACGGCCGACGCGCGCGAATGCGTCGGCGGCTCGATCGATTTGTTCCGGCGTGTGCGCGGCGCTCATTTGCGTACGGATGCGCGCGCGGCCTTTGGGCACCACGGGGAACGAGAAGCCGATCACGTACACGCCTTCCTTCAGCAACGCGTCGGCCATGTTCGATGCGAGTTGTGCGTCGCCAAGCATGACCGGAATGATCGGGTGTTCGCCCGGCACGAGCGTGAAGCCGAGCGCGCTCATTGCACGGCGGAAATGCGCGCCGTTTTCACGCACGCGCGCGCGCAGTTGCGCGCCTTCTTCGCTGGCGAGCAATTCGAGTACTTTCAGCGAGGCGGCAGCAATGCTCGGCGTCAGCGTGTTCGAAAACAGATACGGACGCGAGCGTTGACGTAGTAAATCGATCACCTCCTGTCGCGCGGCAACGTAACCGCCCGAGGCGCCGCCCAGTGCTTTACCCAGCGTGCCGGTGATGATGTCGACGCGCGACAGCACGCCGCAATGTTCCGGCGTGCCGCGTCCATGTTCGCCGACAAAACCGACCGCGTGCGAATCGTCGACCATCACCAGTGCGCCGTAGCGGTCTGCCAGATCGCAAATGCCCGCGAGGTTGGCGATGATGCCGTCCATCGAGAACACGCCGTCGGTGGCGATCAGCTTGAAGCGCGCGCCGGCGGCATCGGCTTCTTTCAGCCTGGCCTCGAGATCGGCGAGATCGTTGTTCTTGTAGCGAAAGCGCTTCGCCTTCGAAAGCCGCACGCCGTCGATGATGCTCGCGTGGTTCAGCTCGTCGCTAATGATTGCGTCGTTATCGTCGAGCAGCGTTTCGAACAGACCGCCGTTCGCATCGAAACAGCTGGAATAAAGGATGCAGTCGTCGGTTTGCAGGAATGCGGCTAGCGCTTTTTCGAGGTCTTTATGCACGGTTTGCGTGCCGCAAATGAAGCGCACCGACGCCATGCCGAAGCCATCGTTATCCAGACCTTGTTTCGCGGCCTCGATCAGCCGTTCGTCGTTGGCAAGACCGAGATAGTTGTTCGCGCAGAAATTCAGCACTTCCGTGCCGTTCGCGAGGCGCACATCAGCCGACTGCGGACTGGCGATCACGCGCTCGTTCTTGTAAAAGCCGTCAGCGCGAATCTGCTCGAGGGTGCCGCGCAGATGGGCGAGGTAAAGGTCACGCATGAACCAGACTCCTGAAAGGGTGGTGCGCCTGTGGGCGACATGTTCAGCACTTGCGGCATGGTCGACGACGAGGCGGCCTGTTATAGTCGGCTGTCAGTTTTATCGGATATTTTCGTTTTTCCGAACTAAAATCCGGTATGTCGAACAACTCTAAACGATAGGTCAGTAAATGGCAAGTTCGGGAATCCGCCGCGCAGCAGCCAACGCGGCACCCACTCCTGGCGCGAACACGGTCCCGGCAATCGCGGCGCCGCCTCGCGTCGGCGAGCAGATTCAGCGCCTGCGCGCCGAGCGGCGCATGACGCTCGATGACCTGTCGCGCGCGGCGGGCGTGTCGAAATCGATGCTCTCGGAGATCGAACGCGACAAGGCCAATCCGACGATCGCGGTCGCCTGGCGTCTGACAAACGCGCTCGGCGTCAGTCTCGATTCGCTGTTCGCGCCGCAAAAGGCGCCGGAAGCGATTTCCGTCTCCGGTCCGCACGACATCCCGACTTTGAGCGGCCATGAGGCCAAGTATCAGTTGCGGGTCTGGGGGCCGATCGAGTTGGCCGGCAAATTCGAGTGGTACGAGCTAACGTTACAAGCAGGCGGGGCGCTCGTGTCCAACGCGCACGAACCCGGCACGCGTGAACATCTGACTGTGCTGCAAGGTTCGATCGAGATCGAAGCGGCGGGCGCGACGAAGCGGCTCAAGGCCGCGGACACCGCGCGCTATGTCGCCGACGAGCCGCACGCGATCCGCAACGCAGGAAAGGGTGAGGCGAAAGCGCTGCTGGTGGTGATTCACGGCTGAGCTGCGGGCGCACCGTTGCGGGTTATTGGCTGAGTCGGGGCGAAATCGGGCTGAATTGTCCGTTTGGCTGAGGTTGCGCGAAACAGTCGGGTAGCAGCGGCGCATTGCTGCGCCGCCGCCCCCTAAGAACCGTACGTGCGAGTTTCCCCGCATACGGCTCAAGCCTCATTAAGGCTAGTGATTAAACTAACCCGGCGGCACAACGTACCGACAGGGCCTTGTAC
>NZ_DASRSY010000109.1:0-2654 GCF_035656215.1 Paraburkholderia sp.
CGAGCGACCGCGAACAGACGCAGGCGGCCGGTTTTGACGCCCACCTCGTCAAGCCAGTGGAACTCACGTTGTTCGACGCGTTGCTCGAGCAGGCGGAAGCGCGGCGCCAGCAGCACGGTGCCGGCTAACGGTCCCAGGCGAGCTTCCTGCAACGAGAGGCGCTGCACGCCTCTATCCCCACGCTGTACCCCCTGAAATATTGCGTGTCCCAGGCGTTCGATGCCTGAGGCACGCCGCTTGCTGTTTGTCTGCACGCGCTGCGGCTATCGAAAGTCCGCGCGCATAGACCGAACAGTTCCAGGGAGGCGCGATGCTCGATACGCGTGATCGTGCGGCCGGCGTGAGTACGCGGCGGCCGGAAAACGTCAGCAGAATCCACACTTGCGATCCTCATGCGGCACTCGACGCGCAGCAGGCTGGGGGTTCTGCAGGACCGCTTGAAGATTTTCTGCACGACACGCGTTTCGATGCCGGCGACTCAGCCGCGTTGGGCGATGTTCTGCGCGCGCTGGTCGAACAGGGCTATGACCGTTTGCCTTTCACGCCATTGCCCGGTCACGGGCAGACTCTGGCGCGATGGCGTGTTCTCGCCGCCGTTGCGGCGTGCGATCTCGGTCTCGTCAAACTGTTCGAAGGGCATACCGATGCGCTGGCGATTCTTGCCGAGTTGCAGGGCCCCACACCACCCGTTGGCAGTCGTTGGGGGGTATGGGCCGCGGAGCCGCCTGATGTGCGTGTCCGGGCTAGCCGACGCGCGACGCGTCCCAATGATGACCCCGGGCAACTACAACTGAACGGCACTAAAGCCTGGTGTTCGGGCGCGGGCGCAGTCAGTCACGCGCTCGTCACCGCCTGGCTCGACGACGAGCCGGTGCTGGCTGCCGTCGCGATGGATCACGCTTCGATTTCGATCGACCTGTCGAAGTGGCAAGCGGTCGGCATGCAGTCCACCGCTAGCGCTGACGTCACCTTCGATCAGACGCCGGCCACGCTCCTGGGTGGAGCGCATGCATACGTGCGCCGGCCGGGTTTCTGGCATGGCGGTGCCGGCATTGCCGCGTGTTGGTACGGCGCCGCCGCGCAGATCGGCCGGAAATTGCGCGCAGCGTCCACCCAACACGCCGACGCGCATCGCAACGCCCACCTTGGCGCGGTCGATGTCGCTTTAGCAGGCGCCGCCGCGGTGCTGCGCGAAACCGCGGCTCATATCGACGCGAACCCGCGAGCCGACTCGCAGCGAGAAGCCATGCGCGTACGCCTCGTCGTCGAAGACGCGGCAACTGCAGTGATGAGTCACGCAACGCGTTCGCTCGGCGCCGGTCCGCTGTGCCGCGATGCGCGCTTTGCCCGTGCGCTGGCCGACCTGCCGGTGTTCTTGCGGCAAAGCCATGCCGAACGCGATCTTGCCGCACTCGGCGAGTTGACCGTCAAAACAAAGTTCGACTGCAACGCCGCTGCCGGAGGTGCTCCGTGGATGCTCTGACGCACTACATGGAGGATCGCTGACATGTCTTCTACTGCGGCGTACTTCAATGAACTTTACAAAAGCAGCGACGACCCCTGGAAGTTGCGCGAAGGCTGGTACGAGCGCCGCAAGCGTTCGCTCACGCTCGCACTGCTGCCGCGTCCACGCTATCGCAACGCGTTCGAGCCGGGCTGCGCTATTGGCGAACTGACAGCCGAACTGGCGACCCGTTGCGACGCGCTGCTCGCCGCCGATCTTCACGAAACAGCGGTGCGTCTTGCACGCGAACGTGTTGCCGGCATGCCGCAGGTCCGCGTCGAACAACGCACGGTGCCGCACGAATGGCCGACCGAGGCGGGGCCGTTCGATCTGATTGTCATCAGCGAATTTGCCTATTACCTCGATGCAGCCGACCTCGAGACGCTGGCCGCGCGAATCGCTGCATCGCTCACGCCGGACGGTACGCTGCTCGCTTGCCACTGGCGCCGTCCGTTTGCCGAAGCGCTGGAAAGCGCGGACACCGCCCACGCGTTGTTCGATGCGCGCTGTGGCCTTTCGCGTCTCGCGCATCACGACGAAGCCGATCTGCTAATCGACGTATGGTCGCGCGATGCGCGTTCGGTGGCGCAACGCGAGGGGCTCCGATGATCGGCGTGGTCGTTCCGGCACATAACGAAGAGGCGTTGCTGGCGCCTTGTCTTGCCGCGTTGATCGAAGCCTCGCGGCATGCCGATCTGGCCGGCGAAGCGGTGCGGATCGTCGTCGTGCTCGACGCCTGCAGCGATTTTTCCGGGGCGATCGCGCGAGCTTACGGTATTGAGACGTTGACCCTGAAGGCGCGCAATGTCGGTATCGCGCGGGCGACGGGCGCTGACCTCCTGCTGGCGGACGGCGTCCGCTGGCTTGCCTTCACCGATGCCGACAGCCGCGTGTCGCCGGGCTGGCTGGTCGCGCAGTTGTCGCTGGACGCGGACGCGGTGTGCGGCTCGATAGCCGTCGACGAGTGGAGCGCTCATCCGCACAGCGTGCGCGAATATTTTCGCAAGACCTATGTGGACGCCGATGGTCATCGACACGTGCACGGCGCGAATCTCGGCGTCTCGGCCGACGCGTATCGACGGGCCGGCGGCTTTCCACCGCTCACGTGCAGCGAAGACGTGGCGCTCGTCGACCGGTTGATTGCAACTGG
>NZ_DASRSY010000110.1:0-23994 GCF_035656215.1 Paraburkholderia sp.
GCGCGTGTTGCCCGTCGGTATGCGCGATCCGATCGGCCTTGCGTACCTGCTTGCGCGCGCGGCCGATACGATTGCGGACACCTCGCTGATCTCGCCCGAGCAACGCCTTGCGTTGCTGCTGTCGCTGCGCGACCAGGTTAACGGCGGCGCCAACGACGGCGCGCTGTTCCAGCGCATGGCCGCCGAAGTGGCGGGCCAACAGGTCCAGTCGGATGAAAAAGTCCTGCTGGAATCGCTCGGTCCCGCACTCGAGGTGCTGTCGCAACTGAGCGAGTCCGACCGCACAGCCGTACGCGGGATCGTGTCGACCCTGACTGAAGGGATGGAATTCGACCTTCGCACGTTCCCCGACGAACGTTCCGGCGAGATCGCCGCGCTGCGCGAGTACGAAGAACTCGACCGCTATACCTACCTGGTGGCGGGCTGCGTCGGCGAATTCTGGACCACCATGACCTACGCGCATATGCCGGGCACGCTGAAAGAGCGGCCCGAGACAATGGCGCGCCGCGGCGTGCGTTTCGGCAAAGCGCTGCAGATGACCAACGTGCTGCGCGATTGCGGCAAGGATCTGCGGATCGGCCGTTGTTATCTTCCTCAGACGATGCTCGATCAATACGGCCTGAGTGCGCAAGCGCTCCTGCTGCCGGCGAATTCCGTTCGCGCCCGGCCTCTGATGGTCGAACTCGTACGCAAGGCACTGGATCATTTCCGCGAGTCCCTGGACTACACGCTGGCCATTCCCGCATTTTCGGTGCGTTTGCGCCTCGCGTGTTTGTGGCCAATTCTGATCGGCCTGGAGACGCTGCTGTTGCTGGTGGATAACGATGCCTGGCTCGACCCTGCGAAGGTCTCCAAGGTCCGGCGCAATCAGGTGTATCAGATCATCGCCTCGTCGCTATTGCTGGTGCCTTCGAATGGCCTCGTGCGAGCGGCGGTTGAAAAGCGGATCAAGCAGATTGAAGCGCGGCTCTGAAGCGGCTGCTTCGCTATATGAATCAGCGCGCTACGTTGCGCGCGAATCAGATCGTCCCGCAGTATCGCGACGCATAACGTGTGGTGCCCATGCAATGTGGGCAAGCGTACTGAATAAAAGCGCCATGGGCCGTAGTTTGACGGACAACCCCCCTTGTCCGATTCCAGACGCTCATGGCACCCACCGGCAAACAACATTGCGACACGTTGGACCTGATCCGTGCGCTGGCGGCAGGTGCCGTGTGCATCAGTCATCTGCGCAATCTCATGTTCGTCGACTACCGCGCGAGCTCTGGTATCGGACTTGCGGGCAAGGCGTTCTATTTCATCAGCAACTACGGCCACACCGCGGTGATCGTTTTCTTCCTGCTGAGCGGCTATTTCGTCGGCGGCTCGGTGTTGCGGCAGGTCGAAACGGGGACTTGGAACTGGCAGCGCTATCTGACCGAGCGCATGTCGCGGCTATGGATCGTGCTGATCCCGGCCTTGCTGCTGACGCTGTTCTGGGACCGCATGGGTATCGCGCTGGTGGGTGGGCCTTTTTATCTTGGAACCGAGGGCACATTCGATCAGCAGATCAATGTCGCTTCACATCTCGGCCAGGCGACGCTGCTGTGCAATCTCGCGTTTCTGCAGACGCTCACATGCGGCACATATGGATCCAATGGACCGCTATGGAGCCTCGCCAATGAGTTCTGGTACTACATGTGGTTTCCCGCCTGTTATGCACTGCTGCGCCAGCGTCGCGGATTAGGTGCAATCGCTGCGGGCGTGCTCGCGCTGAGCACGATGATCGCGTTTCCGTCGCTTCTGAGCGGGTTCGGATTGTGGATGCTTGGCGTTGTGCTGGTGTTGCTTGAAAAGCGCTTCCCGGCGCGTGGCACGCGGGCAGGTTTGCCATGGTTCACGCTTGCCAGTGGGGCCGTTTTTATCGCAGCGCTAGTGGTGTCGCGCATGTTCTTGTTGAGTAACGACTGGATCGTCGGTGTACCGTGTTTCGTATTCCTGCGCTGCATACTTTGGGAAAACGTTCGCCTGCGTCCTGCGTCGCTATCGCGTATCGCGGTGCTCTTTTCCGGATTTTCCTATTCGCTGTATCTGACGCACTTCTCATTCATTCTTTTCGTGGCAGCGGTCGTGTTCGGGCAGCGCATCGAGTTCGACGGCCGGGGCGCGCTGGTGTTCGTGGCCATGCTGGTTATCTGCTATGTATACGCGTTCGCGGTGTATCTGCTGTTCGAGCAGAATACGAAACGCGTGCAACGTGGCATCCGGCAGTTCCGCTTTCTACGACCCAAGCCAGATCCAGCCACGCCGCATAGCTGATTAATGTGGCAGCGCCACTTAACTTAATCTGCATCATTGAATAGCCACCAATCGGGAAACCCCTAGCATCCTGCATCGATGGTTCGCGTTAGTCTCTTCAAAAGAGGAGACGATCCATGAGGCAAGCGTTCAATATTGCTGTGGTGTTGTTGCTTGGCTATCTGATGGCGGATAGGGCGCTAATGCGCGCACAGGCGGGAGAAACGGGGACAATAACGTGCCACCAAGGCGCGGAGCTGGTCAAATCGGGTGCGTTGAAAAAGGGCTTCGGTGACGCCGGCGCCAGCAGTCAGGGTGAAAACTTCCTGTCGAGCTGTCTCGTCACGGGGCGTGGCCAGGTAGGCGATCTGATCGCCCGCGAATGACGCGAGCAGCCTGGCATCGCTGAGGCTCCATCCAGACGTAGCACGATATAAAGAAAAAGCGCCCAGACCGCGAAGGTCCAGGCGAAGTCATCGGGAGCCCGATGACGGAGGTATCGAATACTGAACTGGCCCGCGATCGGGGATACTCGATCGCGGGCCAGTTCGTTTGGATCAGAGCGCGCGGCTGTTTTGCGCGCGTAGCGGTCGATCCGTATCCGCAGGGACCTTCGTGGACTGTGAGAGCCGGGTAAAGGCCTGGCTGGTGCGCACCTCACGATCATCCCGGACTTGATAGAAGTCTTTGCTGAGCCACTGTCCGAAACGCATCATCGCGGAGCCGAGTGCGCTTTTTAGCCGAACCCACCCAGTCTCGTTACGGGCGATGTGTGATGCGGACTCCACGAAATCCGCGGCCAATTTATCCAACTCCGCGTGCAAGTAGTCCGCGAAATGATGGAGTCCGTGCTGATTGCCGTTCGACGACTTCTTTTCCAGCTCCACGTGCTCCGCAATCAGCGATTGATTGGTCACGCGGATAAAAGGTGGCGTATCGGACCGGGCAATGCCGGTGGAGCGGATCGCCGGTCCGACGCTTGCCGCAGCCTGCGTGCGATTGCCGAGCGGCGCAAGCTCCCACTTGTCGCAGAGGTATTTCAGCAGGCTGCAGTGATCGAATTGCGTATGGCACACGCCCGCGTCGCACCATGGGGAGACGAGAATGGCGGGGACGCGCACGCCGAGTTGCGTGAAGTCGAAACTGTCCGTGTGCTCGTCGGGCGCCACTGCGTTCGATGGCGGCGGAACATGGTCGAAGAAACCACCATGTTCGTCGTACAGGATCACTAATAATGTGTGCTCCCACAATGTCTGATTGGAACGCAGCGCATTGTAAGTATCGGCGATCAGTTTTTCCGCCTTCATGATGTTGTGCGGCGGATGATCGTCGTTCTGTGCTTCGCCGAAGTATTTCGGTTCGATGAGGACGAACTGCGGAAACTCGTTCGCGGGGCCGGCGGCATCGGCGAAGAACGTGTCGAACAGGTGGTAATTGGCGAGATTTTCCGCGCGACGCTGGTTTTTCAGCAGCAGTGACGCGGGAAAGTCGTAGAAGTAAATCTTCCACGTTTTCGCTTTGTCATTCAGACGGTCGAAAAGCGTATCCTGATACTGCTCGGTGTACCACTTTGGGTTCAGGGCAGCGAGCCCCTCTGGCATCCCCACCTCACCCATCGACGTACCCGTCAGCGCGAAATAACGGTTCGGCCAGGTTGGGCCGGGCAACGACGAAAACCATTTGTCGCACACCGTGAATTGCGTGCCCAGCGTGTGTAACGCCGGAAGAAAATCGAGCGGGTAATAGCCCATGATGTCCTGCCGCGCGGCGATGCTGCTTTTCGGGTAATCGTTTGCGAACGATCGAACGAAGCCGCCGTTGTCTCCCGCGATCTGGGTCAGCACGGCCTCGTGTCCGTGATCCGGGTCGTGTTGCATTTGCCGCTCTTGCGTCGCCTGCGGGAAGAATGCATGGCCTTTGCCGTCGTCGTTGGACTTGGACGCGGCGTTGCGTATGCCATCCAACCCGGCATGCACCTTGTCCAGACAGCCGAGCATCTGATCGAAGGAATGATTTTCCATGAGCAGCAGGACGACATGTTCGATCTGGTCCTTCGGCGCATTCTCCGCATTCGACGCGTTTGCCTCGCTTGCTGCCGTTTCGCCGTCGTGGACGTCCCTCATATTCATCGCTCCAGCAGGGGATTGGATGGATTGTGGTGCGTACTGCCGTGTCAGCTCATCAGGTAATGCCAGCGCTGCAAACGTAGCGCAAAACGCGCCGTTGCGAAAGCGTGTTGTGTTTTGACCAATGGATGCGGGCAGATTGGTCGCCTCGATCTGTCGGGAAGAAGACGGTCCTGCTGCTGGGGAATTCAAGCATTAAGCCGCTATGCTGAATGAGGGTGACGCAAAATGAAAAAAGGGCGCCACTTCAACTGGCGCCCTTTTTTCCTATACGACTGACGGTTGGTTAACTCAAACCGCCGCCGGCCGCCATTTCAACAACCGCTGTTCGATCGCCGTCAGCAGATAGTCCGCAGCCAGTGCGACCACCGCCAACACGATCATCGCCGCGAACACGCCGCTTGCATTAAACGCGCCTTGCGCGGTGGAGATCAGCAGGCCGATACCTTGCTTCGAGCCGAGGAATTCGCCCACCACCGCACCGACCAGCGCAAAGCCGAAGCTTACGTGCAAGCTGGCAAGAATCCAGCTCAACGCCGACGGAATCACCACTGAGGTCGTCACCTGACGGCGCGACGCACCCAGAATCTGCGCGTTCGCGATCATGTAGCGGTCCGCCTCACGCACGCCCTGGAACGCATTGGCGAACACGACAAAGAACACCATGACCACCGCCAGCGCCACCTTCGAAGCCATGCCAAGACCGAGCGAAATCACGAAGATCGAGCCGAGCACCACGCGCGGAATCGAATTGGCGATCTTGATGTACAGGCTGAATACGTCGGACAGCAGCTTGTTGCGGCCGAGCACGATGCCGCAGACCACGCCCGCCACTGAGCCGATGATGAAGCCAAGACCGGTTTCTTCCAGCGTGACCCAAACCTGGGTGAGCAGCGGGCCTTGCGATGTCCCGTTCACGAACCAGTCGACGATCTGATCGAAGATCGCACTCGGCATCGAGAAGAAGAACGGATCGATCCACTTCAGACGCGCGGACAATTCCCACCCGCCGAGCACAACCACCAGCACGATAATGCGCAGCGAGATCACCAGCGCATGACGTTGCCGGATGCGTTTTTGCGCGACACGTTCGACCTGCGCGAGCGTCGCGGGATCGATACCCGAAGGCATCGTCTGTTGAGGGGTAGTAGACATGTTTGCCATTCCTTGATTAACCGATCTGCACTTCTTCGCGCAGGTCGTGCCAGATGTCGCGCGAGATTTCGATAAAGCGTGGGTCGTAGCGAACCTCGGACGTGACGCGCGGACGCGGCAGATCGATTTCGTACACTTTCTTCAGCGTCGCCGGACGTGCGGTCAGCACGAACACACGGTCGGCGAGCGCAATCGCTTCTTCCAGATCGTGCGTGACGAACACCACCGAACCGGCGCCGCCCCACAGTTGCAGCAGTTCGTCCTGCATCAGCGTGCGCGTCTGCATGTCGAGCGCCGAGAAGGGCTCGTCCATCAGCAGGATTTCCGGCTTGTTGATGAAGGTTTGCGCGAGCGCCACGCGCTTTCTCATGCCGCCGGACAGTTGATGCGGATAGTGCTTGCCGAACTTGTCGAGGCCCACGCGGCGCAGCCATTCGTTGGCTTCGTCGTATGCGGCGGATTTCGAGCGGCCGCGATACAGCGGGCCGGCCGCCACGTTGTCGAGCACCGAACGCCACGGAAACACGGCGTCGGCCTGAAACACGAAGCCGATACGCGGATCGATGCCGTCCACCGGCGCGCCCATCACGCGCACTTCGCCGGTGGTAGGCTTCAGCAAGCCGGTGATCATGCTGAGCGTGGTCGATTTTCCGCAACCCGTCGGCCCGACAACGGCGACGAACTCGCCGCGCGCCACCGACATGCTGAAGTCGCGCAACGCGATTGTCGCTTTGCCGTCCGGAGAGATGAAGCGGCACGATACGTTGCGCAGCTCGATGGCGGGCGTATCGCGTGACATGGGTTGATTCATCGGCTGGTGCCTCGCAGTTCTCTTGATGTTGATAGGGCGCTATTTCGACGGCGTTACTTCGCCGCGGTCTTGACCGTTGCCGACACGTAGTCGTTGGAGTAGGTCTTGGCGAGATCGATATGCTTACCCTTCACCGAAGGATTGAACGCCGACAGGACCTTCAGGACGGTGTCCGGGCCGTCGGCGGGCATCTTGCCGTCCTTCGTGAACATCGGCAGCGACGCCTTCAGCGCGCCGACATACAGGTCCTTGTTGTTGCCGTAGTAGTCCTTCGGCATCTTCGCGGCGATCTCTTCCGCGCTATGCGTCGCGATGAAGTTCAGCGTCTTCGCGAACGCGTGCGCGAGTTTCGTGGCGTCTTCCTTGTGTGACTCGGCCCATGCGCGCTGCACGTAGAAGCTCGAAGCCGGGTAGGTGCCTCCGAGCGCGGCGCGCGTGCCTTCCAGCGTGCGCATATCGACCAGCACCTTGGCGTCGCCGGTCTTCAGCAACTGCGAAACGGTCGGCTCGGTGGTCATGCCCGCGTCGATACGGCTCTGCTTGATGGCGGCGATAAAGCTGTTGTCCGCACCGACCGGCAACAACGTGTATTGCGTGGACGACACGCCCGCGCGTTGTGCGAGGTATTGCGTGAGGAAGCTGGTCGATGAGCCGAGGCCGGTGACGCCGAGCGTTTTGCCCTTCACGTCGGCCATGCTCTTGAGCGTATCGGCAGCCTTGGTGGAGACCATTTCCACTTCACCTGGCACCTGGCCGAAAATCACCAGCGCCTGGACTTCCTTGCCTTTGCTCTGCAGATCGATGGTGTGATCGTAGAAACCCACCACGCCTTGCACCGCGCCCGCGAGCAGTTCGTTTTCCGCATCCACGCCGGCCGGTTGAGAAAGGATTTCGACGTCGAGGCCTTCGTCCTTGAAGTAGCCGAGTTGCTCCGTGAGCTTGGCCGGCAGATAGATGATCTTGGTGGCGCCGCCGACCATGATGGTCAGCTTTTCGGCATGAGCCGCGGCCGAAGCGGCGGCAAGGGTGAACGCAACACCTGACACGGCGGCAATCTGGCGCAAGGTACGCATGAAGCAGTCTCCTTAGGTTTGGTCGCCGCTATGTGCGGATGCGGCGCTTTTTGGGTGAATGACGGCGATTATAGAAATCGGAAACCTTCTGGCAGCTTTCGGGGCTGTGTACAAATCATGGGTGTTAACCCGAAACTTTGGCACAACGTGGGCGCAACCCCGCGGCAAACGCCCCGACGTGTTGCACAAACCGCTCCGAATGCGCGCAAAGTCCTTGTTTTACGGCACAATCGGCGTCCTGACTTTTGCCGTTCATTTCGCCGGCCCCGCCATGAAGCTGCTGCTCATCGAAGACAACCCCACGCTGGCGCACTGGCTCGCGAAGATGCTGGAGCAGGAGGCATTCGCGCTCGACGCCGTGCAGGACGGCGACGCCGCCGACCGCTTGCTGCGCACCAATCACTACGACGTGATCCTGCTCGACCTGAATCTGCCAAAGCTGTCGGGCAAGAACGTGCTGCGCCGTCTGCGCCAGCGCGGTGACGCCACACCGGTGCTGATCCTCACGGCGAGCGGTTCGATCGACGAAAAAGTGGAATTGCTCGGCGCCGGTGCGGACGACTACCTGGTCAAGCCTTTTGAAGTGCGCGAGCTGATTGCGCGGATCAAGGTCGCGATCCGGCGTCAGTCGCCGTCGAAATCGAGCGAGGTGTTGTGCGGCGATCTCGCGTTCGACATCGACACGCGCCAGTTCATGCTGAAGGGCGCGCCGCTGAACGTCACGCCGCGCGAGCGCTCGGTGCTCGAAACGCTGATCCTGCGTCTGGGCAAGACGGTGACGAAGCCCGCGCTGGTCGACGCGATTTTCACGCTCTCGGACGAACCGAGCGAGGACGCGGTCGAAATCTACATTTCGCGGCTGCGCAAGAAGCTCGACGGCAGTTCGGCCGCGATCGTCACGTTGCGCGGGCTGGGTTACCTGCTGCGCAAGAAAGAAGATGACCAATAGCCTGCGCATGCGCCTGCTGTGGTGGCTGCTGGTGCCACTCGCGTTGTACGTGTTCGTCACGGGTAAGGCTGAGTACGACAACGCGCGGCGCACGGCGGATCTGGTGCAGGACAATCAACTTATCTCGTCGGCACGGATGATCGCCGGTGAAGTGGAATGGGTGGACGGTTTTCTGCGCGTGGACGTGCCGCCTGCCGCGCTTGAAGTGTTTGTGTCGCCATATCGCGATCAGGTGTTCTACAGCGTGCGGGTCGACGATGGCCGCCTGCTGGCGGGCACGCCGGATTTTCCGCAGCGCGCGCTGCCCTCGTCCGACACGGCCGATCACTACGACACCGAACTCCAGGGCCAGCCGGTGCGCGCGGTTGGCCTCGTGCGCCTGATGTACGACAACGGCGCGACGCGCCGCGTACGGGTGACTGTGGGCAAGACGGTGCGCTCGCGCGACGCGATGGCGCAGCAACTGTGGCAGCCGCAACTCGTGCGGCAGATCGAGATGATCGTGCTGGCGGTCGCGCTGGTCTGCATCGGACTCACTTTCGAATTGCGGCCGCTGATGAAAGTGAAGGAAGAAGTCGCCGACCGCGACCCCATGCAACTCGAGCCGATTCGCGTCGAGCGTCTGCATACCGAGTTGCGGCCTATCGTCGAAGCGATCAATCAATGTATCGCGCGCCTCGGCGTGCAGGTGGCCGCACAACGGCGCTTCATCGCCGACGCCGCGCACCAGTTGCGCACGCCGCTCACGCTGCTCGGCACGCAATTGCAGTTCGCGCGCCAGCAGGACGGCCTGAATCCCGCGCTCGACGAAGCGCTTGCCGCGATGCACCGCAGCAACCGTTCAATGGTCGGACTCACTAACAAGCTGCTGTTGCTCGCGCAGGCCGAGGCCGCCGACAACACGCAACTGACGGTGGAAACGGTGGATCTGGTGCCCCTGGCCATGGAGGTGGTGGAAGATCTGGCGCTGCTCGCGCAGGCCCGCGACATCGATCTCGGCGCGGAGCTGAACGGTTCCGCGCCGGTGGCAGGGCATCGCGGCCTGCTTCAGGCGTTGATCTCCAACCTCGCCGAGAACGCGATCCGCTATACCGGCAGTGGCGGCCACGTTACGGTCGCCGTTAGCGCGGACGTCGATCGGGTCGCCGTGTCGGTGTTGGACGACGGCCCTGGCATTCCGGCCGAGTCGCGCAGCCGCGTGTTCGAACCGTTTTTCCGGGCGTCGGCAGACACGGAGGGAACGGGGCTGGGCCTCGCCATCGTGCGCGAAATCGCGGACGCGCATCACGGAGAGATCACGCTCAAGCCGGGCGAGGCCGGCAAAGGTGTGCACATGACAGTCTTGTTTCCACGTGCGGCCGCGGAAGGATCTCAGGCCGGTTAAATCAACCGTTTTAAATCAGTGGCTTCAAAGGTAGTCGGGACAAACCCTCGATCGGTACAAGAAACGCGTGGCGAAAGCTTCGGGAAGGATTTGCGCCCCTAGAATTTTTGGCAGGCGATCCATCAAACGCCGACCGCGCACGCAGAATATAACGGAGACAACTGCAATGAACCCTGCTTTGACGCGCCTTTCACGCGCCGTCCGTGCCGCTGTCGCGGCTTCGCTTTCACTTTTTCTGATCGTCCAATCGACGGCGCCTGCGCAAGCCGCAGCGCCAGAGAAAGTCGTCATCATGGTGGGCGGGATTACCAAGCTCATTTATCTGCCGGCGCGGCTGACCGAACAGCTCGGCTACTTCAAGTCCGAAGGCCTCGACGTCGAACTGCTGTCGCAACCGGCGGGTGTCGATGCGGAGAACGAACTGCTCGCGGGCAGCGTGCAGGCGGTGGTGGGCTTCTACGATCATTCGATCGACCTGCAGGCCAAGGGCAAGGAAGTGAAGGCGATCGTGGTATTCGGCCAGGTGCCCGGCGAAGTGGAGATGGTGGCGACAAAGCAGGCCGATACGATCAAAAGCATGGCTGACGTGAAGGGCAAAACGCTCGGTGTGACCGGGCTCGGCTCGTCGACCAATTTTCTGACGCAGTATCTGGCGAATCTCAAGGGTGTGCCGAGCTCGCAATACACCGTGCTGCCGGTCGGTGCGGACAACAGCTTTATCGCCGCCATCAAGCAGAGCCGCATCGACGCGGGCATGACCACCGAGCCGACCGTTTCGCAGTTGCTGAAGACCGGCGACGCCAAGGTGCTGGTCGACATGCGCACGCTGGAAGGCACGCGCGCCGCGCTCGGCGGCACCTACCCGGCTTCGAGCCTGTACGTGCAAAGCGCGTGGCTCGACACGCACCCGCAGGAAGCAGCCAAACTCGCGCGCGCCTTCGTGAAGACGCTGCAATACATGCATACGCACAGCGCCGAAGAAATCGCCGCGCAAATGCCGAAAGACTATCTCGGCAGCGATAAGGCACTCTATGTCAGCGCATTGAAGGCTTCGTTGCCCATGTACACGGCCGACGGCAAGATGCCCGCCGACGGTCCGGAAACGGTGCTGAAGGTGCTCGCGGGCTTCAATCCTTCGGTGAAGGACCGGCATATCGATCTGTCGCGTACTTTCACCAATCAGTTTGTCAACGAGGTGAAGCCGTAAGATGAATGTGAGCGCATCTTGAGGCGAGGTGCGCTCGCTTTCCGGAAAAGAGGAACAACGAATCGTGTTTTCAGGCAGTTTGCGCGGACGCTTGCTGTGGTGGCTTTTGCTGCCGCTGGCAGCGTTCGTTTCCATTTCCGGCATGATTTCGTATCGCAACGCGCAGACCACGGCCGACCTGGTTCAGGACAACGCGTTGCTATCGTCGATGCGCATCATTGGCGAGGACATCGATTGGGATAACGGCAACGTGTCGATCCAGATTCCGCCGGCCGCACTCGAACTGTTCGAGTCGCCGGAACAGGACAATGTGTACTATCGCGTCGAAGCGAGCGGCCACCGCCTGCTGGCCGGCAATCTCGAGTTGCCGGTGCCGCGCGGTGCGGGCGATGTCCCCATGCTTTACGCCACCCATCTCGACGACGGCCGCGCCGTGCGTGCGGTCGCTTATGTGCGGCAGCTATACGACTCGGGCCGCACCGAAGAAGTCGTCGTGGTAGTCGCGAAAACGGAAGGCTCGCGCGATGCCATGGTGTGGCGCCTGTTGCGTCCGCAACTGTTCGGCGAGGTGCTTACGCTGGTGCTCGCCATGGTGTTCGTCTATCTCGGGCTGACCTTCGAATTGCGGCCGTTGATGAAGGTGAAAGACGATGTCGCCGATCGCAACCCGTCGCAACTCGAACCGATACGCGTGGCGCGCCTGCATGTCGAATTGCGGCCGATCGTCGAAGCGATCAACCAGTGCATCGCGCGCATGGGCCAGCAGGCGGCGACCCAGCGGCAATTCATCTCCGATGCCGCGCATCAGTTGCGCACACCGCTTGCGCTGCTGGTTGCGCAGATCCAGTTCGCGCGGCAACGTGAGAATCGGGACGTGCCGCTCACCGAAGCGCTGGCCGGCATGCATAAAAGCAGCCGCAAGCTGACCACTTTGACCAACAAGCTGTTGCTGCTCGCGCAGGCCGAGTCCGCAGCGCTATCCCATGCGCGTGAACGGGTCGATCTGAGCGCGCTGATCGCGAGTGTGCTGGAGGAGTTGATCGCATTCGCGCAGTCGCGTGAAATCGATCTGGGCGCGGAACTGGAAGACGGTCTGTACGTGACCGGAGACGAGGCATTGACTGCGGCGCTCGTGACCAATCTCGTCGACAACGCGCTGCGCTATACACAACCCGGCGGCTGCGTCACCGTGCACACGCGGCGCGACAATGATAGGGCGATTGTGCGTGTGATCGACAATGGGCCGGGTATCAAAGCCGAGGCGAGGGCGCGCGTGTTCGAGCGTTTCTATCGCGCGTCGAGTCACGCCGACGGGACCGGCCTCGGTTTGCCGATCGTGCGCGAGATCGCTTATCGGCAAGGCGGCACGGTTAAGCTCGAGCCGGGGGAGGGCGGTGTCGGTCTGGTCGTCACTGTCGAGATGCGACTATGGTCGGCAGCGGTTTAATGCGCTGCCAATTCAGGGGAAACCGATGAAACTGCTGCTGGTTGAAGACGACGCTGACCTCGCGCGTTGGGTGATGAACCTGATGCAGGTCGAGAATTTCGTGATTGACTGGGCGCAGGACGGCGAGCGCGCGGAGACGCTGCTCGGCTTGCAGTGCTACGACGCGGTGCTGCTCGATCTGCGGCTGCCGGGCATTGGCGGCAAAGATGTTCTGGCGCGTCTGCGCCGCAAACGCGACAACGTGCCCGTGCTGATGCTCACCGCTAACGGCTCGACCGACGACAAAGTGGCCTGCTTTTCGGCAGGCGCGGACGATTACGTCGTCAAACCCTTCGACGCACGCGAACTGGTGGCGCGTATCAAGGCGCTGATCCGCCGCCAGGCGGCGGGCGATAAAGGACAATCGATCGACTGCGGCGACCTGCGTTATCTATTCGATTCCCGCGAATTCGTACTACAAAACGAACCGCTGCCGTTACGGCGGCGCGAACACGCGATCCTCGAAACGTTGATGCTGAAGCAGGGTAAGACGGTCTCGAAGTCCACGCTAATGGACAAGGTCTTTACGCTCGACGATGAACCCAGCGCCGATGCCATCGACATCTACATTCACCGCCTGCGCAAGCATCTCGCATGCTCCAGCGCGAAGATCATGACCTTGCGGGGGCTCGGCTATATCCTGCGCGAAGAAGTGTCGCGCGAAGCGTTTGCCGAGGCGTTGTAACGCCATGACGCAGTTTTGAATGACTCGTTCGACCATTGTCAATACTGTTGCGTTCAGTGTTTTCACCGACGTTTCCTGCACCTCCGCGAAAGAGGCGTGAAGGGTTGGTCTGACTATCCTTTGTTCTGCTACTCAAGTGGATATCAGATCATTTCAACGCAGCAGGATCGGAGGGGACGATGGTAAAAAAAAGCAGCTTGTTGCTGGTGGCGAGCACGGGCGCATTGGCGATGGGAAGCGCTCACGCGCAATCGAACGTACAGCTTTATGGCTTGATGGATCTGAGCGCGGTGTCTTATCAGACCAACGCGAATGCTGATGGCAAGCACGTGGTTTCAATGGGCATCAACGGCGAGCCGTGGTTCAGCGGCAGCCGTTTCGGTATGAAGGGGGCGGAAGACCTGGGTGGCGGCCTGAAGGCGATTTTCAAGTTGGAAGCCGAGTACCGCGTGAGCGACGGCGCCATGGAAGACCCGGGCCAGATATTCGACCGCGATGCATGGGTGGGCGTGGAGAGCGGCACCTTTGGTAAGTTCACCGCCGGTTTCCAGAATACGGTCGCGCGCGACGCGGCTGCGATCTATGGCGACCCGTACACCAGCGCGCAGTTGACCACCGAAGAAGGCGGCTGGACCAATACCAACAACTTCAAGCAGCTGATTTTTTACGCGGGCAGCGCAACCGGCACCCGTTACGAAAACGGCCTCATCTGGAAGAAGCTGTGGAATAACGGCATTTTCGCGTCGGCGGGTTATGCGTTCGGCAACAAGACGAGCTTCGGCAACAACGCCACGTATACCGCCGCGCTCGGCTATAACGGCGGTCCGTTCAACCTGTCCTCGTTCTACAACCACGTCAACAATAACGGCTTCACCAATAAGGCCTACTCGGTGGGCGGCAATTACACGTACAGCATCTTCCGCGTGAATGCCGGCTATTTCCACTACACCGGCGATCAGGGTGCGTTGGGCCAACGCCGTGACAATGCGTGGACCGTGTCGTTCAAGCTGGCGCCGAAAGGCCCGCTCGACTACGAACTCGGCTATCAGCAGATGCACACGACGAACGCCGCATTCGACACCAACGGCAGCATTGCCAATGCCAACCTGAGTTTCGATCCGGATACGGGCACCGGCAGCGGCTACAAGGAAACCTTGTACGCCTCGATGTTCTATCACCTGTCCAAGCGCACCGAGCTTTATGTGGCCGGCGACTACATGAAGCTGCACCACGGCTATGTCGTGGCGACGACGTTCGGCGCGAAGAACCAGTTGGAGTTGACGACGGGTATTCGCACGCGTTTCTAAGTATCGATCTGAAGGCTGGAGAGGTGGCGCGCGGTTAAGTCGAGGCGCTGCTGAAGGCTTGCGATCATAACGCCGCGTGCATCGAGTATGCACGCGGCGTTTTTTCTATCGGCATCTTCCGTAAGGTTTTCATAAGGTTTCCCGTTGCATATTCGGCCCATTGAGTTAGCGCGAGCGCGAGCACGCCTGCTCGCAACGTCGAATTAAATGCCTATTAATGGGAGAGCCAGCTTGCTAGAGACCTCGACTTATCGTGTTGCCGAGATGCGCAACAAAGTGCCCGAGGCAACCCTTGTCTTCTGGGCGATCAAGATCATGGCGACCACGGTCGGCGAAACCGGTGCGGACTATCTGACCGTCCACGTGGGGCTCGGCACTGCGCTCACCGGCGGGATGATGCTTACCTTGCTGATTGCGGCATTGGCCGTGCAGCTTCGCATGCGCAAGTACGTGCCGTGGATTTACTGGCTGACGGTGGTGCTGGTCAGTGTCGTCGGCACGCAGATTACCGATGCACTGACCGACAAGCTCGGCATCAGCCTTTATGTCAGCACGGTCGTGTTCGCCCTCGCGCTGGCGGTGGTGTTTGCCCTCTGGTATCGCAGCGAGCGCACGCTGTCGATTCACACCATCTACACGACGCGACGGGAGCTTTTCTACTGGGCGGCTGTGTTGTTCACATTCGCACTGGGCACCGCGGCCGGCGATCTCGCGACAGAAGCGCTGGGGCTCGGCTTCATGATCGGTGTCGTGGCATTCGGCGCACTGATCGCAGTGGTCAGCGCTGTCTATTACGCCGGTGTGAATCCGGTGCTGACTTTCTGGCTTGCCTACATTCTGACGCGGCCGTTGGGCGCCTCGTTTGGCGATCTGCTTTCGCAGTCGCGCGCATACGGCGGTATCGGTCTCGGCACGGTCAACACGAGCGTGCTGTTCCTCAGTGCAATCGTCGCGCTGGTCATCTTCGCGAGCGCGGTTGAGCAGCGATCTCTGCGTGCTACCGCGGCACGTGAACCTTGAGCGCGTCTCGTTCGAGCAGTCGTACACGCAGTCCTTTTTCAATCGAATATCGGATCAAACGGAAGAAAACCATCATGACTCAACGCACCGTCAGCAAAGCTGTCATCGCTTCTTTCATCGCTATCTCTGCTATCAGCTTCGGGCATCGTGAGGCGGGTAGGATAGGGTTTCCATCGGCCGAGGCGGCGGAGCCTGTCAAGGCGTCAAAGCTCGGCGACCTGTCGTCGTTCCGCAAGATCGCCGCCGATACCGCGGCATTGGTCGGCAAAGGCGACCTCGCGGGCGGTAAGGCGCGCATCAAAGATCTGGAACTCGCATGGGACGACGCAGAGCCTTGTTTGAAGCCTCGCGCAGCAGCGGACTGGCACACCGTCGACAAAGCGATCGACCGCTCGCTGAGCGCGTTGCGCGCCAGCACGCCGAACGCAGCGGAATGCAAGCAGTCGCTGGCCGATCTACTGGCGGTGATGGACCGGATGAACGGCAAGGTCTGACACGCCTTCAGGCGCGAGCGATTACAGAAGCGATCCGACAGAGAGTGGGCCGCTTCTGAATCGAAATGGGATGCGAAGCAATGATCGCTGTTGAGTCAGCAAATTGAAAGCTCGGAATTGCACAGCGGCAGGCGTTCATTCACCTGGTCTAGAACGCCCGTTCTTTTCCACGCCATATACCGAAGATAGCAAGTCCGTTGCTGCGGAAAAGTTGCCGGCAGCCTGTGCCATTTTTCTTTCGTTTGCATCACCCAGAGTATCGCGTTGAGGATCTCGCGATCGCTGCGACGGGGCCGCCCGCGGCCTGATGAGACCACGGGAAAGAGACTCTGGACACCAGCCCAATCGGAATCGGTGAGAGGAATCTGAAGCATCGGCCGCCTTGAATGACTGTGTGGGAAATGCGCCATTCCTCGCAATCCATTCCGCGTAAGCGCGATATTCGGGATCGTTCATCAGATGCCGTTCCTCTCACCGCCGCGACCGCCGCACTCACTTGCGCCTCACGCTGTTTAAAACGCAGCGGTATAGATCGCCAACGCGTCGGCCTCGGTAACAGGCCGGGGGTTATTCACCAGAAGCCGTGTTTGTAACATCGCGTCGCTCGCCATCCGTTCGAGCCCGCTATGTTCGATGCCGACATCGCGCAACCGGGCCGGAATGGCGGTCGTGGCAATCATCTGTTCGAGCCGCTCGATCAACGCCAGCGTCTTGCTTTCGGCACTCCCCGCGATGCCCGGCACGACCACCTCCGCGAGCTCCGCGTACAGATGCGCCGCGACCTCCGCGTTGAACCGCAACACGTGCGGCAGCACGAGCGCATTCGAAAGACCGTGTGGGACGTGATAAATGCCGCCGATCGGATAGGCGAGCGCATGTACCGCGGCCACCGGCGAATTGGCGAACGCCTGGCCGGCGAACGCCGCGCCGAGCAGCATCGCCTCGCGCGCCGCGCGATTCTGGCCGTTCTCGCACGCGGGCAACAGATTGCGCGATAGAAGTTCGAGCGCCTTCACCGCCAGCATGTCGGAGACCGGGTTCTTCAAATGCGCGGACGTGTACGCCTCGATCGCATGAACCATCGCGTCGACGCCGGTTGCCGCCGTTGCGGCAGTAGGCAGCCCGAGCGTGAGTTCCGCGTCGAGAATCGCCAGATCGGCGACCAGTTGCGGCGCGACCACGCCCATCTTCTTCGCGTCGCCCACCGTCACGATCGACACGGCTGTGACTTCGGAGCCGGTGCCCGCGGTGGTGGGCATCTGCACGAGCGGCAAGCGCGACACCGTGACCTTGTTCACACCGTACATCTCGCTGAGGGCCTGCTCCTGTTGCGGAGCGAGCACGGCGATCAGCTTCGCCACGTCCATCGACGAACCGCCGCCGAGCCCCAGCACGATCTCGGCGCCGGCCTCGCGCGCCCACGACGTCGCTTCGAGCACGATGTGCTCGGGCGGATCGGCGATCACGTCGTCGATGACGGTGGCAGTCCAGCCGTGCGCCGCGAGATCGGCGAGCGCGGGATTCAGTAGCCCACTCCTGTGAAGAAAGCCATCCGTCACGACACACAGGCGGGTGAGCGACGGAAATTGCGCGCGCAACAAAGCGCCGAGACGGCGCGCCGCGCCGAACTCGACGACCATGGTCGGCACGGTTTGAAACCGGAATGTGTTCATCATTGAGCGTCTCCAGACACCATGTGGCTCGTGACTTCGCGCCGGTCAAGCAGCGGAATGATCGTGCCGAAGCCGAGGCTTTGGAAGTGCTGCGTATCGCGATGCGCGGTGAGGCCATCGGCGTCGCTGTACTTCTCCAGAATCACGAAGTGGTCAGCGTCGAGCGGCGAGCGGAAGAATTCGTAGTAGAGATTCTTGGGTTCAGCGCGGGTCGCCGCAGCGAGTTCCGTGAGGGGCTTCACGATCGCATCGCCGTTGCCGGGTTTGGCGAAATAATGTGCGATCACCTGCAGGTAAGCGTTAGCCATCGGCTACTCCAACAAGATGGGACCTTCAACGTTCAGGATCCAGATTCCACAATTCGCTGTCGCTGGTGGATACCGCGACGGCGCCGTTCTTCAACGCGTCGAACACGTCGCCCGTGTTGCAGACGAAGCCCGAGGTGACGATCGGCGGCAAAGCCTTGCGGTCTTGCGCGGCCAGATGCGAGAGCATTGGCGCAGGCATCAGTTGTACCAGATTCGGATCGCTTTGCTCCAGTGCCTTCATGCTGCGCGGCCAGGTCGAGCGGTCCGTCACGAACACTTTCTGCATCGTGACGAGACCGGCCCGATTGCCGCGCTGGATAGTGGCCACCCGGGTCGAGACGAGGCTGGTGACGCCAATGTCAGCCAGATACTCCACGCCGCCTTTGTCCTGCGAAAGCCCATCGCAGCTGTCGATATTGACGATGACATATTTGCCGGCTTTTGTCAGCGCCGCGACCACCGGGTGCAGTTTGCGCAATTCGACATTCGCGACGATCGAGATTTCAGCGGCGCTTTGCAGAAAGATGTCGATCTGCTCGACGCCGTACAGCGTCGCAATGACCGGGTGGCGCGTGAGGCGCGCCCCAAGTGACTTATCCATGTGATTACTGCTTCGCGTCTTGGGCTTGCTGGTCAGTCAGGCCAAGCTTGCCGGGATTGAGAATGTTCTTGGGGTCGAGCGTGCGCTTGACTGCCTGTAGAACCGGGAATGCGCTACCGAGCGATTCGCTCATATACGGCGCGCGCAACAGGCCGACGCCGTGATGGTGGCTCAACGCTGCATTGTATTTGATGAGCACGGCGTTGGCGGCATCCCATGCCGCGCGATACCACTTCGCGCGATGCTCGATCTCGACTTCGCCGCGCAACGAGAAATACAGGCACGCGCCGTCCACATACGCATGCGACTGGTGCGCGGAACCGGCCAGCGTGCCGGGCACTGCGTTGATTGCGGCCACCACGTCGGTGTAGATGCCGGCCAGGTCTTTCCACGGGCCGACCATTTCCAGCGTATCGGCGACAAAGCCTGGGCTGCGTTTGAAGCCCTCCGCGCTCTTGCCGGTGAGGTAACGCGTGTCGAGCCACTTCTCGAAGATGACCTTGTCGTCCAGCTGTTCGCCGAGTTCCTTGCACACGCGCTCGCTAATCGTCAGCACGGCCTCGACCATTTCGCGCGGACCTTCGTCGGCGATCAGCAGTACGTTTGATTCCGGCAGCCCGAATTGCACGCCGCTTTCGAGTTCATCGTAGAGACGCAAGGCCGCCGGATTCGCGCCTTGTTGCATGATCTGGCGGCAAGCTTCCAGGCCGACCGCAAAGGTCTTGAAGCCATACGCGATCGCACGACCATAATCCGGCAGGCGATGCAGCTTCAGACGCACACGCACGATCACGCCGAGCGTGCCTTCCGAACCGATGAAAAGCTGCTGCAGATCGGGGCCGACGGCGGCGCGCGAATAGCCGCCCACACTGATCAGGCTGCCGTCGGCGAGCACCACGTCCATGCCGAACACCATGTCTTCGATCTTGCCGTAGCGCGTCGAGAGTTGACCCGCGCCACGGCATGCCACCCATCCGCCGACCGTGCTGATCGCATACGAAGAGGGCCAGTGGCCCATCGTCATGCCGTAGTCACGCTGAATAGTCTCTTCAAAGATGTCGCCGAACATGCCGGCTTCAACTTCGACGATCTGGCTTTCTTTATCAAAGCCCACCAGGCGATTCAGCTCGCACACATCCAGCACGATGCCGCCGCGCACGGGCAGCGCCGCGCCGGTCACGTTGCTGCGTCCCGCGGATACGGTCACCGGAATCGACGTTGCGTTGGCGATGCGCATGACCGCTTGAATCTGTTCGACCTTCGAAACGCGCACGATCACGGCGTGCGGCGTGGCCGGCTTGCCGGCGGTTTCCGTCACCATCGAGGCGGCCCACCAGTCGCGCGTCCATGCGACGACATCGGGCGCGAGCGTCAGGACTTCGTCGGCTACGGCGCGCAGCGCGTCGACATGTTGTGCGCTAACCTTGACCGGATCGCGTTGCAGACCGGCCTCACCGGTCGTGTCCTTGATCGTGGCGGCGTAAGCCGGCGGAGTATGCGCGCCGACGATATAGTTGCCGCGGTTATAGCCACGCTTGATTGCTTCTTTGCTGATCATTCGGTTTCTCCCATAAGAACAGATTTTTCGTGTTCGACGGCGGCGACGTAGTCGCTCACCTGCTTTGCGACGACCGCCTCGGACAAGCCGAGCTCCGTCTGTAAAATTTCGCCCACGCGCGCGGCGGCGCGTGCCGATGCATCTCGTGCCATCAGGCGTGCGCGGATGCGGCGCGACAGCACGTCATCCACGTTGCTCGCGAGTTCGTGTCTGACGGCGTAGAGCACTTCCGCTTCGGTGTACGGCAGGCCTTCGACGATCGGCTTCAGCAAGCCCGCATCGCTTTCGAGAATGTCGGTGACGAAACGCGCTTCCGTGCCGTAGCGTTCTCCTAATTGAGCGGACAAGCCACCCGACGCGACGATCGCTTGCGAGTCGTAGCCCGCCGCACCGAGCAGATACGCCGACTTCGTACGGCATTTCGCGCGTTTGCCGATCACCTTCTGCGCGGCGTCGATGGTCTGTTCGGCCATGTGCCGCGAGGTCGTGAGCTTTCCGCCAACGATCGTGACGAGCCCATCCGGCGCGGTATGAATCTCATGATTGCGCTTCATTTCCAGCGTCTTTCCGCCGGGCGGCCCGACCAGCGGCCGGCAACCGGCGATGCTGCCCACCACGTCTTCCGCTTGAAGATCGGTTTTCAAGGCGGAGCGCGCGCCTTCGATCAGGAAGTCGAGTTCCTGGCGCGTGCAACAGACGTCGTCGAGATCGCCGCGATAGTCCTCGTCGGTGGTGCCGAGATAAGACACGTTGCCCCAGCGCGTGATCGTCGCGCGACGACTGCGGCCCGGCACGGGAATCGTCACAGTGCAGTCGTTGCGAATCTTCAGCCAGGGAATTGCGACGTGGACGCCTTTTGCGGGACGGATTTGCAAGGCAGCCGGATCGTCTTTCTTGCGGCCGTTCCAGTCGCGCAACCAGACGCCGGTGGCCATGACCACCACGCCGCCGCGCACGCGAATCTCGCGCTCGTCCGCATGCACGATCACACCGTCGACACTGCCGTGGCCGTCGCGCGTGATCTCGACGACCTTCGCGTGATTGACGACGGCCGCGCCATGAAACGCCGCCGTGCGCGCGAGATTCAACGTGAGGCGTGCATCGTCGACGCGCGCATCGAAATACATGAAGCCGCCGGTGAGATTCTCTTCGTTGAAGGTGGGGCAGTGCGACAGCACTTCCGCCTTGCTCAACTTCTGATGCAGGATGCCTTCGCGCCAGCCGCCGGCAATGTCATAGGTCCACAGCAAACTCTCGAAGGCTTTGGCGAGGCGCTTGTCGAACACGCCATCCTTCTCCATGATGGGAAACAGGAACGGCAAACGTTGCACCAGGTGCCGTGCGTTTCTGCGCAAACGTTGCCGTTCGAGCAACGAGTGACGCACCAGCCCAAGATTGCCTTGCTCGATATAGCGCAGGCCGCCGTGCACCATCTTCGACGACTTCGACGATGTGCCCGAGGCGAAATCGCTCTTTTCCAGCAGCGCCACACGATAGCCACGCAAGCTCGCGTCGAGTGCCGCGTATGCGCCGGTTACGCCGCCGCCCACGATCACGATGTCGAACGTTTCGCTGCCGAGCCGGTCGAGTTGCTCGTCGCGCACCATGCGCAAGGGTTCGGTGCCCGTCATCTCAGAGCGTTCTTTCGAAGCCTTTCTCGATGGAATAAACAACATGTGTATCAGTCCCCCCGACTGTTATCGAATGCGCTTGCGTGGGCGAGTTCCGCCTCGACCCTTGCATGCCACGAGGCGCGCCGCTGCGCGCACGCCCCGGATTCCGCCGATGGTTCGAACACCGCTTCAGTGACGGTGGTGGTGCGCGCGTGCTGCAGCGAATCCCACAGCAAGCCCGACGACCCCGCGAGAAACGCGGCGCCGCGCAGGCTTGCTCGATTGCTTTCATGCATGCGACGCACTGGCATGCCGCTTAGATCGGCTTGAATTTGCAGCAGCGTGTCGCTGCCCGACAGGCCGCCGCCGACCACCAGTTCGGTGGCTTCGACGTCTGCGATCGCCTGATTCGCGTCGATGCACAGCGCGACCGAGTGGGCGATGCCTTCAAGAATCGCGTAGGCGATTTCGGCTTGCGTGCTGGCGATGGAAATACCGCAGAGAGAAGCGCGTGCGTTTGGCTGCAATTGCGGCACGCGCAACCCGGTCAAGGCGGGTAGGAAAGTCACGCCGCGCGCCGAGTTCACCGTCGCGGCGAGGGCGCTGATCTGCGCGGGATTGTCGAACCAGTGCAATTTCTCGCAGATCCAGTTCAGCGCCGATCCAGTGGTCGCGACGAAGGTTTCTAGCGAGTAGTGCGAGACATTGTGCTGACGGCGTGCGGTCATCGTCAGCGTGCCTTCGTGCGAGGTTTCCGTAGTGGGCGGAACCTGCGTGCCCACCAGCAGATCGACGAAGCTACCGGTGCCGTGCACGCACATCGACTGGCCGCGATCGAGGCAGCCGAGGCCCACCGCGCCTGCGAGCTGATCGCCCGCACAGGAGAGAATCGGTACGTCGATGCCTAGCACCTCGGGGCGAGTTCGACCGAATTCATCGGCATCCTGACGAAGTTCTGGCAGGAGTGCCTGCGGGAAACCAAGGGCGTCGATCCAGTCGAGGAAATAGCGGTGGTCGGCAAGTAGATACGCACTCGCCGAGGTCGCGTTGGTCGGCGTCGTCACGCAAATGCGCTCGTTGGACAGATGCCATAGCAGCCACGTGTCGATGGTGCCGAACGCGAGGCGGCGCTCGCGATGTGCGAGCATTACAGAGGGCGTCGTTTGCAGGTGATGGGCTGCCCACAGGTAAGGCGAGCGCACGCCGGCAGGGCGTCCCACGCGTTCTATCAGCGTGCTGTCCCACTTTGCGGCCAGCCGGTCCAGTTCGCTTGCGTGGCGCGTGTCCTGCCAGACCATCGCGGGCACTAGCGCCCGGCCGGTGTGGGTGTCCCACAGCACGGCGGTGGCGCGTTGTGTCGCGATGGCCAGCGCGACCACGTTCAACCTCTCGCTGGTCGCGCGTGTCAGCGTCGCGCGGCACACGGCGATGGTTTTCTCAAGAATGGTGTTCGCGTCCTGCTCGACGACGCCCGGCCGCGGACTGTCGACACTGAGCGGCAGGTACTCCAGACAGGAGACCTGTCCGTCAGCGCCGACGACTGCCGCGCGCGTGCCGGACGTTCCCTCGTCGATCGCAAGAATAACGTTTTGATTACGGGTCATCGCTGGGATTTCTCGATTGCCGGGTTCATGAAGACGGGTGCTTCCTCTGCATCGCTTTTGAATTGCGGCGCATCGGGTTCGTTGTCTGGGGTGATGGAGGTGCGCGTCGGGTCCCACTTGATGACGAAGCAGATCACGCTCGCCACCAGAGGCACGATCGCCAGAATCAGGAAAGTCCTGTCGAGCCCGTAGTGCTCGCGGAATAGCGGGAATACCAGCAGACCCAGCGCGGCGCCGATCGAACCCAGCGCGCCGATCACGCCGTTGGCGCCAGCGCGAATCTCACTGCGAAACGACAGCGAAGAAAGACTCTTGCCGTTCGCGCCGGGACCCGAAGAGTGGAACAGAATGAACAGCGACGGCACGATGACCGCGAGCCACAGCGGCATCTTCGAGCCGAACAGGCCGAGCACCACCAGCATCACGAAGACTGCGGCGAAGCCGAATGCGGACGCACGCCGCAAGCCGAATCTTTTGCCGATGACCGGCGACATGAAGCCGCCGACGATGCCAAACACGTTGAACAACAGCGCGCCGAGCGTTGCGTAGATGAAGTCCTTGCCGAACAACGCGGCGCTGATCAACGGCAGATACCAGCCGATCGCGAAGTACTGAATGGATTGGCCGACCTGAACGGTGGCGGCGAGTAGGGTGCGTGGCAGA
>NZ_DASRSY010000111.1:0-2858 GCF_035656215.1 Paraburkholderia sp.
GAGTGCGATCTCTTTTGCGCGTTTTTTACTTGCGATTTTATAAGTGTGCCGAATACAATCCGCCCGTCTCATCAAAAGGAGTCCCTCGTGGACGTGGTGGCAGCTGCAGGCGGACTTCCAATATGTGTTCCGTCCCGCCGGCGGTATTCCTGATCCGAACAATCCGTCGCAGCGCGTCGGCAACGAAGCGATCGTCGGGTTGCGGACCAATATCGTTTTTTGAGTGGGCGGAGTGAGTGTTTCGACGCGCTTCTGGGCACAGCAGCGCGTTGAAGCACTTACGATCGGGCAGGGGGATGGGCGATCCGGCGTTGTGGGAATTCCAGTTCCAGAACGTCAATACGCAACTAACGGTCAAGTCCGCCCAGCCCCTCCAAACAACGCGACGCCCGCTTCGATGGAAACTGAAGACGGCCGTCGCTCGCGCCCTATGCAGCAGCTATGCAGTGAAGAGACCGGCTATGCCACTCAACGATTGCCGTCAAGCAGATCACCGAGCAATTCGTCGAATGCGGCTTGCGCGTCTTCGAGTTCCTGCAATGCAGCGTCGAATGTTTGCAACGCGAACTGCGAAGGCTGGCCGCTGCCGGCCGGCGGGAATTGCGATTGCAGCGAGGCGAAGGCCGCCTTTACCCGCGTGGTTGCGGTCAACACGCGTTCCATCGCGGCTGTCTCTTCGGCTCGCGCCTGTTCGTGATCCATGAAAACTCCGTACTCGTCTGGTCGGCTCGCACCGTATCAAATGGGTGACTATGCCATGTTCGCGCTCAGGACAGCGGCAGCCCGCCGTTAGCCTTGACTTCCCGCAGCGACAACGCCGACTCCACCGATGTCACGCCCGGCAGGCTGCGCATCTCGTCGCGCATAAAAGTGCCGTAGTCGTCGAGATCGCGCGCGACGACTTGCAGGATGTAGTCGGCACTGCCCGAGACGTTGTGGCACGCCAGGATTCTCGGGATTGCCTGCACCTCGCGCTCGAAACGGGTGGCCATCGCGCGGTCGTGTACGGCGAAACGCACGTAGACGAACGCGACGACCCCGAGGCCTAGGGCGGAGCGCGAAAGCATCGCGCGGTACCGGTCGATATAGCCGTCGTTCTCAAGCCGCTTGAGGCGGCGTGCGCAAGGCGTCTCGCTCAAGCCGACCATTTCGGCCAGCCGTGCATTCGACATGCGGCCGTCGTTCTGCAGCGCGGCGAGGATGGCACGGTCTGTTTTATCGAGGTCGGTTGTCATGGTTTTGGCTGATTACTGTGAGCTGGCGGAAAACATGGCTTGAGATCGGAATATTAGCGTATTCCTCCAAAAGCAAGGCGCCTGTTCCTGTATTTCGCCAACAAACGCTCCGTCGACGATAGCAAGATAGAGCCCTTAAAAACAAGAGGCTTCTATGATTTCTGCACACCTTCTGGTCGTCTATATCGCTGCGTTGTTTGTGGTTTATGCCGTGCCTGGACCCGACATGGCGCTGGTTCTGCAAACGAGTATCGGACGTGGCGTGCGCAGTGGTTTCGCGGCGGCCGGCGGCTTGGGGATGGCGCGTGCAACGCACGTCACGTTGTCGGCGTGCGGAGTGGCGGCACTGTTGCGCAGTGCGCCCTGGCTGTACGACGTGGTGCGTTACGGCGGCGCGGTGTATCTCGCGTGGGTTGGCATTCAGATCTTCCGCTCACCAGTATTCGCGTTGCCTGAAGGTGGCACGGTGAGCGCCGAGTCACGCCCGTTGCATGCCGCTTTCGTCAAAGGCTTGCTGACCAATCTGCTGAACCCGAAAGCGCTGCTGTTCTGTTCAGTGCTATTGCCGCAGTTCGTGCGTCCTGAGGCCGGACCGGTTGCGTTGCAGATGATCGAACTGGGTCTGGTGCTACTCGCTATCGGCGCGTGTTTCGACGCCATGTACGCGATCGGCGCGGCGCGCATCGCTGGCTGGATGCGCGCTCATCCTCTCGCGCAGACACTGCAGCGTTGGACTTTCTCCGCGGCGCTGATTGGCTTTGCGCTGCGGCTTTCGCTGGACTGATTGCGCATGACAGGTAGCGAATAGGGATCAAGTGCGACGACATGTTGCATGTGCCGTGCCCGCACGCAAAGTGATTGTGTTAATAAAGCCGATAGACAGCCGCGCACGGTCCCGCGGCAACACAACCATTCGCTTCTATCTGTCGATGAAAACTTTTCTGCTTTATGCCGTAACCGCCGTTGCCGAAATTGTCGGATGCTATTTGCCATGGCGTTGGCTGAAGGAGGGCGGCTCCATCTGGCTGCTGGTGCCCGGCGCGCTCAGTCTCGCGTTGTTTGCGTGGCTGTTGACGCTGCACGGCACCGCCGCAGGCCGCGTGTATGCGGCTTACGGCGGTGTCTACGTGGCGGTGGCGATTGCGTGGCTATGGTGCGTCGACAAAGTGCGCCCCACGCTGTGGGATGCGGTCGGCGTGGCATTCACACTGGCCGGCATGGCGATCATCGCGTTCCAGCCACCCGTTTGATGCCGCTCGCGCACAGCGCATGGGCTGTTCATGCTCGCACGGTCTATGCATCGTTCAAACACGTGGCCGATGTGCGACTCACGTGCCGCTTATCCCTCGCTCCAGCCGTGCTCACGCAATAGCAAGCGCGCCTTCTTACTTGACACCACCCAGATAGTCGAGCTTGCCGAGTTCGACGCCGTTGTGACGCAGAATGTCGTACGCCGTCGTGACGTGAAAATAGAAGTTTGGCAGCACGAAACCGAGCAGATATGACAGCCCCGTGAACTCGATCGGGCCGTTGCGCATTTTCAGCGTGATGGGACGCTCTTCCGATCCGTCGATCTGCTGCGCGTTGAATTCCTTCAAATATTCAATCGTCTTTTGAAGGCGG
>NZ_DASRSY010000112.1:0-5452 GCF_035656215.1 Paraburkholderia sp.
GACGATCCAGTCGGCAGCGATTGCTTCGAGCGGCGTCAGAATCTCGCCTTGACGCTGCTTGCGCCAGGTGTCGGTGAAAAATTGACGGACTTCGTCGCGGCTGGGATTGAACATCGTGGGAACAGTGCGGTTAGTGTGGGCGTGTCTGCAGGGCCGTATTTTACGCCGGGGGCGGGTGGCTTGCTGCCGGCCACGCATGCAAGCGAGTCGGGCAAGCGAGTGGGCAAGCGAGTCGGCAAGTGAAGTCAGCGAGGCCGCCGTCACGTTGCTAGCAAAGTGGCCCGTGTGCGGCGTTTGCCTCAACGCCCCCGCGCTCAAAGATCTGGCGGCGGTGTCTTTGGCCGGAATTCGCACAGCGGCTCAATCACGCAGTGCCAGCATTCCGGCCGGCGCGCCTTGCACACATAGCGGCCGTGCAGAATCAGCCAGTGGTGGGCGTCCTGTTTGAACTCGGCGGGCGTGAATTTCTCCAGCGCCGCTTCGACCGCACGCACGTCTTTGCCAGGTGCAAGCCCCGTTCGATTCGCAACCCGAAAGATGTGCGTATCGACCGCGATAGTCGGGTGACCGAACGCCGTGTTCAGGATCACGTTTGCCGTTTTACGGCCGACTCCGGGCAAGCTTTCGAGCGCTTCACGATCCTCCGGCACTTCGCCGCCGTACTGGTCGAGCAGAATGCGGCAGGTTGCGATCACATTCTTCGCCTTGGTCCGATACAGGCCAATCGTCCTGATGTAGCCGGCAACGCCTTCTTCGCCCAGATCGAAGACCTTCTGCGGCGTGTTCGCGACGGGGAACATCTTGCGCATCGCCTTGTTCACCGACACGTCGGTGGCCTGTGCCGACAGCAGCACGGCAATCAGCAGTTCGAACGGTGTGGTGTACTCGAGCTCGGTCGTGGGATGCGGGTTGAGACTCTGAAGCGTCTCGTAGATGGCGCGGCGTTTGTTCGCGTTCATGCGCAGCGTAGAGTTAAAGGTTAGCGCTTCGTTGGCGGAGTATCGGTGTTGCCCGCGGCGAGTCCGAGACGGCGGCGGCGTGCTTCGGCGGCGTCGATCTGTGCCTGCACGTCGGCGCTGACGCGTTCCGTGTTCTGCGGGCCTTGGCCCTTTGCGGCCAACTCTTCTTTCTTCTGACGTGCACGCTCTAGCGCAGCTTGGATGATCGCGCGTTTTTTCGCTTCGGCGTCGTCTGCTGCGGGCACTACGGGTGATGCCTGGGCACCAGTTTCCATTGTTTGAGCGGGCGTACTGCTGGCCGCTCGCCGCGCTGCAGCACGCGCCTCGGCGGCTTCGCGTTCGCGTGCGAGACGGGCTTCACGCCGGGTGTGGCGTTCGCGCGCGGTGTCGGCCTGGCTTTGGCTCCACGCGGCCCAGCCGGTTGCCTCACCCGTGACCGGCGGCATGGCAATGCAATCGACCGGGCAGGGGGGCACACACAGGTCGCAACCGGTACAGAGCTCGGCAATCACCGTATGCATCTGTTTCGGTGCGCCAACTATCGCGTCGACCGGACAGGCCTGCATGCACAGCGTGCAGCCGATGCAAACCTGTTCGTCGATAACCGCCAACGGACGCGGCCGTTCGACCCCGTTGGCGGAATTGAGCGGAATCACCGGTTTGCCGAGCAGTGCGGCGAGGCGCGCGATGCCTTCGGCGCCACCCGGCGGGCACTGGTTGTAGTCAGCTTCGCCGTTGGCGACGGCCTCGGCATAGGGACGGCATGCCGGATAGCCGCACTTTGTGCATTGCGTTTGGGGCAGCAGATCCTCGATGCGGTCTGCGAGTGTTTTGGAGTCGATCACGGTCACAACGTTAGTGCTTGCCTTGCGGCCGCGTAGCTTGAACTAAATAGCACATTATCGCCGATTTCCCCAATTGCCATCCGCAATCCATGTGCCATAATCGAAGCGCTTTTTCGAAAGACCGCATAAGGGTGTTCCCCCAACCAGCCCGTTCAGTGCTGTCGGTGCAAGGCCCGAGGAGAGGCCGGCGGCGCGATCCGGATAACGCGGCTCACGAAGACGATGCCACCATGAATCAGCCGAAAATCAAAAGAGATCCTGAAGGCACGCGGCGCCGCATTCTGCTTGCGGCGGCCGAAGAGTTTGCAAATGGAGGGTTGTTCGGCGCGCGCGTCGATCAGATCGCCCGCCGCGCGGAAACTAATGAACGCATGCTCTATTACTACTTCGGTAGCAAGGAGCAGCTTTTCACCGCGGTACTCGAGCACGCATTCAGCGCGCTCAATGAAGCGGAACGAACGCTCGAACTGAACGGTGTCGCACCGGTCGAGGCTGTCACTCGTCTTGCGCATTTTGTTTGGGATTACTACCGCGATCATCCCGAGTTACTGCGTCTCGTTAACAACGAGAATCTGCATGAGGCACGCTACATGCAGAAGTCGACGCGCATCCGCGAAATGATCTCGCCGATCGTCGCCACGCTCGGCGGCATTCTCGAGCGAGGTCAACGCGCGGGGCTGTTTCGCACCAACGTCGATCCGCTGCGCTTTTACGTGACGCTGTCCGGCATGGGCTACTACATCGTGTCGAATCGCTTCACGCTCGAAGCGACACTCGGTCGCGATTTCAGTAGTGCGAGCGAACGAAGTGAAGTTGTCCAGATGAACACCGAGTTGCTGCTTGCGTATCTGTTGCGGAAGTAAGCCGCTGCACGGCTGCACCTAATCGGCAAAAGAAGCGTCACAAGAAGCATTAGAAACGACAACGGCCTCTGAAGAAGAGGCCGTTGTTTATAGCTGCGCGCGCGGTGTTCAGGCTTCGACTTTTTCCTTCGTTACCTTGGGCGCTTTGTTGTGCTCGAGGATGAAGTCGCGCAGCTGCGGATAGATGATGGTGCGCCAGCGGCGGCCCGAGAAAATGCCATAGTGGCCGCATTTTTCCGCGGTGAAGTGACGCTTGTCCTTCTCCGGAATGCCGGTGCACAGTTCATGTGCCGCGAACGTCTGACCGTCGCCGGAGATATCGTCCAGCTCGCCTTCGATCGTGAAGAGCGCGGTCTTCTTGATGTCTTGCGGATGCACCCGTTCGCCTGCGACGTCCCACGTGCCGTCGGCGAGACTGAACTCCTGGAATACCACGCGAATCGTGTCGAGGTAATAGTCCGCGTCCATGTCGAGTACGGCGTTGTACTCGTCGTAGAAACGGCGATGTGCTTCCGCGTCGTCTTCGTCGCCGCGCAGGAGGCTCTGATAGAAGTCCCAGTGCGAAGCCGCGTGACGTTCCGGATTCATCGCGACAAAGCCGGTGTGTTGCAGGAAGCCCGGGTAAACCTTACGGCCCACACCCGGATAGTTCGGCGGCACCGTGAAGATCACGTTGTTTTCGAACCATTCATACGAGTGCTGCGTGGCCAGCGAGTTGACCGAGGTCGGGCTTTTACGCGCGTCGATCGGGCCACCCATCATCGTCATGGTGCGCGGCGTGTCTTCGCCGCGGCTCGCCATCAGCGAAATGGCGGCGAGCACCGGCACGGTGGGCTGACACACCGAGATCACGTGCAGATTCTTCGCGCCAATGTGGCGGATGAATTCCTGAATGTAGGCGACGTAATCGTCGAGATGAAACTCGCCTTCTTCGAGCGGCACCATGCGTGCGTCGATCCAGTCGGTCAGGTAGACCTTGTGGTCTTGCAGCAACGTACGCACGGTATCGCGCAGCAGCGTGGCGTGGTGGCCCGACAACGGCGCGCACACCAGCACGACCGGCTCATCTTTCAATTGGGTAACAGCGTCGCTGTCGTCTGCGAAACGCTTGAAGCGCATCAGGCGGCAAAACGGTTTTTCGATAATCGTTTGTTCGATGATCGGAATGTTATGACCGTCTTTGACAATCTGATGAAGATTGAACTCGGGCTTTTCGTAATCTTTGCCGAGCCGGTAGAGCAGTTCGTAACCGGCTGAAAGGCGCGTGGCACCGGGCACGTAGGCCAAGGGGCTTGCGGGATTCGCGAACGATTTCGACGCGGCCTGGGCCCAGGCGGTGAGAGGGCTCAACATCGCCCGCTGGAATTCGTGCAATTGGTAGAGCATGGGTGCTCCGTTTAGGCGGTTCGCATGGGGCTTGGCAAACACGCGTGTGGCGTTGCGGCAGGCCGTATTGGTTGTGGGCGCATTGATTTTCGGCCAACAATCTGATCGATGATACTGAACAAAGCGTACTTGTGCAATGCAGCAATTTGCGCGCGGGCTGCGCGCAAACTGTCATTGAATCATGGTACTGGCGATGCTGCCGCGCCGCTATCGGGGGTTGCCGCAGCCTCAAGTTCTTCTGCCATGGTGCCGTTATGGGGCGGCTGCCCGGTCGCCTGGGCCATCGCCTGTTCGTGCTTCATCAGGTTCAGGCCGGTGTGCACCAGCGCCACATGCGAAAACGCCTGCGGGAAGTTGCCGACCAGGCGCTTCGCCGCCGGATCGTACTCTTCCGCGAGCAGACCGACGTCATTGCAGAGGCCGAGCAACCGTTCGTACATGGCGATGGCTTCATCCATGCGGCCTTGCAACGCGAGGTTGTCCACCATCCAGAACGAACAGGCGAGGAAGGTGCCTTCACCGGGCGGCAGACCGTCGTCGTATTCGGTGGTGCGGTAGCGCATCACGAAGCCGTCGTGCATCAAGTCCTTTTCGATTGCCGCCAGCGTGCCTTTGACGCGCGGGTCCGTCGGCGGCAGGAAGCCGACCAGCGGCAGCAGCAGCACGCTCGCGTCGAGTTGATCGCTGCCGTAGATCTGGGAGAACGCGTTGAGCGCCGGATTCCATGCTTTCGCGCAGACTTCTGCATGAATTTTCGCGCGGGTTGCGCGCCATTCATCGAGCGGGCCTTCGAGCTTGAACATTTCGGCCGACTGGATGGCGCGGTCGTAGGCGACCCACGCCATCACCTTCGAGAAGGTGAAGTGCTGGCGGCCGCCGCGCGTTTCCCAGATGCCTTCGTCAGGCTCTTCCCAGATCGTGTCGAGGTGGCCGAGCAACGCGCGCTGCACGTTCCAGGCGGTGTCGTCCGCTTGCAATCCGCCGACGCGCGCGAGATGCAGCGCGTTCATCACTTCGCCGTAGACGTCGAGCTGGCGCTGCCCGACCGCGTTGTTGCCGATCCGCACGGGTTTGGCATCCTGATAGCCCGGCAGCCAGTCGATTTCGAATTCGGGCAGGCGCCGCTCGCCGGCGATCCCGTACATGATCTGCAACTGATCCGGTGCGCCGGCCATCACCCTGCCAAGCCAGGTGCGCCACGCGCGCGCTTCGTCGTAATAGCCGCCGCGCATCATCGCGAGCAGCGTGATGGTGGCGTCGCGCAGCCAGCAGTAGCGGTAGTCCCAGTTGCGCGTGCCGCCCAGTTGTTCCGGTAGCGACGTGGTGGGCGCGGCGACGATGCCGCCGGTCGGCTCGTAAGCGAGCGCCTTTAGCGTAATCAGCGAGCGGCGGATCTGCG
>NZ_DASRSY010000113.1:0-23395 GCF_035656215.1 Paraburkholderia sp.
GCACACCTTTCAGGACATGCGCCACGGCGGATGGTTCTATAGCGTCGATGCACAGGGCGCGCCGCTCGACACCACCAAAGACCTGTACACGCATGCGTTCGTGGTGTTCGCCTGTGCGGAATATGGCGGCCGTTCCGGCAACCGCGACGCGCTGGAAGTCGTGCATCACACGTCGGCACTGATTCAATCGCACTTCGCGGCCAGTGACGACCTGTTCAACGCCGCGCTCACCGCGGATTTCGCCGGCGTGACCGGTACGCCGATTCAGAATCCCCTGATGCACCTGACTGAAGCCTGGCTGGCCGCCCGCGCCGCCACGCGCGACAACGCCTTCGACGCCGCGCTGCGCCGTCTTGCCGGCGCCGTCGCGCATCACTTCGTGCATGCGCCGACGGGCTGCATCGCCGAATTGCCGATTGGCGCGGACGACAACCGCCTGGAACCGGGACACCAGTTCGAATGGTTCTGGCTGGTCAAACAGGCAGGCGCGTTGTTCGAAACCACAGGTCTCGACGAATCGCTGACGCGTGCGTTCAGCTTCGCGCAGCAATATGGCGTGGATCCGCAAACGGGCGGCGTGTGCGCCTCGCTCGACGAAACCGGAGGAATCAAGGACGCCACCCAGCGGATCTGGGCTCAGACGGAATATCTGCGCGCACTGGCGAGCCATGACGACCCGGCTGCGCTCGCCGCGCTGCCGCGGCAAATCGAGCTTTTCCAGCAACGCTTTCTGCGTCCGCAAGGCTGGTTCGAATGCAAAACGGCGGCCGGTGAAGTGGCGCGTGCCGACATGCCGTCGACCACCCCCTATCATCTCGCGACCGCCTATGACGCGTTGCCGGGCTAAGCGCCGGTCGCCGTCTTGCCGGACATCGGCGCCAAAAGCCGACCGACCGGTCAATCAATATTCTTCGCGTTGCCAAGGTCCCCAATCGGCGTCGGCAGTCTTAAATCGCGTGTAGGTCGCGCTTTGTCCGGTGGGGGTATCCGATGCGTCGCCGAGCGGCTTTTTATCGGTAGTGTGAAGGGCGAAAGCCTGGTGGTCTTCGGTATCGACCGTGATACGGCCAACCGGATCTGGGGCGTCTTCTTGAGGTGATTTCGACTCCAATATCGCGAGATACGGGGTCAAACGACTCCAGAACGAGGTAAGTTCTTCTTGCAAATAATGTGTCAATGTTTTTCCTGGAAGAGTAATACGACCAGTTTACCCTACCGGCTCGGACACCCCTGCAAAACGCTTCCGGGCCTCAAAAGGGCCCAATCAGGGGAATACCCGAATACTTGTTGATTGGCGTCGATCATAAAGACGTGATACAACTCGTACTTCGCGCTCGATCTCGTGTTGAGAAATAGCGGTCGCGAATGCAACACACAACATTTACTGGATTAAAAATGGCAACAGGTACTGTGAAGTGGTTTAACGATGCAAAGGGTTTTGGCTTCATCACGCCGGACGACGGTGGCGAAGACCTGTTTGCGCACTTTTCGGAAGTTCAAGGCAGCGGCTTCAAGTCCCTGCAGGAAAACCAGAAAGTGACGTTCGAAGTCAAGCAAGGCCCGAAGGGCAAGCAAGCTGCGAACATCCAGCCGGCCTAAGTACCTTCGGGTACTTTGAGGCACGCTTAGGCGCTTGCGTCTGATGCAAAATGGCCCGCTTTGGCGGGCCATTTTCTTTTGAAGATGCCCTCTTTTGGGGCGCCTGTCCGGCTTAAATTGCCCGCATCCCTGGCATCGCAAACTCGGCCGTTTGCCCGCGCGTCTCGTCCAGTTGTTGCGTCCGCAACACAGTTTCAGAAATTTCGAACACGGAAACAGCCTCCTTCAATTGCTGCGTCTGCTGATGCAGTGAAGCTGCCGCTGCGGCTGCTTCCTCGACGAGCGCCGCGTTCTGCTGCGTCATCTCGTCCATCTGCACCACCGCCTGATTGACCTGCTCGATGCCCGTGCTCTGCTCGAGCGACGACGCGCTGATCTCGGCCATCATCTGCGTGACCCGCGAGATCGACGCGGAAACGTTTCTCATCGCCTCGCCGGCATGCTCGACCAGCGTCGAGCCGCCCTGAATCTCGGCGACCGACTCACTGATCAGCGTCTTGATTTCCTTGGCCGACTGCGCGCTACGCTGGGCCAAGCCACGCACCTCGCCCGCCACCACGGCAAAGCCACGACCCTGCTCGCCCGCGCGGGCCGCTTCGACGGCCGCGTTCAGCGCGAGGATATTGGTCTGGAACGCGATGCCGTCGATCACCGAAATGATCTCGGCAATCTTGTCCGAGCTTTGCGCGATGCCGTGCATCTTGTTGACCACCTCGTTGACCACTTCGCTGCCGCGCGAAGTCGCCTCAAGGGCGGATTCGGCGAGTGCATTGGCTTCGCGGGCGTGATCGGCGTTCTGGCGCACCGTGGCGGTCAATTCCTCCATGCTCGATGCGGTTTCTTCGAGCGATGCCGCCTGGTTTTCGGTGCGAGCCGACAGATCGGCGTTGCCGGTGGCGATTTCATTGGCGCCGAGGTGAATCGAGTCGGCGGATTCGCGCACGGTTTGCACGGTCCGCGCCACGCTGGCCTGCATTTTCGCGAGGCCCGAGAACAGGCGGCCGATTTCATTCGTGCCACGCGCGGCGATCGGCTGGTCGAGGCGCCCCTGCGCGATGCGATCGAAGTGGCGGCCGGCTTCTTCCAGCGGCGCTACCACGCCGCGGCGCAGCGCGGCGTACACCCCGAAGGTGCCCACCACCAGTACCAGCAGGATCGCAATGCTGACGCCGCGGAACATGGCCATGCGGGCATCGATCGAATCGAGCGACGCACGGCTCGCGGCGTCGCCGAATTGCACGAAGTTGTGCGACTCGGCGAGGTAGGCGTCCTGGAACGACTGGGTCGGCTGGTCGAGAAAGGCCTGAATATTGTTCGAGTCGAGAAACTGCGCCAACTCCGAAAGCGCGTCGTGCAGCTTTTTGTAGCGCTCGGCGAGCGCGGCGGCGCGCGCATTGTTTTCGTCGCTGGTTTTCTGCACGCTCATGAAGGCGCCAAACGATTGATCGGCGGCCGTCAACTGTTCGCGAGCATGCTGCACGATGTCGGTTGGCTCAGCGCCGCCGCGCACCATGCGCGTACCGGCACGTGACAGGTTGATGCGCGCATCCATCAAACGCTGGGTCGTTTCATTGACCGCGTCCACCTGCTTCAAAGCGATGCTCGACAGATCACCCACGTCGTCGTGAGTTCGCGTAAGGGACCAGAACCCCAAACCCACCGTGACAAGCTGGAAAACGCAGAATGCGGCCAGAACACACAACAGGCCGGATGCGACCTTGATCTTGCTGAACATCGTGAACACCTGAAAGCAAAGAATGACGGGAGCTACGTCAGGGTTAACGGCATAACCGAACTTTGCTTGAGATCAATGTCGTCAAAAATCGTCTTACATCCCCTTTTCATCGGCCAACTCCGCAATTCAAACCATTTAACACAACAATGTCGCGCAGATATTTCCGATTCACCTTGACGCCGTGCGTCGGCGCTTCCTAGAGTGGGTAGGGACTGCACAACGCACGCCGGTGCAGATGCCACTGCGGGCCATGCCCGAAGGATTCACGATGACCGACCTCCTCGACCGGGCGCGCGGCGCACTGCATGCCCAGCCGTTCAGCATGCTGCTAGGCGCCGAGCTGATGCACACAGGCACTGACGAACTGACGCTATGCCTGCCGATCCGCGACGAGCTGCGGCAACAACATGGCTTCGTGCATGGCGGCGTCATCAGCTATCTCGCCGACAATGCGCTGACGTTCGCCGGCGCGCTGTCGCTGGGTCCGAGGGTCGTGACCGGCGAGTACAAGATCAACTATCTGCGACCGGTGGTGAACGGCACGCTGATAGCGCGGGCGAAGGTCGTCTACGCGGGCCGGCTTCAGGCAACCTGCCAGTGCAACGTGTATGTCATGGACGGTGGCCGCGAGAAGCTCGTCGCTGTTGCACAAGGCACGATCAATCGCATCAGCGAGAACGGCGAGCACGAACCGGCGGGCTGAACGTCGATCAATCCGGCGCGCTGTTTGCGAGGCCGTTTCAACTCTCAACTCAACACGCGTGAACGCGACGGGACGCTCGCGCGTGGATCCATAAAAAAGGCCGTTCCTGCTCGACGCGGGAACGACCCTTTTATCAACAACACATTTCAAATCAGCAGCAAGCGAATCACTCCGCCGCGTAAGTCTTCTGCTTCTGCTCGCCAAGACCTTCAATACCGAGACGTATCGTCTGGCCCGGCTTCAGGAACACCGGATTCGGCTTCACACCCATGCCGACGCCCGGCGGCGTGCCGGTCGAAATCACATCGCCCGGTTGCAGGCTCATGCACTGCGACACATACGACACCAGTTTCGCGACGCCGAACACCATCGTCTTCGTGCTGCCGTTCTGATAACGGTGGCCGTCCACTTCCAGCCAGAGGCTCAGGTTCTGCGGATCGGCCACTTCATCGCGCGTCACGACCCACGGACCGATCGGGCCGAACGTATCGAAGCCCTTGCCCTTGTCCCACGTGCCGCCACGTTCGATCTGCCATTCGCGCTCCGACACGTCGTTGATCACGCAGTAACCGGCGACATAGTCGAGCGCGTTCGCTTCGTCGATATATTTCGCCGGCTTGCCGATCACCACGCCGAGTTCAACTTCCCAGTCGCATTTCTTCGAACCACGCGGGATTTCGACGTCGTCGTTCGGGCCACAGATCGCACTCGTCCACTTGTTGAAAATCACTGGTTCAGACGGCACAGGCAGATTCGATTCAGCCGCGTGGTCCGCATAGTTGAGCCCGATGCAAATGAACTTGCCGATCTTGCCGACGCACGGTCCCATGCGCGGATTGCCTTCGACCAACGGCAGCGAAGCCGGATCGAGCGCGCGCAGTTTGGCGAGGCTTTCGTCGCTCAGCGCAGCGCCGTCAATATCGCCAACTACCTTCGACAGATCGCGAATCTTGCCTTGCGCGTCGAGCAAGCCCGGCTTTTCCTGGCCCTTCGGCCCATAACGAAGCAGTTTCATCGTTGCACTTCCCTTTACGTTCAATGATATTCGGTTCGTGTTTCAGCGTTGATCAATACGCGTCAGTTCGACCAGCCGCCGTCGATCACATGCGCATGACCGGTGGTAAACGACGATTCGTCAGACGCGAGATACAGCGCCAACGCGGCGATCTCTTCCGGTTTGCCGATGCGGCCCATCGGCTGACGCGCGACAAAGGCCGCCTGCACGACGTCGAGCGTCGCGCCTTGCGCCTTGGCCTGCTCGACGATCCGCTGTTCGAGCGACGGCGAAGCCACCGTGCCCGGGCAAATCGCATTACAGCGTACACCACGCGTAATGAAGTCCGCAGCAACGGACTTGGTCAGCCCGATCACCGCGGCTTTCGATGCGCTGTACGCAAAGCGGTTCGGCACGCCCTTTACGCTCGACGCAGCCGACGACATGTTGATGATCGACCCGCCGCCCTTCTCCAGCATGGCGGGCAAAAACGCGCGGATCATGCGGTACATGGCCTTCGCATTCAGATCGAAGGCGAAGTCCCAATCTTCTTCGCTGCATTCGAGAATGTTGCCGGCGTGCACGAAGCCAGCGCAGTTGAACAGCACGTCGATCGGGCCGAGTTCGGCCGCCAGCGCCTTGATCGCCGCGTTGTCGCGCACGTCGAGCTTGCGCGCTTCGACCGGCTTGCCGGCGAGTCCGTCGATGCGGATATCGGTGGCGATCACACGCGCGCCTTCGCGCGCGAACAGTTCCGCCGTGGCAAGGCCGATGCCTTGTCCTGCCGCGGTGATCAGGGCCGTCTTGCCGGCCAGTCTTTGTGTCATCTACGACTCCAGTTGAATGGGCTTCTCTTGTCTTCGTAACGCGTGTTCGTCACATCAAAGTCGATAAAACGCAGTGGCGTTGCCACCGAAAACCGCTTCGCGCTCCGCGTCGGTCAAGGACGCGAGCAACGTGTTCGACACCGAGTGCCAAAGCAGGTAGTCGCCGTTCAGATCGAGCACCGGCCAGTCGCTGCCCCACATCAAACGTGCCGGACCGAATGACTTCAGCAAATGCTCGACGTACGGATGAAGCGTTTCCTCGCTCCAGCCTGGCGAAGCTTCTGTGACGAGTCCGGACAGCTTGCAATGCACTTGCGGTAACTTTGCGAGCCGCGTGATTGCATCGGCCCATGATTGCCAACCCGCGCGACCGTAGCGGATCGGCGGCTTCGCGCCGTGATCGACGACGATGCGCAGCGCCGGAAAACGCGCCGCGAACGTTTCGAAAGGCTCGACGTGCCGCGCGTAGATCAACGCGTCGAACGCGAGGTCGTGCGCGATCAGCGCCTCGATCGCGGGTGCGAGATCCGGGTTCGCAATCCATGCGTCGTCGGGCAGATCCTGCAACATCGGCCGTATGCCCTTGAACTTCGGCTCATGCGCGAAGGCGTCGATAACGGCCGGCGCATTCGGTAACAGCAAAGGCACCCAGCCCACCACGCCAGCAATCGACGGCTCATTGCGCGCGACGTCCAGCAAGTAACGTGTTTCGTCGATCGTCGGCGCCGCCTGCACCACCACCGTCCGCTCGATGCCCGCACTTTCACGCAAGGGTTTGAGATCGGCGGGACCGAACGGCCGGTACAGGATTTTCAGCTCCGGTGTCAGCCACTCGTAGTCGCCACGAGCGGGGTCCCAAAAGTGCTGGTGGGCGTCGATATGCATCGTCAAATCAATCCTCTGGCGCGGGCGCGCGGCTGTCGAGCAAACCTTTGTCACGCAACGCGGACCATAGGTCCGCCGGGATCGGCTGCTCGAACGACGCGGCGTTCTCACGCAATTCGTCGGCACTGCGCGCGCCAGTCAACACGGTCGCGACCGCCGGATGCGCATACGGAAACTGCAAGGCTGCGGCGGCAAGCGGCACGCCATGCACCCGGCACACCGCTTCCAGCCGCGCGACGCGCTCGATGACTTCCGCGGGCGCCTCGCCATAATTGAATTTCAGATCGCCTTCGACACCGCGCGCCAGAATGCCCGAATTGAACGCGCCGCCTAACAGGATGCTGACGCCGCGCGCTTCGCATGCCGGCAAAAGGTCGCCGAGGGTGGTCTGTTCGAGCAGCGTATAACGGCCGGCAAGCAACGCGCAATCGATATCGAATTCGGCCATTGCGTCGAGGATGACTGCGCCTTCATTGACGCCTAGCCCAACCGCCTTCACCGCGCCCGAGGACCGCAGATCGTCGAGCGCACGAAAGCCACCGCCCTCGCTCAACTGTCGCCAATAATGGGCGTTCTGGTCGCCATGCGTGACGCGGCCGATATCGTGCACCAGCAGAATGTCGATATCGACGATGCCGAGGCGCTGCTGGCTGTCTTCGAACGAACGCAGAATGCCGTCATGCGTGTAGTCGTAGACCCCTTCGAACGGCAGCGGGTCCTGCCAGCCATCCTTTGGATCGTAAGGCGTGGTGCGCGGCACAAAAAGGCGGCCTACTTTGGTGGACAAAACATACTCACCGCGCGGATAGCGGCGTAGTGCATCTCCAAGACGGTGCTCGGCCTTCGTGTTGCCATAATGCGGCGCAGTATCGAAGTAGCGCACGCCTGCGTCCCACGCGGCGGCAATCGTTGCGTGAGCTTCTTCATCGGACAGATCGCGATAGAGGCCGCCCAGCGGCGCCGTACCGAGCCCCAAGCCTGTCACCTGCAATGCGCGGCGGCCAATGCCGCGCCGCTGTTCGATCTTCGAACCGATCGTTGCCGTCATGGACCGCGTCTCCTGTTTAATAGTGTTTTAACACGTGCCGGCGAAGTTTGCCCGCAGCACTGATTCCCACCAATGGCCGCCGAAGCGATCACGGATTGACTGCTGATAGACCGTTCAGCGCGACTCGATCGCAACCACCCGATGCGGCGATGCGACACCCGACGGCAAACAAGCCGGACCCACGGGTTCAAATGTCTTGTACGTCAGGATGAATTCCTGATGACCGAGCGTTTCAGATTTCGACGCCGCACCGAGCGACACCGCGACCGTTTGCTCGAACACTTCGCGGCCGACTTCGTCGAGCGTGCCGCGACCTTCGAGAATGCGGCCTGCATCGACGTCCATATCGCCGGCAAGGTTGCGGTACGTCGCGGGATTCGCGCACACCTTGATGACCGGCGAGATCGCCGAGCCGACCACGGATCCGCGTCCGGTCGTGAATAGAATCACATGCGCACCGCAGGCGATCAGTTCGCCGATTTCCGCGTTGTCGCTGATGTTCGGAAAGCCGAAGCGCGGTTCGCCATCTGGCACGACATCGAGCAGATAGAGGCCACCGGTCGGCGGAACGTCGCCGGGTTTGATAATGCCGACAATCGGCGATGCGCCGCTTTTTGCGTACGCACCTAAAGATTTCTCTTCCTGTGTGGTGAGGCCGCCATCCGCATTGCCGACGGCAAAGCTGGCATGCCCAAGGATCGAGTAATAGCGCGCCGCCTTCGCTACGCACGCAATAATTTCATCCCCGAGTTCCGGCCTTGCGGCGCGCGTTTTCATGTGAAATTCACAGCCCACCAGCTCGCCGGTTTCTTCGAAGATGCAGGTCGCGCCCGCGTCGATCAGATGATCGAACGCGCGGCCCACGGCCGGGTTTGCGGTGATGCCGCTGGTTCCGTCCGAGCCGCCGCAAATCGTGCCAATCACCAGTTCGCTCAGCGCCATCGGCACTTTCTGCTGCGCGGCAAGTTGCTTGCGTGCGTCGCGAATCCAGTCGACGCCGTATTGAATCGTGCTGCGCGTGCCGCCTTTCTCCTGAATCGTCAGGACTTCGACGGGACGTCCGCTCGCACGCACGACGTCGACGAGGTAATGCTTGTTCATGCTCTCGCAGCCGAGCGACACGAACAGCACCGCGCCCACGTTTGGATGCGTGGTAAGCCGCTCGAGCATCTTTTCGGCGTACCCATTCGGATAGCAACCGGGAAAGCCGATCAGATGCACCGGCGGCTCGCGCTCGGCTGAAGGATCGTCGAATGCATCGAGCGGTTCGCGAAACTGCGTGACGATCTCGCGCGCGACGTGATGCGCGCACTCGACCAGATACGCCACTGCGACTATATTGCGGATGCCTTTGCGGCCATCGCTGCGCAGATAGCCTTGCAGCATGGGCTGCTGCGTGGCGGCGGATGCTACGGAAGTGTCAGTCATGATCATTCCAGCGCGGCGCAAAGCCACGTCATTGTGCTCAACTCAGTGATGGACGAACTCGTGGCCCGCGTCGTGCGTATAAGTGGGCAGGTAATCGCTTTCGAGGTTGTGCGTATGCAGATGCGCACCGCGCGCTACCGCTCCGGTCACGTGCCCGATCACCGCGCCGTAACGCAGCACTTTGTCGTCTTTCGCGAGATCATGGCGCGCTACCTTGTGGCCGAGGTCGATGGTTTTGGCGAGCGTCACGCGTTCGCCTTCGATTTCGACTTGCGTGCCTGCATCGAGGCGCGCCGCCGCGATCAGACAGTTATCCGTGGGACTGAGCAGGATCAGGCGTGGGTCGGTTTGCGATGTTTGCATTGGACGGCTGGTCAAGTGAATTCTCCGTGGTGCGTACGCATTAGTTCTGGCCTTCGCCGCTGGCGAGCCGTGCCACCATCAGCGAGCCGAGGATGATCGCGCCGTAGATCGCCTGAATCCAGAACGACGGCACCTGGGCAAGCGTCAGCAGGTTCTGCACGACACCGAGCAGCAACACGCCGGAGAGTGCGCCGAGCATCGTGCCCTTGCCGCCGTCGAGCGAAATGCCGCCGATCACCGCCGCCGCGAACACGGTGAAGATCATGCCGTTGCCCTGGTTCGCGTTGATTGCACCGACATAGCCGGTGACGATCAACCCGCCCACCGAGGCCAGCATGCTACCGAGCACGAATACGCCCCACGTAATACGCTCGACGCGAATCCCCGCCGCGCGCGCTGCTTCCGGATTGCCGCCGATCGCGTATAGCGCGCGGCCCAGGCGGTGATAGCGCAACACGAACGCAGCGATCGCGAATGCGGCCGCCGCAAGCCACACGGACAACGGCAAGCCGAGCACGATGGTGGTGGCGAGCGAGAAGAACGACGGCGGCATATCGAACAGCGTGCCGCCTTTGGTCGCGCCGACCAGCATGCCGCGCAACACGATCAGCATCGCCAGCGTGACGATGAATGCGTTCAGCCGCAGACGCACCACCAGGAAACCGTTGACGAAGCCAATCACCGCGCCGACCACGACGATCGCAAGCAAGCCTACCGCCGCCGGCCATTGCATCCCGAAGCCCGCGGACGCCGCCGGCATCACCAGCATCGCGCCAACGGCGGGCGCAATGCCCACGGTCGACTCGAGCGATAGATCGAACTTGCCGGTCAACACGATCAGCGATTCGGCGAGTACGACCAGCGCCAATGCCGCGGAGGCACCGAGCACACTGATCAAATTCGCCTTCGTCAGAAAGCTTGGGCTGACAAACGCGCCGATCACGAGCAGCAGCGCGAGTGCGGGCAACAAGGCCAGTTCGCGCAGTCGCGCGAGCTCACTGCGAGCGCGTTTGCCGCGCGTCGCCTGTGCAGCTGGCTGCGGCTGCTGCACCTGACCTTGCGCGGTGCTGAATGCAGGGCTGGGCACACTATTCTTCATGGAGACTGACTCCTTCAACGGATGCGATCAGGTCGTGGTCTTGCCAACCTGCGGGAAATTCGGCCGCGACACGGCCACGGAACATGACCAGCACGCGGTCACAGGTGCGCAGATCGTCGAGTTCGCCGGACACGACCAGCACGGCTTTACCGTCCTCGCGCACGCGATCCACGACCGACAGCAACGCTTCTTTCGATTTCACATCGACGCCTGCCGTAGGGTCGATCAGCACGAGCACGTTGGGATCAGTGGCGAGTGCGCGCGCCATCACGACCTTCTGCTGATTGCCGCCCGACAGTCCCGAAACAATGTGCTCGGGACCTTGCGCGACAATGCCGAGCGCGTCGATCATCTTCTGGCCGAAGGCATTTTTCTTCGCCGGTGGCGCAATGCCGAATTTGCCGAGCAGGCGCGTGATCGTCATCGAGGCGTTTTCGGCAACGGATTGCGTCAGCACCAGCCCTTCGTGATGGCGATCCTTCGGCACGCAGCCGATGCCGTGCGCCAGCGCTGCCGGCACGTCACCTGGTGGCAGCTTCACGCCATCCACACTGATCGCGCCGCTCTTCGCCGCGCGCAAACCGGCAATCGCTTCGGCCACGCTCGTGCGGCCGCTACTCGTCGCGCCGGTCAGCCCGACCACTTCGCCGCGCTTCACCGTAAACGACACGCCTTCGTAATCGGAACCTGCCAGATCGTTGACTTCCAGCGCGATGGCGGTATCCGCGGGCAATGCATCGCGCGCCGCCGCATCGGCGACGGCGAGGCCGCCGCGCTCGCCGGTCATCGCTTCAATCAACTGCTCGCGCGGCAACGCGGAAACCGGCGCGCTGACGATATGCCGCGCGTCGCGCAGCACCGTCACGGCCTGACAGATTTCATAGACTTCCTGCAGGTGATGAGAAATAAAGAGGAACGTCACGCCTTCGCGCTGCAACTCGCTGATACGGCGGAACAGGCGCTTGATCTCGTCGCCATCGAGCTGCGCGGTAGGTTCGTCGAGGATGATGAAGCGTGCGCCGTACGACAGCGCCCGTGCAATCTCCACGAGTTGCCGCGCTTCCACGCTCAGATCGCCGGCGCGTGCGTCTTCGCGTACGTCGATCTTCCAGTGGTCGAGCAACGCACGCGCGTCGCGACGCATGGCGCGCCAATCGATCACGCCGCCGCGTGACGGCTGCCGGTTGATGAACAGATTCTCCGCGACGGAAAGATCGCGGATGATCGTGGAATGCTGATAAACGCAGGCGACGCGCTCGCGCCACGCGTCGCGCTCCGCGATCGACGGCGCGGCCGCGCCGCTGAAGCGCACCTCGCCGGTATCGGGCTTGCGCAGGCCGGTGAGGATCGACACCAACGTCGATTTTCCCGCACCGTTGCGCCCGACGAGCGCATGCGACTCGCCCGGCATCACGCGGATGCTCACGTCTTTCAGCGCGGCCGTAGAGCCGAAGCGCTTGGTGACCTCAAGCGCTTCGACGACCGGCACGGAGGGCGTCAGCTCGCTCATTTAACCGTGTTTCCCCACAACGCTTTGTCGTCGACATTCGCCTTCGTCACGAGCGGTGCGGGCAGTTGGTCTTCAAGCAGGCCTGGCGCGAGCTGAATGATGTTGCTGCCGTGATCGGTCGGGCCCGGTTTGAAGGTTTGTCCGGCGAGCGCCGCCTTGATATAGAACAGGCCGTATTTCGCGTATGAATCAGCAGGCTGCGAGACAGTGGCGTCAATATCGCCGCGACGGATCGCGTCGAACTCCTGCGGGATGCCATCGTTACTGACGATCACGACATGCTTCGCATTGCCAGCGGGAAACAGCATCTGCTTGCGACGCAGCGTTTGCAGCGTCGGCGACAGATAAACACCACCCGCCTGCATGTAGATGCCCTTCACGTCGGGATTGGCGGTGAGCAGACTATCGAGCGCGGTGGCCGCGACATCGCCCTTCCAGGCCGCCGGAATCTCCAGCACCGACAAACCCGGATAGCCCTTCATGCACGAGCGGAACGCTTCAGACCGGTCGCGCCCATTCACGGATGCCAGGTCACCCATGATCTGCACGACCTTGCCCGACTTCACGTGATCGCCGATGTACTTGCACGCTTTCTCGCCGTACGCACGGTTGTCTGCGCGCACCACCATCGCCACCTTGCCTTGCGTCGGCGCAACGTCGACGGCGACCACCGGTACGTTCTTCGCCGCAGCCGCATCGAGCGCGCGGCTGATCGCCGCCGAATCCAGCGGGCCGACCACGATGCCTTTCGCACCGAGGTTCAGCAGGTTGTTCATGTCGGTAATCTGCTGGACGGGGTCGCCGTTCGAATTAACCGGTGCGAGGATGCCCAGATCCATGTCCTTCGCGTATTTGGGCAAATAGTTGTTATACGACTGCCAGAACGGCGAGGTGAGCAGCGGCAGATCGAGACCGATCTTGCTGGCGTCGGCGGCTTGTGCGGCACCGCTGACAGCGAGGCCGGCGACACAAGCTGCCGCTGCGACGGCGAACAGCGAACTCCGGAACATGCGGCGAGCCGCGTGCGGCCCTTTTGCAAACGTCATGGTTTGTCTCCTATGTCGGTCCGGAGTTAGCGCTTTAGCGCTTAGTCCGGCCCCATACAAATTGCGTTGTTGAACTGCGTGAACCAGCCATGAGTGGCGAGCACTTCGTCCTGCGCTTTCTTATGATGTATTGGTGTGTATTCATTCACCAATGAACGTATTATTCATATACGGACTTTTTGAAGTCAAGTGATGTGCACTGCACCATGCGTCAGTGTTTCCCCTGGACCCGCGTCGCCTCGCACGAGAATCGCCATACACGTACACTCACTCGCCAGATAATGAGAACAGCACACGGAACCTCGCTCACGATGGACGCAGAAGACAAAGACGACGCCGACCGTTACCGCGCCCCCGCGCTGGACAAGGGTCTCGACATCCTCGAACTGCTCGCCGAGCAGAAAGAAGGGCTGACGCGCGCCGAAATCACCAAGCTGCTGGGACGCAACGCGAGCGAGATGTACCGCATGCTGGAGCGGCTGGTCGCGCGGCAATATGTGGTGCGCTCGGCGGGAGGCGACCGGTATTCGCTGAGTCTCAAGCTGTATGCGCTCGCACATCGTCATCCGCCGATGAACCGCCTGATCGCCGAAGCTTTGCCGCTGATGCAACGTTTTGCCGATGCTGCCGAGCAGTCATGTCATCTTGCGGTGTACGACCGCGGCAATCTGCTGGTGATCGCGCAGGTGGATGGACCGGGCACGTGGGGGATGTCGGTACGGCTCGGCTCGCGGGTCGGGCTGATCGATACGGGTTCAGGCCGCGTGATGCTCGCGTTTCAAAGCAACGAGCAGCGCGAGCAGATGCTCGCCGAACACACCAAGGTGAAGGGCGAAGTCACGATCGATCGCGATGCCCTGGAACAATCCTGCGAGCGGATTCGCGCGGCGGGTTTTTCGCAGAAAGACAGTCAGCAGACGTTCGGCGTGACCGACGTCACCTTCCCGATCCAGGGGCCGTCCGGCCAGGCGATCGCGGCGCTCACTTGCCCGTACTTGCGGCGCATCGACGAATACGTTGCGCCGACATTGGAGACGGCGACGGGTTTGCTGCGTGAGACGGTGCAGGCGCTGTCGATGTTTCGGGAAGAGGCGGTCTAGCGCACTGTTGCCGGACGGCGAATTTGTGCGGCAGGTCGCTGCACAAATCGTCCGTTTCCGCACATGGTTTAGAATGGCGACCCTCTCAAAAATCACGCCGCATGGGTCCCCTCATGCGCGCTCATCGACAAGCAATGGCGAAACTTCTGACCGATTCCGAATTCCAGCGTTTTTCCGAACTCCAGCAGAAGCAGTCGAGCTTCACGATCACGCCTGAAGAAGCCGACGAACTGCGCGACATCGTCGCTCATGCGCAAAAGCGCCGCGACGACCGCGCCGCGGCGATGCAAAGCATCGAGACCTTCATCCAGCAATTCGACATCAGCCCGGACGAACTGTTTTCGGCCGAGCAGATTGGCGACGCCGCGCGCACCTTCGGCCTGATTCCGGCCGCGAAGAAAGAGCGCGTGCTGCCGCCGTCGTTCACGTTCAACGGCAAGCCGTATCAATGGACGGCCCGTCCGCTGCCGGACGACATCCGCGTTCCTTTGTTCGATGCCTTCAAGGCGGGTGAATCGGTGAAGTCGTTCATCGCGACGCTGAAGGACGCGAACCGTTGCGCGGCGACCATCGCGCGTCTGGAGCGCGAGACCGGCGCGGTCTACGCTGAAACGTTGCTGGAAGAGCTGTCCGTGACCCGCACACAAGTCGACGAAGCTTTGGCCAAGCTGCCGGTCTGAGTTTAGGTTTTATCCAGCGCCATTCTGAAGCCCACCACGCCTGGATCTTCCGTCGGCGTGATGGTGAAGCCGCAGGATTTGGCCAACGCGATCATCGGCGTATTTTCCCGCAACGCCTCGCCGACCAGCCAATGAGTACCGCGCGCCCGCGCGTACTTGATGATCCGATCCATCAGCAATTGCCCAAGGCGCCGGCCTTTCTGGTCGGAACGCACCGCGGCGGCGAACTCGGCCGTCTCGTTGTCGGGATCGGCTATGGCGCGCACGACGCCGAGCGTGCGCGTAAAGCCGTCTTCGCTCGTCACCGTCGCAATCAACGCCATTTCGCGGTCGTAGTCGATTTGCGTCATGCGCGCGAGCTGCGAGTGATCGAAGCTGCCGACCGCGCCGAAGAAACGCAGCCGTAAATCTTCCGGCGTCATCGCTTCGACGAAATCGTGATGCGCGGCTTCGTCTTCCGGACGGATCGGCCGGATCGTCACGCGTAGGCCGTGCCAGTCGAGCGTCTCTTCGAAACGGCGTGGGTACGGCACGATCGCGAGCCGGCTGCGTGTCGACGCAATATTCAGGGTCGGCTCGACCACCGTCACGTGTTCACGGAACACCCGCAGCGTGAGCGTAAGACCGACGAGTTCCTTGACGTCGCAGACCGCCTGCGACAAAGCCGTCAATGCGGCCAGCGCTGGTTCAGGCGCGATCAGCCGCGCGTAACGCGAACGCGTGACGATGTCGCGCGCCAGCATCGGATTGAGCGGCGGCAGGCCGTAGACGCGCAGCGGGTCGGAGACGCCGTCCGCCGATGGCGCGGTGAAGCGGAAGACGGGGCCGAAGTTATCGTCGTCGTGAAGCTCCACGGCGATGTCGACGACGGGTTTTTTTGCCACTGCGGCGGCGCCCGTGTCTGCGCAGTCGTCCGTTGCCGGGTCTAACTGTCCTCCTGCAGCGGGAAGCGCTGCCGCTAGCTTTCTCTCTGGCACCGTCACTTGCATCGGCCGTTGTGCGAGGCCTCGCGTCGATTCTTGAGCCGGCCCTTGTCTCGAGCTCAGTGCCGCCATTTGCGCCCCGCTCACCTTCGGGCCGCCGGCTTGCCATTCGACGCGCAGCCCAAAACGCTCAAGAAACCGCGCCGCCGCTTCGCCAGTTAGTTGGTGCTCACCTGCAGCAAGCGCGGCGCGCGCTAGCGCCTGGGCGGCGTCGATCGCTTCGGGGATCTGCGCCGGCAAACCTTCCGGCGTCTGCATCAGCAATTCACGGCCCATCCGGTAGTCGACCAGACGTGCAAAGGCGCGCGCGAGCCGCTGCGGCGTCGTATGAACCGGAATGCCTTGCGCATGCAGCGCATCGCGCGTCGCTGCATCAACGCCGCCGAAGAAACACGCGAGCAAACCGCGATACGCGAAGCGTTGGTTCGCGATCAACGCCTGCGCCACCTCGCCGACCGGCGCGCCATGTGTCGACGCGTGCACCACGAACGCCGTGCCCGTGCTTCGATGCTCAGCGAGGAGCTTGAGCGCGGTGCCGAAATGCTCGGGACGAGCGTCGTCGCCGAGTCGCAGCGGGTTGCCGGCCACCGCGTGCGGCAGCGCTTCGCTTAGCGCCGCATCTGCTTCGGCAGGCCACGGCGCGAGCGTATCGCCGGCGGCGGCGAAGGCATCGCAGGCGAGCGTAGCGAGGCCACTGTCACTGGTAATCAGCGTCGCCGTCGCGCCTGCCGCCACCCGGCCCACGCCGAGCGTTTCGATTTCATCGAGTAGATCGTCGAGCGAATCGACGCGCACCATGCCCGCGCGACGAAACGCAGCGGTGTACAGCGCGTCGGCCGGATCGGCGCGGCCTGAGCGTAGTGCCAGCACCGGTTTGTTGCGCGCCGCCGCGCGCGCCGCCGACATGAACTTGCGCGCCGCGTGCACCGTATCCAGCTCCAGTAGGATCGCGCGCGTACCGGGATCGCTCGCCAGATAGTCGAGCACGTCGCCGGCATCCACGTCGGCTTCGCCACCCAGCGCCACGGCGTGCGAAAAGCCAAGACCGCGCGCATGCGCCCAACCGAGCACCGCGTTGGTCAGCGCATTCGACTGCGACACCCACGCCACGCCGCCTGCCTTCACCGTGCACGACGGCGCGCCGAAATGCGCATGCAGCGCCGGCGTCACCACGCCGAGACTGCCCGGCCCGACAATCCGCAGCAGATGCGGTCGCGCCGCCGACAGCGCATGCCGCATCGCCAGCCGGTCCTCATCGCAGCGTACCTCGCCGACGATAATTGCCGCGCGCGTGCCCAAACCGCCGAGTTTATGGATGATGCCAGGCCACGTACCGGGCGGCGTGCAGATCACTGCGACAGTAGGCGCTTCCGGCAGATCACCGGCATCGCCAATTACCGCGTGGCCGCCAAGCATGTCGTATTTCGGATTGACCGGCCAGACGGCGCCGTTGAAACCACCTTCCAGCACGCGCGACCACACCATCGCACCGGTGCTGCCCGGCCGCTCGGAAGCGCCGATCACGGCGACGGATTTGGGTCGAAACAAGGCATCGAGATTGCGAACGGTCACGGGGGCTCCGCGGAGTGGGAAGGCACGCCGACAGCCAGGCGAGCATCTTCGTCAGGATAGGCGAAGTCGGAGGCTTGCGCGGCGCTTCTGAATTCGCGGCGTAACGTGCGCGAAATTCCGTTTGATCCACGCCAACGCGCACCAGAATTTTTTTAGCGTACACAGGCAAAATATTGAGCCGAAATGCGACAATCCTACGGATGCCGAACAGCCCGTTTGCCTTGAAACGGTTGTGCTGATTGATGATCGGCACGGCGCGTCGGAGACAACGCGCGATACGAATATGGATTCCGCGGGCGCGCGCGACAACAGTCGCACCTGGTCCGGATGAACCAAGAGACAGAAGGTGATTTATGCGGCGCTTGCCATCGCTGATCGCGTTGCGCTTCTTCGAAGAGACCGCCCGCCACATGAGCTTCAATCGCGCCGCCACTGCGTTATGCGTAACGCAAGGCGCGGTGAGCCGGCAGATCAAGCTGCTCGAGGAATCGCTCGGCGCACAACTGTTCGAGCGCGATCACAAAGGCATTCGCTTGACGCCGGCGGGTCAGCAATTCTTACCCTGCCTGTCCGACGCCTTTGACACGATCGAGCGCGGCTTCCGTCAGATTACTGCGGCCAAAGGGCGGCGGCGTCTCGTCGTCGCCGTGCCGCCCACCTTTGCGACACAGTGGTTCTCGCCGCGGCTCGGTTCGCTGGCTGATGAATTGCCCGACGTCGAACTGTCCGTTCGCACCTCGCCCACGGAAGATTGCCACTGCATCATCCGCTTCGGGCGCGACGCGCTGGCGGGTGCACATTCCGAATTGCTGATGACCGAGCGCCACGTACTAGTCGGCGCACCCCATCTGCTCAGCGAATCACTCGACCTGCTGCTCGAGCATCTGCCTGCGCTGCACGTGCTGCATAACGACGCCCGGCTGGATCTCTGGCCGAATTGGCTGGCGAAGGCGGGCATGCCCGCACGCTACGCGGAAAACGGTATCGAATTCTCCACGCTCGAACAGGCGATCCGCGCCGCGCGCAAGGGTGCGGGGCTGGCGGTTGTCGATCAGAACATGATCGTCGACGAACTCTCCGACGGGAGTCTGGCGCGGTTCTCCGATGTCGAGGTGACCGGGCCCTTCGGTTACTGGCTCGACGTCGCGCAACGCCATGCCATGCTCGAACATGTGCAGGCATTTGCGGCGTGGATGCGGGAAGAGGTGTTGAAGATGGAGTGATGCAAGGCGACCGACAGATCAGGCTGGGTGCCGGGCCGAAAGGCCGAAAAAAAAGCCGCGTCCTGGACGCGGCTTCTTCGCTTCATCGGGCCCACCCGATGCGGGACATGCTTACATCGCCTTCTTGAACGGCGCGCCCGAATGCTCGCGCAGTTCATTAAAGACGATCTTCGGCCAGGCCTTCTGTGCGACTTCAATCTCCGACACATGCGATGCCAGATAAGTCGGTGCATCCGATGCATCGAGCGCGATCCGCGCCGCATACGAATCAGTGAAGCGGCGCAATTCAGCCGCATCGTCGCACGTCACCCAGCGCGACATCCGATACCGCGCCGGCGCCATCCGCACGTCGACCTTATATTCCGTCGACAAGCGGTGCGACACCACTTCGAACTGCAGTTGGCCAACCGCACCAAGAATGATCAAGCCGCCCACTTCCGGACGGAACACCTGAATCGCACCCTCTTCGCCGAGTTGCTTCAGCGCTTCACCGAGTTGCTTAGCGCGCATCGGATCGACCACTTCCACCGTCTGAAAGATTTCCGGCGCGAAGAACGGCAAGCCGACGAACTGCAACTGCTCGCCTTCGGTCAGCGTATCGCCGAGACTCAGCGTGCCGTGATTCGGGATACCGATGATGTCGCCCGGATACGCCTCGCTCACCGTCTCACGACGCTGCGACAGGAACGTCACCACGTTATTCGCGCGGAACGTTTTGTTCGTGCGCGTCACCTTCACGGCCATGCCGCGTTCGAAATGCCCCGAGCACACGCGAATGAACGCCACGCGGTCGCGGTGCGCCAGATCCATGTTCGCCTGCACCTTGAACACGACGCCGGTGAACTTAGGCTCGTCCGGCATCACCGGACGTTGCACGGTCATGCGCATCGACGGCGGCGGCGCCAGATCGACCAGCGCGTCGAGAATTTCCTTCACGCCAAAGTTGTTGATCGCCGAGCCGAACAGCACCGGCGATTGCTGACCGGCGAGGAACAGTTCGCGATCAAAATCGGGCGACGCGCCGGTGATCAGATCGATCTCTTCTTTCGCCTTGACCCAGGCATGACCGAAGCGGCGTTCACCTTCTTCGTCGCTGAGCGCATGTAGCGTTTCGACCGCGCCGCCCGCCTTATCCTGCCCGGCGCGGAACAAGCGCACCTGGTCGCGCTGGATGTCGTAGACACCCTGGAAATCCTTGCCCATACCGATCGGCCACGTGAACGGCACAGCGGCCACACCCAGATGCTGTTCGATTTCGTCGAGCAGTTCGAGCGGCTCGCGCACTTCGCGGTCGAGCTTGTTGATGAAGGTGACGATCGGCGTTTTGCGGCTGCGGCAGACTTCGAGCAGCTTCAGCGTTTGCGCTTCGACGCCGTTCGCGCCGTCGATCACCATCACGGCGGCATCGACCGCAGTCAGAACACGGTAAGTATCTTCGGAGAAGTCTTCGTGGCCCGGGGTGTCGAGCAGGTTGATAACGGCGTCGCCGTACTCGAACTGCATGACCGAGCTGGCGACGGAAATGCCGCGCTGCTTTTCGATCTCCATCCAGTCGGACGTCGCGTAGCGGTTGCTCTTGCGGCCCTTCACGGTGCCGGCGATCTGGATCGCGCCCGAGAACAGCAGCAGCTTTTCAGTGAGCGTGGTCTTGCCCGCATCCGGGTGGGAAATGACCGCGAACGTGCGGCGGCGTTTGAGTTCGGAGACTGACATCGGGTCGGGCGGTCACGGATAGGGGTTCGGGCGGTCTTCAGCGGCTTGTGGCCGCTGGGCTGCCACGTCTGGCGCGGCGGCGTCGAGCTGCGGGAGTTGGGTCTGGAACCCGCGTCACAATCGCAACTCAGCCGCGTCGGAACCAGGTCACGAACGAGCGTTCGACAATCCGGGAATCGCCAGCGCAGAACAGCGCAAGGAGCGAATGATACACGTCATGGGGAGGGGAGGAGGGAAACCGCTTATGGCGTGGGGCGCCGGGGCGGCAGTGCAGAACAGCTTTTCTGGTAGGAGGGCGGCCGATCACCGCCCTCGCAGCATCACTGATAGGACAGGGTGAAAGTAGCGAGCGCCTTAACTGTTCCAGCCGAGACCGGTCCGGTACTGATGTAGCGCGCGGTCATAGGAACTTGCAGTTGACCGCTCGGCGAGTCGCCGATCAGCCACTGGTTGGTATTGCCCGGCGCCGAGGAATCCGCGCCGAATAAAATCGGGCCCGCACTGTTAAGTACCTGAATCCCAACGCCCTTAGCCGAGGAATCGCTGGTGAGCTGCAAGGTGTTCGAGCGGTTGGACGGGTTCACGTTATCAGTCAGTGTGATGGATACCTTGGCGCCGGCACTGCAGGAAAACGTCAGGGAAAACGGCGTCGGTGCAAACACGGCCCCGGCGCCGGCCGCAAAAGCGCGGGTGTCGGCAGTGGCGAGCGGAACATAGGTGTTGGCCTGGGTTACCGAACAGGTGGCTTGAGTAATCGCGCCGCTGGCTGACCCAGTGTACAGATTACCCTGTCCCCAATTCGTGTTGGAGTCTGAGTCCGTAAAAATAATCGTGATTTGCGGACTGGTCGTCAGATTGGAAATACCGCCGCTAATTGCTCCCGTCACGACCAACTGGGTGGTGACCGTTATCTGAACGGGCACGTAGGGACCATCAAGGGGGCCCGAAAACGAGCACTTAACGGCGGCTGCACCGTTGGTAAGAGCGACGTTCGTGGCATTGCATCCGGGCGAATTGAAAATGTAGCGAACGCCCAAGCCCGGAATATTCGTTTGATACACGTCTGTGCCATACACAAGCGGAGTGGTCGTGGAAAAATTCGCCGTGTTAGTGGCGGACGTATCCTTCAGACCTGCGTTAAGGAACTTGCATTGCAAGACGTAAGTGCTTGGCGCCGACGTACTGATAGTCGATCCGATCGAAGAATTAGCCGGAACGGAAATCGTTCCCGCGGCCAGAACCAAGTTAGTACCCGAACTGTTATTACACGTGATATTCGCCCGCGCGGAAAGTGGAACGATACCCGTCAACAAAAACAACACGGCGAACAAAAACGATCGCATCATTTTCAAGCCGGGACGCCCGTCGCGAGTCTGCCCTGGACAATTCTCGAGGAACAGCGATGCCGGGCGCGAATTGCCGACAAATGGCTTCGATTTAAACATTTCACTCACCTTTAGCTTGAACGGTCACACAGTGACCTTCTACCGACAGATAAGCCGCACCGGCCTTCCCTGTCGACTTCGGCAACACATAATCAATCCGGCATTCTTCCGAAGCTGCCGAACCCCACTTCACGAACAACGAGCCCTTGTCTTCCAGCCCACGCGCAAAAATCCGGCTGTCCTGCGCGACAACGCCCACGTTGCGTCCATTGCCATCAACCACATCCGCGCCAAACGGCAGCGCCTTGTCGCCGAGTTGCGGCGCACGAATCAGCGCCGCACGGCCATTCACCGTCTTGTACTTGATCATCACCACCGAGCCGAGACGCGGAACGGCCTGCTCCGAAGTCGATTCGAATTCGACGTCGGTCGAAGTGCCCTTCGGGTCAATGTCGACGACGTTCATGCCGTAAGGCGTCAGGTAAGGCACCACTGCATAGCCACGGCCATTGAGCTTGACGCCCGGCGCGCTGGTCACGCTTGCGCCCGCAGCACCCGGCGCCTCGACGATGCCGAACGTATCGCCAACCGTCTGCGAGAACGTCACGCCGCCCGGATGCGCAACGACCGTCCCGCTGATACCGGCCGACACCTGGCTCGAACCCGAGCCCGCGCTTGCCGAGGCCGTCATCTGCGCATACGGCGCGCGCCATGCACCGCTCACGCCGGTGTTGGACGAACTGCTGCCATTGCCGGCGCCATACGTGCCGTACGCGTTGTACGAGTACTGGTTGCTGTCGCCCAGCGAGCCGCCTACATTCGCTTGCAGGTTCATGGAGCCGCCCGAGCTGGACAGGTTCGTCGACATCAGCGGCGCATGCTGGCTATGGCCAAGCGGAAGCGTCGTGCTGAGCATGTACTGGTTGGACATCGAGCCGTCCGAGTTGCGGGTACGTCCAGCAGTGACGCTGTACGTGCCGTACTTGAAACTGTTGGAATAGCCGGCCTGATAGAACGTATCGCTGCCGCCATGATTCCAGTACTGCTGCGACGAAGCGCTCAGAAACACGGTTCCATGGCCCTTCAGATTCTGGTTGACCGTGAGCTGAAAGCGGTTGCGCTGGCGATAGACGGAATTCGTATCGCCACCGTGCATCGCGAGATCGCGCACCGAGGCCGCGTCCGACAGGTTCATAAAACCTGCAGTCGAATAACGGTAAGCCGCAACAGCAATATTGGTGTCCGTTGAATCGATAAACTTGCTATAACCGATGCGCAAGCTGGTGCCCCGCATCGTGCTTTGATTCGGGATTTGAGTCCGCGCAGCCGTGACGTCGGCCGAGAACGCACCGAACTTCGTGTTCAGTGCAGCGCCCACGTCAGCAGCCACATAGCCGTTCGCAGCCACGCCGCCACCGTAGGCCGTCACCAGATTCGTGAGACCACGTTGCAACGTGAACTGCGCAAAGTTCGGCTTCGTTTCGAGCGAGTCGTTACGCAAT
>NZ_DASRSY010000114.1:0-7467 GCF_035656215.1 Paraburkholderia sp.
CGTAGAGGATCCAGAAACCGCCGGCGGTGAAACGGCGCGGGTGTTCCTTGTCTGTGACGATCATGCCGCCGATGACGAGCAGCACCACCCCCAGCAACCAGAACAGATAGGTAATCGTGAGCGTCATGCTTTGTCTCCTGCGGCGGATTGCGTCGGCGAAACAGCAGCGGCATTGGCAGCCGCATTACCGCGCAGTTCGCGTTCGAGCCTGCGGTCGAGCAGATACAGGCGGAAGCCGTGAATGATGAACGCGCAGATCGCGGTCGGGATGCCCCAGACGGCCACGTGAATTGGCTCGACGACGATACCGGCTTCTTTCAGGAAGGTCGTCATCAGCACGATCGCACCGAACGCGACGAAGATGTCTTCACCGAAGAACAGGCCGACGTTGTCGGTTGCAGCGGAGAAAGCGCGCAGCTTGAAGCGGACCGCGTCGCTGATCTTGCCGAAGCGGGTTTCCGTTGCGCCTTCGGCCATCGGCGCGATCAGCGGACGCACCATCTGCGGATGGCCGCCGAGACCGGTCAGGCCGACAGCGGCGGTCAATTCGCGCACCAGCAGATAGACGATCAGCAAACGCCCCGCGGTTGCAGCCTTGATGCCGCCGATCCAGGCTTGTGCGCGCTCGCGCAGGCCATGCCGTTCCAGCAGGCCGATCACCGCCAGCGGCAGCAGGATGATCAGTGGGATATTGCGTGTCTTGATGAAGCCGGTGCCGATTTCAGCGAGGATCTTTTCAGGCGGGAAATGCGCGGCCAGACCCGTGACGATCGCGGCAACTGCCACGATCAGCATCGGATTGAACCGTAATAAAAAGCCAACGATGATGACGGCCACGCCAATGAGCGGCCATAGACTGACTGTTGTCTGCATCTGGATCTCCAAACAGGGTTTCAACCTTGCCGCTTGTGGCGGCTAACGTGGGCCGGCGCCGGGGTACCCATGCGCCGTCTTGCTGCCGCGGCTCTTGATGGCCGCCTTGCTTCGACTACACCTGCATTGCACTTACGTCTGCTTCTACTCACTGCGGTATTGCAATACGTCTTGCACCTGGCAAACGCCCCGCATGAAGCGGGGCGTTCGGGGTTGGGCAACGGTTGAATCGCGCTGTCCGGATAGCGTTGGTCGGCGCCCGGATCAGACGCTCGCGGCGCCGGCCGCGTGAACTTCGATGCCGGCATCCTGTAGCGCGCTGCGGATGCGCCGCGCGAATGCCAGCGCATGTGGGCCGTCGCCATGCAGGCAGATGGTTTGCGCATTGAGCGGCACCCAGTGTCCGTCGACGGCTTGCACGCGGCGCTCGCGCACCATGGCGAGCGTGCGCTCCAGCACCATGTCTTCGTCGTCGAGCAGCGCGCCCGGCTCCTTGCGCGGCACGAGCGAGCCGTCGGCGCGGTAGCCGCGGTCGGCGAATACTTCTTCGACGGCAGTCAGGCCCGCTTCGCGTGCGGCCGTCACGAGCCCGCTATTGGCGAGCGCGAACACTGCCACCGACGGGTCGAAATCGTGGACCGCCGAGACGATCGCGTCGGCGATCTTCGCGTCGCGTGCGGCCTGGTTGTAGAGCGCGCCGTGCGGCTTGACGTGCGCAATGCGGCCGCCCTCGGCCTGCGCGATCGCCGACAGCGCGCCGAGCTGATACAGCACGCCCGCGTAGATGTCGTTGACCGGCAGGTCCATTTCCTTGCGGCCAAAATTCTCGGGATCATTAAAGCTTGGATGCGCGCCGATCGACACGCCTTTTTGCACCGCCCAGCGCACGCAGTCGCGCATGGCGTTGGCGCCGCCCGCGTGCCAGCCGCACGCGATGTTGGCCGAGCTGACGAGGTCGAGCAGCGCCTCGTCTGAGCCACAGCCTTCGCCGAGGTCGGCGTTCAAATCGATTTCCATGGTGTTCCTCTACTCTCAAGAAAACGCCGGGCCGTCCCAGGTTTTCCGCTCCGCAGGAAGTCCCCTTGGGGATTGCCCCCTCGGGGGGTCCGGTGCGAAACGCCAGGTTTGGGGGCGCTCATTATTACAGCGCTGCGGCCGCCGGCTCGCGCGCGCAGCGTTCTTCGTGCATGGCAATCGCGGCGTCGATCTGCCGCAAATACGTGCGTTCTTCCAGTAAAGCCTGGCGCGCCTCATAGGGCGTCGTCGGGATGAAACGGATGGCGGCGTTCAGGCGAACCTGCGCGAGCTTCCATAGATCGGCCTGGATTACGGCGCCGATCTTCGGATAGCCGCCGGTGGTCTGCGCATCGCTCATCAGCACGATCGGCTGGCCGTTCGGCGGGACCTGAATCGTGCCGGGCAACACCGCGTGCGAAAGCAGATCGTTTTTCTGGGTGCGCTTCAGCTCAGTGCCGGCGAGGCGGTAACCCATGCGGTTGCTGTTCGGTGTGACCAGCCATTCATCGGACCAGAACGATTCGTGCGCCTGTTCGGTGAAGCTGCCGTATTCGGGGCCTTGCAGCACGCGGATCGGCACGGCCCACGGCACGCCGGACGGATGCCGGCCACGCCGCAGCGGTTCGTGAACCAGCACGAACTTGCACCAGGCGGGCGCCTTCACGCCGAACTCGGGCGCTTCGGGAGTAAAGCCAACGTGGCCGCGTTGCAACGGCGCGCCGACCGGCAGGCGATCGCCGTCGCGCAGCGCCCGGCCGCCGAGTCCGCCGAAATGGCCCGCGAGATCGGTGCTGCGCGAGCCGAGCATCGGCAAAACGTCGATGCCGCCGGCGATGCAGACATAGCCGCGCATGCCGCGCTTGGCTGCATTTAGCACCAGTTCCTGGCCGGCCTGCACCGGCAGGCTCCACCACGAATAGACCGGCTTGCCGTCGAGCGTTGCGCCGAATTCGGTGCCGGTGATGGCCACGCGTGTGGCGCGCAAGAAGCGCAGCACGGTCGGGCCGAAGGTAATTTCGAGGCCGGCCGCATCGGGCCGGTTGCCGACCAGCCGGTTGCCGACTTCGAGCGACAGACGGTCGAGCGCGCCACCCATCGCGACGCCGAGGTGCCGGTAGCCGTGACGGCCAAGATCCTGGATCGTGGTCAGAAGGCCCGCGCGAATCACATCGATCATGCGTGTATCCCCGCGACGGTAAAGCGCACCCGGTCGCCCGGCTGCAACAGCGTGGGCGGACGGCGAGTCGGATCGAACAGCGGCAGTTCGGTGCGGCCGATCAACTGCCAGCCGCCCGGCGAGGTTGCCGGATAAATGCCGGTCTGCTCACCACCGATACCGACCGAACCGGCCGGCACTTCCAGCCGCGGCGACGAACGGCGCGGCGTGTGCAGGGCCTCATTGAGCCCGCCCATATAGGCGAAGCCCGGTTGGAAACCGAGGAAAAACACCACGTACTCGCCGTCCGCGTGACGTTGGACGACTTCACGCACGCTCAGGCCGGTGTGGTTGGCGACCGCTTGCAGGTCGGGGCCGAACTCGCCACCGTATTGCACCGGGATTTCGACTTCGCGGCCGGGTGCGGGCACGTCGCTCACCGCGTTCCAGGCCGCTTGCAGATGGCCCACCAGCGCTTCGCGGTCGGCTTCGAGCGGATCGAACACGAGCGTCAGATTGTTCATGCCCGGCACGACCTCCAGCACGTGCGGCCAGTCGCGCGCAGCCTCGGCGGCCGCCCACACGCGCCGCTGGCAGTCCAGCGTGGCAGGCGGGGGCGCCTCGCAGACTAGCGCGGCATCGCCGAGCGGAAAAATTCTTGGTTGGCTCATCGCTTAATGGCCCAGATCGAGACGGAAATGTCGAGCATATCGGACCCTATCGATATTTATCGGCATAGGGTGCGTGATGTTTGAAGCGTACATTATCAATAAAATATCAACAATTTATCTATAAGCGTTTTCGCCAGGCTCCCGGAATGGGCTGCTCGTCGTACACTCCCGACACTTTCCCATCCTGTTTTTCGAGAAACTTCGCCATGTCGCGCCATCCCACCAAGATCGTGTCCTCGGAACATCTCGTGTCTGACACAAGCGCGGAGCTGTCCGAGCTGGAGTACGCGCTCATCATGGCGGGCAATGCATTCAACCGCTGGATGGTGCGTTGCATGTCTGCAGCCGGCGAAAAGGACATGACCGCGATCGAAGTCTCGCTGCTGCACCACGTCAGCCATCGCGAGCGGCGCAAGAAGCTGGCGGACATCTGCTTCGTGTTGAACATCGAAGACACGCATGTCGCCACTTACGCGTTGAAGAAGCTCGTAGCTAGAGGGTATGTAAAAAGCGAAAAGACCGGCAAGGAAGTGTTCTTCTCGGCCACCGATGCGGGCCGTGAGCTCTGTCTGAAATACCGCGAGGTGCGCGAGAGCTGTCTGATTTCGACACTGAAGGAAAGTGGCCTGACCAACGAGCAGATCGGCGAGGCGGCGCAACTGATGCGCAATGCGTCCGGACTGTACGACACGGCCGCGCGGGCGGCGGCGTCTTTGTAGCAGGAGCAGGCTTCGGCGGCTGATGAAGGTTGCGCCGCCCACGGCGCTGTTCGAACGCTTACGCTGCCGGGCGCGGATAGAGGCCGGCTTCCGTCACGATCAGATCGAGCGGAATGTCATGGGCTTCGTGCTGCAACGCGTCCGTGCGGCACGCTTCATAGGCGATGCCGACCGTAATCGGTTTCTTCGCACCCGGCCATGCAGCCAGCGTGCGGTCGTAGTAGCCGCCGCCGTAGCCTAGCCGGAAGCCGTCGGCGTCGAAACCGACGCACGGCACGAACAGTAGATCGGGAACCACCACGCGCCCCGAAGTGGGCTCAGCGATCTTGTGATGGCCGATCTTCATCGGCGTATCGGGCGCCCACGCGTGGAATTCGAGCGGCACGCCGCGTTCCTTGACGACCGGCAAGCTCGCCTCGCGTTGCGAGTCGGCCGCGAGCCAGATCGCCATCGCGGCACGTGCGTCGAATTCGCCCGCCAGCGGCCAATAGAACCCCACGCTGCTCACGCCGTAGTGCTTCAACGCATCGAGAATGCGACGGTTGAGCGCGGCGCTGTGCGCCGGCTCGGAAGCCGCTTGTAGCCTTGCTTCCAATAGCATCCGACGCAGTGCCTTTTTCGATTCCGCGACGGGGTTGCATGCTATGCTTGGGGTCAATTCGCGCTCCTGAAACAACGATGTCAAAACGCCTCTATCGAGTATATCGCGCGGCCGGTCTGGCGCTTGCCGCTGCGGCACTCGTCGCGTGCAGCACGGCCTCGGCCGTCAAGCCCATTCCCTTTTCACAACTCACGAACGACGACCAGACCTTCGTCCAGCTTCGCGAAGCCGCCCGCACGAATGATGCGGCGCGCGCAGCGCAACTGGCGAGCATGATCCCGAACTATCCGGCGCCGTCGTATCTCGAGTACTTCCAGATCAAGCCGCAGTTGTTCGATTCAAGCGGCCATGCGCGCATCGACGCGCCGGATGCGCCGGTGCTGTCTTTCCTGCAGAAGTACGACGGGCAGGCGATCGCCGACCGCATGCGCAACGACTACCTCACCGTACTCGGTGCGCGTCACGACTGGCGCAACTTCGATCAGCAATACGCGCGCTTCGTGCTGAACGACGATACGCAGGTGAAGTGCTACGCGCTCGAATCGCGCGCCGCGCGTGGTGAAAACGTCGCGACCGAGGCACGCGCGCTGTTGGTCGATCCGAAGTGGTACGGCGACGGTTGCGTCGATCTGATCACCTCGCTGGCGATCAACCAGCAATTCAGTTCCGACGACGTATGGCAACAGATCCGTCTCGCGTACGAACAGAACTACACCAGCACGGGCAGCAAACTCGTCGATGCGCTCAGCAACCAGCCGCCCGATCCGGTGCTGTTCAACCAGGCCACGAGCACGCCGCCGTTGCTGCTGGCGCGCGGCGTCGGTCCGGATACGCAGTCGCACCAACTCGCATTGCTCGCGATCACGCGCATGGCGCGCAACGATCCGGCCATGGCCGCGGCCACGTTCGCTTCGGTGGCGCCGTCGCTGAGTTCGCCCGAGCGTGCAATTGGCTGGGGCACGATCGCCTATCAGGCCGCCGCCAAGCAGATGCCGAGCGCGGTGGACTGGTACCGGCTCTCGGTGAATGCACCGCTGTCGAACCCGGCGTACGAATGGCGCACCCGCACCGCGCTGCTCGCGGGCGACTGGACGATGGTGCGCTGGTCGATCGAACAGATGCCGGCGGCGCTGCGCAATCAGCCGTCGTGGGTGTACTGGCATGCCCGTGCGCTCAAGCAAGCCGGCGACACGGCCACGGCCAATCAGGAATTCGAGTCGATCTCGCAGGGCTTCAACTTCTACGGCCAACTGGCTTCGGAAGAGCTCGGCCAGAAGATCACCGTGCCGCCGAAAACGACGGTGAGCGACGCCGAAGTCCAACAGGCCGGCAACACGCCGGGCTTCGATCTGGCGCAACGGTTCTACGCACTGAATCTGCGGCTCGAGGGCAATCGCGAATGGAACTGGCCGCTGCGCAATATGAGCGACCGGCAACTGATCGCCGCAGCCGAGTACGCTCGCCGTATCCAGTTGTATGACCGCACCGTCAATACGGCGGATCGCACGAAGAGCGAGCATGATTTCTCGCTGCGTTATCTGTCGCCGTTCAAGGATATCGTCGAGCGCGATGCGCAGTCGAATGGGCTGGATGTGGAATGGGCGTACGGGCTGATTCGCCAGGAGTCGCGCTTCATCATGAACGCGCGCTCGGAAGTCGGCGCGAGCGGTTTGATGCAGCTGATGCCGGGCACCGCGCAACTGGTGGCGAAGAAGATCGGCCTCGGCCCGATTTCGCGCGAGCAGATGAACGACATCAACACCAACATCCTGCTCGGCACGAACTACCTGTCGATGATCTACAATCAGTTCGACGGGTCCGCCGTGCTGGCCACCGCCGGTTATAACGCCGGGCCCGGCCGTCCGCGCAACTGGCGGCAATCGTTGCAGCGCCCGGTTGAAGGCGCGATCTTCGCTGAGGCGATTCCGTTCCAGGAAACGCGCGATTACGTCAAGAATGTGTTGTCCAATACGGTCTATTACGCGGCGTTGTTCGAAGGCCGTCCGCAATCGCTGAAGGCGCGTCTGGGTTACATCGCTCCGTAAGCGCCGTGCCGCCGTCGCATCATTCTCGATGCGGCGGTGCGCCACGCCAGCCGTTGCCGCGGCTTCCACCAGGGAGTCGAAAAATGCGACATAAAGCCATTGCGATCATCGGCGGTTCCGGTTTTATCGGCAGCCATCTCGTCAACGCCCTCGTTGAAATGGGCAAAGACGTGCGCATCGCCACCCGGCGCCGCTACAACGCCCGCCATCTCACCCTGTTACCCATCGACGTGATCGAAGCTGACGTGTTCGATCCGGTGCAGCTCGCGCGTTTCGTGGAAGGCGCCGATTGCGTGATCAACCTCGTTGCCACGCTGCATGGCAAACGTGGCACGCCCTATGGTCGGGAATTCGCGCGCACGCACGTTGAACTGCCGACCAAGAT
>NZ_DASRSY010000115.1:0-8846 GCF_035656215.1 Paraburkholderia sp.
CCATCGAGCGGCAGACGCTCGACGCTGCCGTCGATCTCGAAGTCCGACTCGGTCCATTGCCAGCGATTGAACACATGCACGGTCGCACCGGTTACCAGACCCAACTCGTGCGCCTTCTTGGCGAGCTGTTCGAACGGCAGCGCTTCGAGCCCCGCCGCAGACAGCTTGCCGTCGACCCAGCGCGCGTCCTCGATGCGCACCACCAGCGGCGCGGCTTGACCACCGCCGCCGCCCTGACTCCAGATCGCCATCGCAGCCGGCCACAAACCGTGCGCGAAAACGACGCGCGCCGCTTCGCGCGTGCTGTGCGTGAAGTAAAACGCAGAGTTCGTCGCGCTTGAAGGCGACGCATAACCCGGCGACCAGCGCGGATTAGCAGCGAGCTTGTCCTGATCCGCTTGCGACATCATGTACGGATCGCCACTCGTGACGACCGGCAGATCGGGCCAATCGGTGATCGCGACATGCACGTCGGTGGCCGGCTTGCCGAGCCACTTCGCGACGGCGATTGCCTGCGAGGTCGACACGCCCGTGCCGATTTCAGCAGCCGTGTGTTGCAAGCTGACCTTGCCGTCGGCGCTGAACTCGACCTTCGCGAACGAGGTTTCCGCGCCCGTGCCGAAGTCCTTCTGCACGCAGGCAAAGCCGACACCGTAACGCTTGCCGGGATGCGCTGCTTCGAACTCGGCTTTACGCTTCGCGCGATTCACCCACAGCGGATGAATCTTCGCTTTCTGCAACACGTCGTCGACACGAATCGCGCCGGCGGGCACCGCGCCCTGTGTGTTCTTCATCCCCGAGCGCAGCCCGTTTTTCAGGCGGAAGTCGATCGGATCGACATTCAGTTGCGCGGCGATTTCGTCGACCATCATCTCGGTCGCGGCCATGCTTTGCAGCGTGCCATAGCCGCGTGCGGAGCCGGCGTCGATTGCGCGCGAGGCGACGGCAACCGCCGACAGATCGTTCTTGGGGAAGTAGTAGATCGACTGTGCCGCAGTCGCGCCGACCATCGCCACCGAGGGAGAAAAATTACACCGCCCGCCGCCGTTTGCTTCCATCTCGGCCTTGAACGATTGCAGCAGACCCGTGTTTTTATCGACCGCGATCCGGTAGTTCATCTTGAACGCGTGGCGTTTCAATGACGTCTGGAACTGCTCGTAGCGATCGTTGGCAAGACGCACCGGGCGGCCGTCCGCATACATCGCGCAGACGAGGCCGTAGAACGGCACGTTGAAGTGATCCTTCGAACCATAGCCCACCGTGTAGCACGGGTGAATGAACAGGTTCTTCACCGGGAACGCGCACTTCGCGACCATGCCGACCGCGCTGTCGACAACCTCGGACGGCGCCTGGGTCGGCACGACCATATGCAGCGATTGCGTCGCTGCGTCGTACCAGCAGTTGGCGTTGTCGGGTTCGAGCGCGGCCGTGTCGATCGATTGCGTGTTGTACTCGCGCTCCATCACGAGCCAGTCCGCCGACGGATGATCCAGCTCCTGCTGGATCTGCCCGGCATGGAACATGCCCTGCTCGTCGAGCTTGCCGTGTTCGACGCCGTCCGGCCACACCGGCTGGTGCTTACGCATCATGCTCGGGAACACCGGCGCGTCTTTCAGACTGGAGAAGATGTCGTCGTCATACGGCGTCTTGCCGCCGACGCGCACGAAGCGGAACGTGCCCCACGGATCGCGTTCGAGCGGTCCGGTTTCTCCACCGTAACGGATGACCTGGTTCTGGAACTTCAGTTTGTCTTTTGCGAAGCGAAAGCGCGCGAAGTCGTGATAGATCAGGATCGCGACCGCCTGGCCGAGATACGCTGGCGTCTTGCCCGGCGGCAGCAACATGTCGTCGCCGTAGAAGGCCGGGAAGATCAGGCCGTCGCGCGTCAGATCGTCCGCCGTCACCACGCGGTCGGGCTTCAGTTCGTCGCCGAGCAGCGACAGGTCGAAACCTTCATAGCGGCGGTCAGCTTGCGTCGTGCGCAGGATGAAAGCGTGTGACTGCTGCTGCGGCCAGTGCGGCATGTCGGTGGCGCGGATGTCGCGCGCGAACACTTTCGAGCCCGTCACTTTGGCGATACCGTCGATGCGGAATTTCGCCTGCCCGTTGGCGGCGTCCCACTGAACCGGCGTCAGAATTTTTTCTTCGAACAACGCAGCGAATGCGCGGCTGCCCATCGGCGCGATATACACCGACACACCCGCCAACACGCTGGCCTTCAGAAAACTACGACGCGAAAGGTCGAGTTTCCCCATGGACTTCTCCTTTAGTGAACACAGCGGCAACCCGATAGCAGGACAAACGCGGAACACAGGCCGGCGCGCGGCCACATACCAGCTTACACGCGGCGGACCTGCGCTGGGCTGTAAACCACGAGGGAGGTGTTCGAACCGCGGGCGCTTGCGTGCGCCCGGGCGTACCGGCAACGTGCAGCGGCCATCACTTCGGCTATGCCGCAGTCGATCTGATTTGCCTGGAACTACCGTAAGTTGCCTTTTCCCTGCCCGACAGAGGGCAAGGGCCAGGATTATCTCGCTGTTTAGACACACGGTGCGTCAATTTTTGTCAGCTATCTCGTAAATAACGGATTGAGTATGAACCGTTATACCAGCGGGTTTATGGCGCGTAACTATGCGCGCAAGATCGTGATGCCCAATGCCTCGAACGACGCCGTAAGCACCTCTGGCGTGTTCCGCTCGACGACGATCGTACTGGCCGCCGTCACATCCGCAATCTTGTACGCCGACGCCGCATTGAGTTTTTCCGCCGACGCCAGCACCACCGTTTCCGCCGCATGTTCCGCGAGCGCGCGCTTGACGTAGGCCTCCTCCATATCGCCGGTGCTAAGACCCGCTTGCGGGTGCACGCCGGTCGCGCCCATGAAAAAGAGGTCGGCGCGAATGCGGCTGAGGGCTTCAATAGCGGCCGCGCCCACGTTGACCATTGAATGGCGGAACAGTCGCCCACCGATCATGATGACCTCGAGCTCTGTGTGCTCCGCCAGTTCGACGGCGATGCTCGGGCTGTGTGTGACGATCGTCGCGCGCAAGTCGCGCGGTAAATGACGCGCCAGTTGCACGGCTGTCGTACCGCCATCGATGAACGCGATCTGGCCGCGCCCGATCAGGCCCGCCGCCGCCCGGCCGATCGCCGCTTTCGACGCCGATTCGATACGCTCGCGCCCGGCGAAATCCACTGCCGCCGGCGAGGCCGGCAATGCGCCACCATGCACGCGCTGAAGCTGTCCCTCGGCGGCAAGCTCGCGCAAATCGCGTCGGACAGTGTCCTCGGAGACGTCGAACTCGACGCTCAAGGTCTTGGCGATCACCTGGCCGTCACGCTTGAGCGCTTCGAGGATCAACTGTTTTCTTTGCGATGTGAGCACGGCGGCGGTCCTGAAAGCATTCTGACAAATTGCACGAATTTTCTTGTTTTTGCATGAAACTGCACGATATCATGAATTGCACGCGGTGCAGACCGCGTTTCCTACAGGATTCCCCCAGGACAGGATGCGAGCCATGAACGAAATCGCCGGGCGGGTACGGATTGTCGATGTGAAAGTGCTATCGGACGACTGGTACGTACTGAAGAAAACCACCTTCGACTACCAACGCGCGGACGGCAGTTGGCAACGCCAGAGCCGCGAAACCTACGATCGCGGCAACGGTGCGACGCTGCTGCTGTACGACGCGCGCCGCCGCACGGTGGTGCTGACGCCGCAATTCCGTCTGCCGGCGTTCGTCAACGGCCACCACGGCATGCTGATCGAGGCGCCGGCCGGCCTGCTGGAGGCGGCCTCGCCTGAGGAACGGATTCGCGCTGAGGTCGAAGAGGAAACCGGCTACCGCGTGCATGACGTGCGCAAGGTGTTCGAAGCTTTCATGAGCCCGGGTTCCGTGACGGAAAAGCTGCACTTTTTCGTCGCCGAATACGATGCCGTGGCAAAGGTCGGCGCAGGCGGCGGCATTGCCGACGAAGGCGAAGATATCGAGGTGCTGGAACTGCCGGTGGACAAAGCGCTCGCGATGGTCGAGCGCGGCGAGATCGTCGATGGGAAAACGATCATGTTGTTGCAGTATGCAAAGTTGAATCTGTTCGGCGCCGCGTAAGCGGCGGCTCGCAGATCGCGCGACAAGACTGCTGTGACGGGCCTGGGCACATAGGCGGCGTGTGGCGAGCGCCTCCGGCCGCTACGGCAGTTCTGTCAGCGACCTGGCCGCAAACCCAACTTTTCGGACTGATCTCACACGACGTTGGGAAAGGGACGATATGTTGAGGAACGTCCAAAAAATATCCTTACGGGTCCCTTTGAAGCCTGCCTGCCTCGCTGTCAGCGCATTGCAAGTCTTCAAACGGAAAAGACATTTCCGTTAGTATATTTTTTACTTCGCCAGCTCAATAAAAGCCGGCGAATGATTTGAGGTTTAAGTGGATTCTCTTAATTCAGCGAACAGGTTTATGGGCGGCTTCTTTTTCGGCGCCCTGATCGCTGCAGTCGTAATGGTATTGCTGTGCAATGCCGGTGAATTTTCGCCGTTTATCGCGAAACTGCATGCTTTGGAACAGGTCATCCTGACCGCGCTCATTTCCCTCGTTGTCGTTGATGCAAAGCCATTGGCCTATAAAACCGTCTGGCGTGAACGCCGCTGCAGTTTCATACTCGATGAAGATCTGACCGCGACCATTCGCGGCAGAACCTTCGGCATTCCCGCCGGCGTGGTAATCGGGATTCTGATTCAGAATTACGTGATGAACTGATTTCCCCTCACACGGGGAAACGGCATTCATCGAGCATAGCCTTGCCTTCATCATTCAGTACCCGACCGGCGTGCCCCGGCGCCCTAGAACTTATGCCGTATCGCCGCGCGCACCACGACCTGCTTCGAAGTCGATGACGGGGACTGGGTGCCGGGCGTAAAGGCATCGTCCAGAATCGAATAAGTGGCGTCGCCGGTCACCTGCTGATACTCGCCCTGAATGTACACGTCGGTGCGTTTAGACAAGTTGTAGTCCGCCATCAAGCCGAACGAATGAATCTTCGGCTTCACGCCACCGCTCGAGGCGTCGTAGGTTTCCATCGTGTAGACATACTGCGCGCCGACGAACAACATCGGCGAAATCTGATACTTGCCGTTCACCTCGAAGTTCTGATACTTCAACGAGTTCAACAACACCCCCGGTGGCACAAGCGGCGTCACGCCAAGATAGCCATTGCCGGTCGGGTCCAGGTAGTTCGAGTTGGTGTACACGAAGCCGGCAGTGGCCGGCCCGAAGGTGTAGGTGATGCCGCCGCCGAACACGCGCATGCGGGCGGCGATAAAACTGGCGTCGTTCGCCGTGATCGCGCCGGTTGCGCCGTTGCCGGGGTTATCGGCCTGCAAATAAGCCGCGGCCAGCAGTAGTCCTCCATAGGTATACTGGCCGCCGAAACTGTATGCGCGATTGTTGGCGAAGCCGGTGTCGTTGCTGAAGCTATAGACGCCGCCGAACTGGAAGCCAGAGATAGACGGGCTCGCGTACTTGACGCTGTTGTCGAGACGGAATGAGTTGTCGGTGTTGTCGTTATCGTACGGATGCGAGAACAGCGCACCGGCCCAGTTGCCGTTGGCCGTGGTCTGCGCCAGATAGTCGACCACCGAGTCGTACTGGCGGCCGAACGTCAATGTGCCGTAGGACCCCGAACTCAAACCGACGAACGCCTGGCGGCCAAACATCCGACCGCCCTGGTTGAGCCGCCCGGAACTGACGTCGAAGCCGTTTTCCAGCTGGAAGATCGCTTTCAGGCCGCCACCGAGGTCCTCGACGCCTTTCAGGCCCCAGCGGCTGCCTTGCGCATCGCCGCTTGCGAGCTCATAGACATGGCCTCGACCAACGTTATTGGTGTAGTTGATGCCCTCATCGAGCACGCCGTACAGCGTCACGCTCGTCTGGGCAAAAGCAGGCACGGAGAAAATGGCTAACGAGGTGGCGGACAAAGCGGTGGAGACAGCCAGCGCGAACACTTGCTTGTTCATGAAGATCTCCCAGAACTCGAGTAATGGGACAACTCGATCCGACCGCTTTCTTTTGACGCTTCTCGAGGCGTTTATCGACCCCGACGCGCTTTCAGGAAATCCTCACACGCCGTTACGTCGCCGTCTATCGGGTGTCGCGTCCATATCTCAAAACGTTGCGAAATCTCCACTGCATCGGTCCACCCTTTCTTCGCGACGCTTATTCAGGTAAACGGCGCCGAGTTGCCCGGACTTAAGCCGGCTGTCGCGTTGGACGCGTTTGCCCTGCACGTCCCGTAGCGGGTTTGTCATGGAAAGAAATATAATCGAAAGCTTTTGCGGCGGCGCAGCGGAACTCCGCGCCGTCAAACGGGTCATTTTTACTGGCCTCCGCAACCGCACCTCGCGTGGCCGGTTCAAGCGGTGACGCGGATGCCACCCCGCAGCTCGCGCATCCGGGCGGCGGCCATCCGTGGGGCGGCCATCCACCGCCGCACCTGATCCAATTTCAAAAAAGCTTTGTGAGACGCCTGCCGCGCTGAACTAGCGCGCCGTCGCACGGGGCTGCTTTTGGCACCACACAATGCAAAAGTCGCAATCCCGTTTGATCGAGCTCGATTTTTTCCGCGGGCTGGTCCTCCTGATCATCGTCGTCGATCACATCGGCGGCAGCATTCTGTCGCGCGTAACGCTGCATGCCTATGCGCTGTGCGATGCGGCTGAAGTCTTCGTGTTCCTCGGCGGTTTCGCCACCGCGACGGCCTACGCGGCGCTCGCCGAGCGGCGTAACGAGGCGACCGCGCGCAGCCGGTTCCTGCGCCGTTCGCTCGAAATCTATCGCGCCTTCCTCATCACTGCCGGCTTGATGCTGCTGGTCAGCGCGGTGCTGACCGCGTTCAGTATCGACGGCCCGAATCTCGCCACCACCGATCTCGACGATCTGATGGACGCCCCCGTAGCCGCCCTGCGCGACATCCTGCTGTTCCGCCGTCAGCCGTATCTCGCTTCCGTGCTGCCGATGTACGCGTTCTTCGCGCTGCTGGTGCCGATGATCCTGCCGCTCGCCCGCAGCAAGCCTTGGCTGCTGCTGACCGGCAGCGTCGCGCTGTGGGCTGGTGCACCGGCTATCGACGCCTACCTGCCCGCCGCGCCGGACATGCACTGGGATTTCAACCCGTTTGCCTGGCAGTTGCTGTTCGTGCTCGGCGCGCTGGCACGCTGCCAGCCGGTTTATCAGCGGATCAGCACACACCGTCTCGGCTGGCTGGTCAGCTTGCTGGCGTTCGCCGTGGTCGCTGCCGCGGCCTACTACAAGCTGTTTATCGAACGCGAACCGCTCGATGGCAGCTTCAAGCAAAACCTTTCCTATCTGCGCGCGGTCAATTTTCTGGCCATTGCGTGGTTCGTCGCGAACCTGATCCAGCTCGGCTGGGCAAGAAAGCTCGCTCAATGGATGCCGTGGGTCGGTATGATCGGGCGCAAGGGGCTGCTGTGCTTTATCGCGGGTGCCGTGATTTCGCTGGTCGTCGATTCGGTGCTCTACGCCGCGACCGACGGCTACTTGAACTATCCGCTCGGGTTGGTGGCGGATGCATTTGCGGTCGGCGCACTGTTCGCCGTCGCCAAGGCGTCGGAGCCGCTGAAGCGCTTCACGGCGCGTCTCTGGAGCTTGCGTCTCAGAACGTCGCCCTGAGTGAGCGGCGTGCGCATGCGCACGTGAGCTTTTGCTGGATCGCCGCTCGCTGGGTTGCCGCTCGCGTGCCTACCGAGTTACCGGGTTACCGCTTGCCCCGCTTGCCACCCGCCGATTTCCACTGCCGATACTGATAGCATGACGACCGCGCGCGATCTGCGCGGCGGCCTCTTACCCTGACATGCGTCTATTCCTACATTCCGCACTCTTCGCGCTATGTGCTGCTGTCGGCGCACCGGCAAGCGCCAGCACCGTCATCAGCCGAAGCTTCCATTCCGAAGCGCTCGGCCGCGACTGGGCCTACACGATCTATCTGCCCACCGGCTATCGCCACGACGCCGCACGCATCCCCGTGCTCTACCTCCTGCACGGTAATAACGGCGATGCCAACGACTGGCTCACGCAAGGCCACCTGCAAGCGACCGCCGACGCACTAATCGAGCGCAGAGAGATGCCGCCGGTCGTGATCGTGATGCCGCAAGGCGGCACGGACTGGTATGTCGATCGCAAGGAGAAGATGGAGACCGCGTTCTTCAGCGATCTGCTGCCCGAGATCGAAACGCGCTACGCGGTCGCGACGCAGCGCGGCGGGCGGATGATCGGCGGCGTTTCGATGGGCGGTTTCGGCGCGCTGCGCTACGCCGTGACGCAACCGGAGCTCTTTTGCGGCGCGCTGCTGCTAAGCCCCGCGATCTATGCGAACGAGCCGCCGCTCGCTTCAGCGGCACGCCACGTCGGCGTGTTCGGCGACCGGCAGTTCGATCCGCATGTCTGGCACGCGCTCAACTATCCGGCGCAATGGGAACGGTACATGAGCCAGCCGTATCGCCTGCCGATGTTCATCGCCGCCGGCGACGACGACCTCGCAATCCAGGCCGATGCATCATCGCTTTACACGCATCTTCGGCTGGCGGGAAATCCGGCGGCGCTGCGCATCATCGACGGCGGTCATACCTGGGATGTGTGGAGCGCGCTATTGCCCGCCGCGCTGAAATACACGCTGGGCTGCGTCAAACAGTCGGCGCGCGATCGGGAAAAGTAACCCGGCGAATCAGCAGTCCTGATTGCGCCGAAAAATTGCGTGCGACTATTGCACGAGATCGGTCCACAGCACCATCAACACAGTCATGAGCGCGGGCCCAATAAAGAGGCCGAGCAAA
>NZ_DASRSY010000116.1:0-14478 GCF_035656215.1 Paraburkholderia sp.
CGCAAAGAAAGATAAGCAAAGAAAGCGGCTCACCCCGCTAGCTCATAAGCGGGTCCCTTGGCTTGGAGGGGGCAGTGATGCATCTGGAATCCGTGCCCTCGCACATTCGGCGTGAGTGACAAAGCGCTCATCAGCGCCCACTCCGCACTACGTGCGTCGCGGACGGGTCTGCCAGGGAAACCCGGGCTTCGTTTGAGCGCGGTGGGAGCCATCGGCTTCGCCTCGGCGATGACGGAATTGCATGGGAAGCCAAAGGGCTTCGTTGAAGCGCAGCGGGAGCCTTCGGCTTCGCCTTGGCGACGACGGAGTCGCACGAGAAACCTGGGGTTTCGCTTGGGCACAGTGGGGCCATCGGCTTCGCCTCGGCACGGCGCCGAATGGAGCGCGAGTGCGAAAGCACGGCGGTCGGTTCTATGAAGCACGCGTCGGCGCGCGCAGCGCGGAGTGGGCGCTGATGAGCGCTTTGTCACTCACGCCGAATGTGCGAGAACACGGATTCCAGATGCACCACTGCCCCCTCCAAGCCAAGGGACCCGCTTATGAGCTAGCGGGGTGAGCCGCTTTCTTTGCTTATCTTTCTTTGCGGCGGCAAAGAAAGTAAGTGCCTGCCCCGCACAGGGGCGACGCTAATAATCCAATAAGTAATCAAGGAAAGGCCACCGCCACAGGCATACAGAAAAAAGCGCACAGAAAAACGCGCCAAGCAGGCAAACAAAACCGGGAAAGGCCAACGCCGCAGGCAACCAGACAATAAGCGCCGCCCAGGCAAAACCAACCCAAACCCCCGCCAACGGCAAAAAAAACCCCAAACCCACGCCGCCAGGCAATCCCTCGCCCGAACGGGCAAAAACCAGAGATAGCCCTCAATAACCCTTCTTTTCGACCCATCGCGCCGCAGACAAATAAACAACAATCACCATCACCAGCACTAAAGGCAAGTAAAGCAAACCTCATGGCAGCCACGACCGCAAACCAGCAAGCCGCGCCCGCTTCCCCGGGCCCCTTGAAGCGCATCATCCTGATCGTCCTCATCGCGATCATCGCCGCAGGCGCTGCCGGCGCGGGTGTGTGGTTCTTCATGTCCAAGCGCGGCCCCGCTCCCGCGTCAGCGGGAGTCGCCAGTGCGCCGGCGCCATTGGCCGTGCCGCTCTTCTTCCCGCTCGAATCGATGACAGTCAACCTGCAATCGGACGACGGTCAGCAACACTTCCTGCGTATCGGCCTGACGCTCAAGCTCAACGACCCGAAAACCCAGCAGGAACTCTCCGACCATATGCCGGAAGTGCGTAGCCGCATCCTCCTCGCACTGTCGAACAAACACCCGGAAGAACTCGCGCCACTCGAAGGCAAACGCGCGCTCGCCACTGAACTCCAGACGCTGATCGAAGAGCCGACCGATAAGGGCGCCGCGCCGATCCACGTCCAGGACGTGCTGTTCACCGAATTCGTCGTGCAGTGAAGTCATTTCGCGCTGCCATCATTAACCGCCGGACGCACGAGGAATAAGGAATGGGCCACGAAGAGTTCATGTCCCAGGAGGAGGTCGATGCCCTCCTCAAGGGCGTCACAGGCGAGTCCGACTCGGTCGCCGAACAGACCGACCGCTCAGGCGTACGTCCGTACAACATCGCGACGCAGGAACGCATCGTCCGCGGCCGGATGCCCGGCCTCGAAATCATCAACGACCGCTTCGCGCGTCTGCTGCGCGTCGGTATCTTCAACTTCATGCGGCGCTCGGCGGAAATCTCCGTCGGTCCGGTGAAGGTGCTGAAGTACAGCGAGTTCACCCGCAATCTGCCGATCCCGACCAACCTGAACCTGGTCCATGTGAAGCCGTTGCGCGGCACGTCGCTGTTCGTGTTCGATCCGAACCTGGTGTTCTTCGTGGTCGATAACCTGTTCGGTGGCGACGGGCGTTTCCATACCCGCGTCGAAGGCCGCGATTTCACGGCAACCGAGCAGCGCATCATCATGAAGCTGCTCAATCTCACGTTCGAACACTACGCGGCGTCGTGGAAAAGCGTGCGCCCGCTGCAATTCGAATTCGTGCGCTCGGAAATGCACACGCAGTTCGCCAACGTGGCGACGCCGAACGAAATCGTCATCGTCACGCAGTTCTCGATCGAGTTCGGCACGACGGGCGGCACGCTGCACATCTGCATGCCGTATTCGATGATCGAACCGATCCGCGACATTCTCTCGTCGCCGATCCAGGGCGAAGCGCTCGAGGTCGACCGTCGCTGGGTCCGCGTGCTGTCGCAGCAGGTGCAGGCAGCCGAAGTGGAACTGACCGCCGACTTAGCTCAGGTGCCGGTCACGTTCGAACAGATCCTGAACATGCGCAAGGGCGATGTTCTGCCGATCAACATCCCCGAACACATCACGGCGAAAGTCGATGGCGTGCCGGTGATGGAATGCGGCTACGGAATTTTCAATGGTCAGTATGCGTTGCGGGTCCAGAAAATGGTCAGCGCAGCCGACACGATGAAGGATGGTGGATATGAGTGACCTGAACGCAAAGACTGAGGCCGAACTGGCCGCCGGCGAGCCGCAGTTGGCCGCCGACGCAGCCGGCGCCGAAGACGACGCGGCGATGGCCGACTGGGCCAGCGCGCTGGCCGAGCAGAACGACAACACGGAAGTCAGCCCGACTACCGCTGGCGTGTTCCAGCCGCTCTCGAAGGTCGAACCGACCTCGACGCGCAACGACATCGACATGATCCTGGACATTCCCGTCCAGATGACCGTCGAACTCGGCCGCACCAAGATCGCGATCCGCAACCTGCTGCAACTCGCGCAGGGCTCGGTCGTGGAACTGGATGGCCTGGCGGGTGAACCAATGGACGTGCTGGTGAACGGCTGCCTGATCGCCCAGGGCGAAGTGGTCGTCGTGAACGACAAGTTCGGTATCCGTCTGACCGACATCATCACGCCGTCCGAGCGCATCCGGAAGCTGAATCGATGAAACGTGTTGCCGGTCGCGCCGCATTGCATGGGTCACATGCATCACATGCATCACATGCGTCGCGCAATGTTCTCCATCGCGCTGGACTCGCGGCGATCGCTGCAAAAACAGCGGCTACGTCGGCGCTGATTTTCGCGCTGACCTCAGTGGCAGTATTCGGACCATCGGCCGCTCACGCAGCCGACATGAACGCGGTCAACAACGCCGCGAAAATCGCGTCGAGTGTGGGTGCGGGCACGGCGGTTCCGGCGCTCGGCGTCGGCGCGGTGTTGCAGACCATCGTCGGGCTGCTGGTGGTGATCGGTCTGGTGTTCGCCTGTGCATGGCTCGCGCGCCGCTTCGGCTTGCAGCCGGCCAATCGCGGCGGCCTCGTGAAGACAATCGGCGGCGCCTCGCTCGGCGGCAAGGAGCGGGTTGCCGTGGTCGAGATCGGCGATACGTGGCTCGTGCTTGGCACGGCGCCCGGCAACGTGCGTCTGCTGCATACGATGCCCGCCGGATCAACAGCGGCCGATCCTGTCGCAGGCACGCAACCGGCCACACCAGACGTATCGGATGCATCGGGTGCGTCAATTAAAGGCGCACCGTTGCCCGGCACTTTCGGCCAGCGCTTTCGCGATGCTTTAAAAGGCGAAGTAGGCAAACGTTTCAATGGGCAAGGCAGCGGGGATCGGTAATGCAGTTCAGTCTTCAATCAGCGCGATCAGTGCAATCACTACGTCACGCGCACTCCACTCGCATGTCTTGCGCCGCATCGAAAGTCATTGCCGTTCTGCGCCGTGTCGCGCCAGTCGTGTTGCCGGCGCTGATGCTCGCGCTGCCGACGCTGTCGTTCGCGCAAGCCGCCGGCTTGCCGGCCTTCAATACGAGCCCGGGCCCGAACGGTGGTACGACCTACTCGCTGAGCGTGCAGACGATGCTGCTGCTCACGATGCTGTCGTTCCTGCCGGCGATGGTGCTGATGATGACGAGTTTCACGCGCATCATCATCGTGTTGTCGCTGCTGCGCCAGGCGCTCGGCACGACCACCACGCCGCCTAACCAGGTGCTGGTCGGCCTCGCGCTGTTCCTCACACTGTTCGTGATGTCTCCGGTGCTGGACAAGGCCTATACCGACGGCTACAAACCGTTCTCCGACGGCACCATCCCGATGGAAACGGCGGTGAACCGCGGCCTCGCCCCGTTCAAGACGTTCATGCTGCGCCAGACCCGCGAAAGCGATCTCGCGCTGTTCGCCCGCATCTCGCACGCCGCGCCGATGCAAGGTCCGGAAGACGTGCCGCTGTCGCTGCTGGTGCCGTCGTTCGTGACAAGCGAACTGAAAACGGGCTTCCAGATCGGCTTCACGATTTTCATCCCATTCCTGATCATCGACATGGTGGTGGCGAGCGTGCTGATGTCGATGGGGATGATGATGGTGTCGCCCGCCACGATCTCGCTGCCGTTCAAGCTGATGCTGTTCGTGCTGGTCGACGGTTGGCAATTGCTGCTCGGCTCGCTCGCGCAGAGCTTTGTTTAACCGGCTCATTTAGCTGCATCACCTGGCGGCATCACTTAGTTGCGTCACTTAGCTGCGTCACTCAACCCTTCACGCTTCCGGTACTACGCCATGAATCAGGAATCCGTCATGACGCTCGCGCACCAGGCCATGTATGTCGGCCTGCTGCTTGCCGCGCCGTTGCTGCTAGTCGCGCTGGTCGTCGGTCTGGTGGTGAGCCTGTTCCAGGCCGCTACGCAGATCAACGAAACCACGTTGTCGTTCATCCCGAAGCTGCTCGCGATCGCCGTCACCATGGTGATCGCCGGTCCGTGGATGTTGACGACCATGCTCGACTATCTGCGCCAGACGCTCACCAACATCCCCTCGCTCGTCAACTGAGCGCGGCCCCGGCCTCCGCTCGGCACTTCCGCCCGCTCCCACCGTCATGTTTTCCGTCACTTACGCACAACTGAACGCTTGGCTCACGGCGTTTCTGTGGCCGTTCGTGCGAATTCTCGCGCTGGTGGCGACCGCGCCGGTGCTCGGCAACCGTTCGCTGCCGACGCGGGTGAAGATCGGTCTCGCGGCCTTCATCACGATCATCGTCGCGCCCACGCTCGGCGCCCTGCCGCAGGTCACGGTGTTTTCCGCCGAAGGCGTGTGGATCATCGTCAACCAGTTCCTGATCGGCATCGCGCTCGGCATGACGATGCAGATCGTGTTTCAGGCGATCAGCGCCACGGGCGATTTCGTCGGTCTGGGCATGGGCCTCGGCTTCGCGACATTCTTCGACGCGCAGGCGAGCAGTTCGAGCCAGGTGCTGTCGAGCTACATGAACACGATCGCAATGCTGGTGTTTCTGGTGATCGACGGCCATTTGCAGATGATCAGCGCGCTGCTGGCCACCTTCCAGTCGGTGCCGGTGTCGGGGAACATTCTGGGCGCATCCGGCTGGCGCACACTGGCGAATTTCGGCAGCACGGTGTTTTCGGCGGGCCTGCTGCTGTCCCTGCCGGTGGTCGTCGCGCTTCTGATCACCAACCTCGCGCTCGGCATCCTGAACCGCGCTGCGCCGCAAATCGGCGTGTTCCAGATCGGCTTTCCGCTGACGATGCTAATCGGCATGCTGCTCCTGCAACTGATGATCCCGAACATGATTCCGTTCTTCATGCGCCTGTTCGACGTCGGCATCGATCAGATGGGGCGTGTTGCGGCCGGGCTTAAGTAGCACCCACCGTTTTAGACCGGCGAGATTGGCCGCGACAGCCACGCGTGCAGCGTGCGCCGCTCACTCACGTTGAACCGCGCATCGGCTACCCAGAACAAAGAAGGGCGGAGCCGGCTCACACCGGCTTCCGCCCTTCTTTGTTTCGAACTGCCCGCTGACCTAGTTCAGGTACTGGAACAGCGAAACGCTCTGAATCTTCACAAACGCCTGCTGCGCCGCCTGCAGCGCGTTTTGCGTCATCGTGTACTGGCCGATCGTCTTGGCCATATCGGTTTGGGTCAGATCCGCCAGGTTGCTCGCCGTCTGCAACGTGTTGGTCTGCGTGACGGTCTGCAATGCCTGCACTTCCTGCACGCGGCCACCCACCGCCGCCTGCGCGGTCACGATGTTGTTCATCGTGTTTTCGAGCTGGGTCATGCTGGTGGTCAGCGCGCTCTGGAAGCTGGCCGTCGAGGCGCCGCCCGACACCGGCGTTTGCAACGTGGTGATCAACTGGCTCAGGTTGGCGAACACATCCGTACTGCCTTGCGTGGCCGGCGTCACCGTGAAGCTGTCACCCGCGTTCGGCGCGCCGGTGATGTTCACCGTCTGGCCGCCTAGCGTAATCGCCGAGCCGGCTGTGAACGTTTGCGGTGCACTTGTGGTCACCGCTCCGGTGGCCGGATCGGTCTGGCTCACCGTGTAAGTGGTCCCCGACGAGAAAGCGATCTTGTACGTGTCCGCATTGGCCGGATTGGTCGGGTTCGTCAGGCTCACGGTGCTGATCACGCCCGTGCCCGTATTACCGGTCGTCGCGGCCGGCACCGAGCTGGTACCGATCGACGCAACGCTGCCAAAGATCGCGATACCGTTGTCGCCGGTCTGAATCGTGTGCGACGAGGTGATCTGCATGGCAGGCGTGCCGGTGTCGCCCGAATAAGTCACGACGCCGGCCGAGTTGGTGGTGTACGGCTGCGCGGTGCTTTGATAACCGCCGAACAAGGCGTTGCCCTGCGGATCGGTCGCATTCGCGAGCGTCATCAACTGGCTGCGCAAGCTCTGCAATTGCGTCGCGATCGAGCCGCGGTCGCCGTCGTTCAGCGAACCGTCGCCGGCGCGCAGCACGAGCGTGTGAATGTTTTGCAGCACCGTATTGACGCTGTTGAGCGTCGAATCTTCCTGTTGCAGCGAAGCGAGCGCGGAAGTCTGGTTGGTCGTGTACTGCGACAGGCTCGTCGCCGTCGAGCTCAACTGCACCGCCTGCGCCGCGCCGAGCGGATTGTCCGACGGCGTGGAGAGGCTGACGCCGCTCGAGATCTCTTGATACAACTGCGACAACTGAGCTTGCTGATCGCTCATCGTCGCCACGTTCATGTTGAAGTACTGCGTACTGGAGATGCGCATGTTCAACGCCTCACTGGAGAATGCCGAGTATCGTCTGGAACAGGGTCTGCGCGGTCTGGATGACCTTGCTGTTCGCCTGATAGAGCTGCTGATACTGAAGCAGATTGGCTGCTTCTTCATTGATGTTCACGCCCGAGACCGACTGCTGCGCGGTGGTGATCTGCGTCACCAGCGAGGTCTGCGCCGTGCTCGAAGTCTGAATCTGGTTGGTCTGGTTACCGATCTGGTTGACGTAGTTCGCGTACGCGCCCGTCAGCGTGACCGTGCCGCCCGCCATTGCCTTCGCCGTGGACAGGTTCGACAGCGCCAGCGCATTGCGGCCGTCGTTCCTCGCGCCGGTGTTCGGGCCGATGGTGAACGTGTCGCCGGCAGCCGGTGCGCCGCTGATCGTCACCGAGACGTTGTTCATCTGGCCGGCGGTCGCGTTGCTGATCGTCAGCGCCGCACCCGTGCTCGACGAATACGGCACCACGGTGGTCGTGTCGGTGATCGGATACGTGGTCGGGGGCGAGCCCGCCACCGTCACCGTCGATCCTGCGGGGAAGCCGGACAGGCCGGTGCCGTTGTACGACAGCGTGGTGGTCGCATTCGGCATCGTGTAGCCGGCCGTCACCGTGCCTTGCGTGATCGTGCCGGTGCCGGTATTGCTCGCCGTTGCGGCGCCGAGCACCGGTGCCGCGGCGGCGAGCGCCGACGGGTCCGTAGTCGCGGTGTTGAAGCTGTTCAGCGCGCCGCGGGTCGGTTCTACCGTGAACGAATCGCCGGCCTTCATCGTGCCGGTGGTCGAGAAATTCAGGCCGTTGATCGGTTTGCTCAGATCCGTCGCCGAGCCCACCACGCTGCCGGTCGAATTGTCGGTCAGCGTGTAGGTGGTGCCGTTATAGGCCAGCGTGTAATCGCCGGTGGTCGGCTGCGCAGCACTCGCGAACGAGACGTTCAGCGACGCGTTGCCGGTATTCTGCGTATTCGCGTAGACGGTCGGACTGCCCACCGAGAACAGCGCGCCGCCCTGTGCGCCGGCGAGCGTGATGCCGAGGCTGTTCTGCGCGTTGACCTGCGAAGCGAAGCTCACCGCAATCGCGCCGAGTTGCGCTTCGGCCGGATCGAGCGTCTGGCTGCGGAACGCGAGGAGACCGCCGAGCGTACCGCCCGTGACTTTGCTGTCGGGCAGATTTTGCGGCGTAGCGGCCGGGTTCGCGCCAGCCTGGCCGAGATACTGCACCGACAGTTCGCTGGTGTCGCCCGTCGAAGGCGCCGTGCCCAGGTTGTAGCTATTGGTGGACGACACGAGCGGCTGACCGTTGCCCATGAACACGCTGTAGCTGCCGTTGCTGTTCACGACGTTCACGCCGATCAGTTGCGACAGCTTCGACACGGCTTGATCGCGTTGATCCATCAGCTGGTTCGGCGGCTGACCTTGCGAACTGGCCGCGGAGATCTGCCCGTTCAACTGAGCGATCTGCTGCGTGTAGCTGTTGATCTGCGAAACGGTGTTGGTGAGTTGCGTGTTGACGCTCTGGCGCAGCGCGTCGTATTGCTGACCTGCGGCATTGATCTGATTCACGAGCGTCTGCGCGCCGCTCATCGCGGTCTGGCGGGTGGCCAGACTGGAGGCGTTGTTCGAGACGTTCTGCAAACCGGTGAAATAGCTGGTGATCGCGCTCGCAATGCCGGCAGTCGGGCTACCGACCAGATTGTTCAGCTGCGAGATCATCGTGTTGTACGCCGTCAGCGAGCTACCCGACGACTGCGCGTTGTTCAGTTCAGTGGTCAGATACTGGCTGTACTGGCGCGTCACGGTGACGGTCGAAACGCCCTGCGGCAAATAGCCGGAACCCGTGTACTGCCCGCCGCTTTCCGCATAGACCGGCGTTTCGATCGTATAGCCCGGCGTCGACGCGTTGCTGATGTTCTGGCCGGTCGTCGTGAGTCCCCACTGGGCTGCGTTCAGTCCACTGAGTCCGAGATTGATGAGGTTGCTCGACATGCGTCATCCTGAAGGGCGACACCGACCACATGCCGCCGCGTTACTTGAACATCCTGTTTAACGGCTCTCACGAAGAAAAATTGAGGGCCATTCCGATGCTTGTTCGGCGTTTGTTTCAACGTTTGCGAGGCTTGTCCTGCCGGGCTTTCTGCCTCATGCGCCACAACTCAGAAACCGCACGGCAGTTGAGCCATGCTCAGGTGCCGCTCATGCGGCATTTCATCAACGCACCAGCGAGCGGCGCTTCATTTCCAGTTGCGTAATCAGACGTTGCAGCGTGTTTTCGGCGCTGCCCGGCAGCGTCAGAAAACGGAAACCGAGTTGATAGCGCTGCGTACCATTCGGCAACGCAGTGGAACGGTGCGACACCAGTTGCAGATCGAGCGAAAGCCGGCCAAATGCGCCGAGCGACAGTTCGCAATCCTGCAGCCGCGTGCCCATCGGCAACTCGGCCACGCGCTCATCCGTGGTGCGCATGCCGACGCCGCCGAGCGACAGATCGTGCACTTCGAAGCGGAACGTATCGCCTTCGGGCAAACGGCCGATGCACAAATACGGATCGAGAATCGGCGCATCGACGCGGAAATACTCGCGGCGCTGCACGTAGAACAGCACGTCGGGAAAATCGGCCTCGAATGCGGGCAGTCCTTCGTAGCGGGTTTCGCGCGGTGCGCCGGTCATGAACTCAGCGCGCACGCCGTCCGGCGACGCATGGAACTGGCAGCGCGATGCCCCCAATAAACCTTTGTTCTGTTCCGAAAGCGCGCCCCAATCGAAAGTGAAGGTGCGCGCGCGCACGTCGACATCGAGCAGGCGCGTGACGAGCTGACCGCCCGCGTATTCAACGGTGAGGAAATCGCCTCGATTGACGAGGTTGCGTAACTGAACGCCGATCTCCAACGGATTGCGACGGCCAAAATCAGGTGCGCTTTCGTCTAGCGTGGCGTGCGACTGGCCGGGTGCGTCGGTCTGGCCGTGCGACTGGGTAGTATCCATAGGCTTGCCGGTATGCATGTTCTTGCGGGCGCGTGCCAAGGCTCCTGCCGGGGCTTTCGCGCGGCCTTCATCGAAGCCGCAGCACGCGCATTCAACCGGACATTACAACGCTTTTCCGGTATCGGGTCTAACTGATTAGCGGCAGCATTCAGCCAAAATTTAGGGGCATGTAATGAAATATTTGCCGCAAACGTTAAAACGCCGATATACCGCCGGTGAAATCCGGCTCGTCGAATGCAAGCGGCAATCGCACGGGTTATGCGGGTGGACCGGCTGCCCGTAGGCGGCCGGCCTCGTCCGTCTTGTTATGCACCTGGCCCCGTCGCGTGCATGCTTCTTTATTCGAGAAAATCAAACTGCAAACTGGTCAATTGCACGATCGACTTCGACCGCACATCCGCATTACCGGCAGATCAGCCCATTTTCTGCATAATCGACATCAGCTTTTTCGCGTAATGCGGGTCGGTTGCATAACCCGCGCGCTGCATGCCGTTGGCAAAACCATTCACGTCATGCGCGGAATTGATTACCTGCGCATAACGGGGGTTGCCTTTGAGCAGGCTCGCGTAGTCGGTCATCGCGTCCTGGTATGAGTCGTACGCACGGAATTTTTCGATGGTGCGCTGCGGCTTGCCGTTCACATACTCGGTCGTGACGGTGGAAACGGTCTTGCCGGTCCAGTCCTTGGTCGCCTTGATGCCGAAGACGTTGTGGCTCGGCGAACCGTCAGCCTTTTTGATCTCGCTCTTGCCCCAACCCGATTCCAGCGCGGCCTGGCCGATGATGAAGCGCGCCGGAATGCCGGTTGCCGCGCTGGCGGCCTGCGCCGGCGCAGCGAGCTTGTCGACGAAAGCGTCGACCTTCGACGAGGTGCCGTCACCCTTGATCGGCGGCGTCAGCGAGCTGTTGGCCGAGTAGCCCTTGCCCATCGCCAGTTGGCCGTTGGCTTGCGCATTGCCGTAGGCCTTCGCGAGCGCGTTCAGCGCCGCGGTCTGGCCTTCGTCGCCGCCACTGCCGCTACCCAACGCCCCGGCCATGCCGCTCAGGCCGCCACTTGTGCCGTTCGCGCCGCCCACCTGCAGGCCCTGATTGCGCATCATCTGCTTGAGCATCGCGTCAGCCACGCCGATACCCTTCTGCGATAGCTGTTGCGACATCTGCTGATCCATCATCGACGTGAAGGTGGCGCTGTCGTGCGAATCGAACGGACCATCCTGTGGCGTCGCATCGCGCATGCTTTTCAACATCATCTGCGTGAACACCGCGTCGAACTGCTGCGCGGCCATCTTCATGCCGGCTTGCGGCGAAGCCTTGGCCTGCGCACTCAATTTGCCGAAGCCTTGCACGTCGAGCGCGAAGCGCTGGGTCAGGTCGTTCGCCGCGTTGGCGGAATTGGTCGTATCCGAATTCATCTTGTGTCTTCCTTAGATGATTTCCAGGTCGGCGCGCAAAGCGCCCGCCGCTTTCATGGCCTGCAGGATCGACATCAGATCCGCAGGAGTCGCACCCAGTGCGTTGAGCGCCTTCACCACTTCGGCGAGGTTGGCGCCGGCGGTCACCAGCTTCAGTGCGCCGTTGTCCTGCTTCATCTGAATCTGCGACTGCTTGGCCACCACCGTCTGGCCGTTCGAGAACGCACCCGGCTGACTCACCACCGGCTGCGTATTGATCACCACCGACAGATTGCCGTGCGCCACCGCGCAGTTTTGCAACGTGACCATCTGATTCATGACGATCGAGCCGGTGCGCGCGTTCAGGATCACCTTCGCGGCTGCTTGCGCCGGTTTGACGTCGAGGTTCTGCAATTGCGCCATGAAGGCGACCTGCTGCTCCGGATCGGACGGCGCGCGCAGTTGAATCGTGCGGCCGTCGAGCGCCATGGCCGTACCGCTGCCGAACGCGTTGTTCACCGCTGACACGACGCGCTGCGTGGTGTCGTAGTCCATATCGTTCAGGTCGAGCTGCATCGTGCCCGCTTGCGACACCGAGGTGGGCACCGCACGTTCGACGATCGCGCCGCCGGTGATGCGGCCCGCAGCCAGCGTATTCACCTGCACCTTGCTGCCGTTCGCGCTTGCGCCGGCGCCGCCGACCGCGAGGTTGCCCTGGCCGAGCGCGTACACCTGGCCGTCGGCGCCCTTGAGCGGTGTGAGCAGCAGCGTGCCGCCGCGCAGGCTCTTCGCGTTACCGAGCGAGGACACCGTCACGTCGATTGCTTCGCCCGGACGCGCGAACGGCGGCAGTACCGCCGTCACCATCACCGCCGCAACGTTCTTCAACTGGATATTCGACAGCGACGACTGCGAGTTGGTCGAGCCCGCCGCCTGGTTGTTGATCGAGATGCCGAGGTTCGCCAGCATGTTGGCGAGCGTCTGCGTGGTAAAAGGCGTCTGCGTGGTCTGGTCGCCCGTGCCGTCGAGACCGACGACGAGGCCGTAGCCGATCAGCGGGTTGTCGCGCACGCCCTGGATCTGTACGAGATCCTTCAGACGTTCGGCGTGCGCGGGCGTGGCTGCCGGCAGCGCCGCGCAGGCCAGCGCGACGACCGCCAATGCACGACCAACATGGCCAAAACGGCCAAAACGGCCGAACCGGGCGAGTTGCACGACGTGGCGAAGGTGGGAGATGACGGTACGCATGATCACCACGGCGACACGTTGAGGAAGAACCGCTGCAACCAGCCCATGTTCTCGGCTTCGTTGAGATAGCCCTTCGCGGAGTATTCGATCTTTGCGTCGGCCACCTGGGTCGAGTAGACGGCGTTCAGGTTGGAGATCGTGTTCGGATTCACCACGCCGGAGAAGCGCACGAATTCATCGCCCTGGTTGATCAGCATCTGCTTTTCGCCGCTCACCATCAGGTTGCCGTTCGGCAGCACGCCCGTCACCGTCACGGTGATCGTGCCGTTGAAGGTGTTCGACGCGTTCGCGCCGCCGGTGCCGGCGAACCCGTTGGCGCCGGTCGCGCTCAGGTTGGTCTTGCCGAACAGTCCACCAAGGAAGCCCGCGGTCGGCACGTTGAAGCTGGTGTTGCCCGAGCGATTCGCGTTGGCGCCCGACGACTTCGTCGCGTTGACGTTTTCCTGAATCACGATCGTCAGGATGTCGCCCACATTGCGCGGCCGCTGATCTTCGAACAGCGGCCGGCCCGCATAACCCGGGTTGAAAATCGAGCCCGGCGATTGCGCCTGCGGCGGCATCGGCGGGACGGCCGTCATCGGCTGCTGGGTGATCGGCTGCTTCGGCACGAGGCCGCAGCCGCCCAGCGCCGCGAGCAGTGTGAGCTGCACGAGCGCCTGAGCGGTGCGCGAATGAACCGGATTACGAGTGAAGTGCGACATCTTGATTACTGCCTTTCGAGAAAGCGCCGGGGCGCCCCAAGTCTTCTCGTCCCCCCTCGGGGGGGCCTGACGCGAAGCGACAGGTTCGGGGGCGCTTTTGATTCCCAGTCCCTAAGCCTTAAACCTGCATCTGGCTGAGGGTCTGCAGCATCTGGTCGGAGGTCGTCACGGCCTTGCTGTTGATTTCGTAAGCGCGCTGCGTCTGGATCATGTTCACCAATTCCTGCACCACGTTCACGTTCGATGCTTCCACGTAGCCCTGATTGAGCGTGCCGGCGCCATTCAGGCCCGGTTGCGCGACGTTCGGCGCACCCGACGAAGAGGTTTCCGAAAACAGGTTTTCACCCTTCGCATCCAGACCGGCCGGGTTGATGAAGGTGGCGACCTGCATCGAGCCGAGTTGCTGGCTGTTGGCCTGGCCGGCGACGGTGATCGACACCACGCCGTCACTGCCGATGGTCAGCGAGGTCGCGTTGTTCGGAATCGTGATCGCCGGAATCACCTGATAGCCGCTCGACGTGACGAGCTGGCCCTGGGCATTGGTCTGGAACGAACCGTCACGCGTGTAGGCGGTCGTGCCGTCGGGCATCTGCACCTGGAAAAAGCCCTGGCCGTTGATCGCGACGTCTTTCGAGTTTCCGGTCTGCTGCAGGTTGCCCTGTGTGTACAGACGTTCGGTCGCGACCTGTTGCACACCGGTGCCAAGCTGGATGCCGGACGGCAATTCGGTGTTTTGCGTCGAGTTCGCGCCCGGCTGGCGGACGGTCTGATACAGCAGATCCTCGAACACCGCGCGCGAGCCCTTGAAGCCGTTGGTGCTGACGTTCGCGAGGTTGTTCGAAATCACGTCCATCTGCGCCTGTTGCGCATTCATGCCGGTAGCGGCGATGTAGAGTGAGCGATTCACAATTTTTCTCCTGGGTTGCCAAGCAACCCGTTAGCTAAAGCTGAGCAGCTGATTGGCGGACTGGTCGTTCTTGTCGGCGTTTTCCAGCAGCTTCGTCTGCATCTGGAACTGGCGCGCGTTGGTGATCATCGCGACCATTGCGCTGACCGGATTCACGTTGCTGCCTTCGAGCGACGCCGGCGCCAGCGTGAC
>NZ_DASRSY010000117.1:0-20696 GCF_035656215.1 Paraburkholderia sp.
CTTCGGCACGAGCTCCTCGAGCGTGACCATCTCGAGTTCGTGCTGCATGGGCGTCGGTTTCTTGAGCATGACGCTCATTAAACGACAAAGCCCGGCGCATGGCCAGGCTTCGGGGGTACTTTGTCAGCAGTCTGAAGCCGCCTCTTCAGGCGGCTTTTTTTTTATTTATGGCGCATGCCGGCGAATTTTATTTCGTGCACAGCCGATTTATTTCTTGATAGAAAGGTTTTCGTAAGCATTGATCCGTGTTGCCCGTATTCGCTGCGTTGTCTGCGCAGCCGGGATTCGGCTACGAGTCTGTGCACCCACTTACGGAGCCGCTATCCATGAACCGTCCCAAACGCCTGCTGGTCGCCAATGTCGCATGGGCGCACGAAACCGCCGCACGGACCCCATGAACCTTCGAGCTTTTCTTTCCACGTTTCAGCGCGATCTGTTTGCAGGCACGGTCGTTTTTCTGGTGGCGCTGCCGCTCTGTCTGGGCATCGCTAACGCGTCGGGCGTCGAGCCGTTTGCCGGGCTTGTGTCGGGCATCGTCGGCGGCCTGGTGGTTGCCGTGCTGAGCGGCTCACGGTTGAGCGTAAGCGGGCCGGCAGCGGGCCTTGTCGTGATCGTCGTCGACGGAATCGCGCAACTCGGCAGCTTCTCCGCGTTCCTGCTGGCTGTGTTGCTGTCCGGTGCGATCCAGTTCGGCTTCGGCATGCTGAAGGCCGGCAGATTTGCCGCCTATGTGCCGTCGCCGGTGATCAAAGGCATGCTTGCGGCGATCGGCGTGCTGCTGATCGTCAAACAATTCCCGCTGGCGCTTGGACTCTTCGGCTCGAATGCGTCGGATGGGTCGCAAGCTGCCGCCCGGATGGCCGGTAGTGTAACGACACCTTTCGGCACGATTTCACTCGTGGCCGGCATGATCACGTTGCTGTCGCTGGCGATTCTGGTGGGCTGGGAAACGCGCGCGCTGCGTCGCTTTGCGCTGGTGCGGCTCGTGCCGGCGCCACTCGCAGTGGTTCTGCTGGGTATCGGCGCGACGCTGCTGTTCAGCCTGCTCGGCCCGTCGTTCGCGCCACCTGCCGAGCATCGCGTCGCGCTGCCGTCGCTCGAATCGTTCGCCGCGCTGCAACTCGCCCTCGCCTGGGCCGACTTCGGCCCGCACTTCTCGCAATTGATCAATCCTGACGTCTGGCGCGTGGCCATCACACTGGCGATCGTCGCGAGTCTCGAAACGCTGTTAAGTCTCGAAGCGGTCGAGCAGATCGACCCCGCCCGACGTGCCGCGCCGCCGGATCGCGAACTGAAGGCGCAGGGCGTGGGCAATCTGATCGCCGGAGCGATCGGTGGCCTGCCGATCACCTCGGTCATTGTGCGTAGTTCCGCCAATGTGCATGCGGGCGCGCAGAGCCGGCTGTCCGCGGTTATTCATGGCGTATTGCTGCTGGTAAGCGTGTTCGCGTTGACTAGCGTCATCAACCTGATTCCGCTTGCCTGTCTCGCGGCGATTCTGATTGTCACCGGCGTGAAGCTCGCCAAGCCGTCGTTGTTCGTCGCTGTCGCCAAGCAAGGCTTCGCTCCGTTTGCACCGTTCATCGTCACGCTGGTCGGCGTGCTCGCCACCGATCTGCTGATCGGAATCGTGCTCGGCATTCTGTGCAGCGTGTTGCTCGCCTTGTATGCGAACCTGCGCAGCCCGATCGTCCTCGCACAGCACGGCGATCACTATCTGCTTTCGTTTCGCAAGGACGTATCGTTTCTTGGCAAGGTGGCGCTCAAGCACTATCTGCAGCAGATCCCCGACGGCGCGACCTTGATCGTCGACGCAACGCGTGCCGACTTCGTCGATCACGATGTGCGCGATCTGCTCGACGCGTTTGTCGCCGATGCGCCGCGCCGCGAGATCGCTGTTGAAGTGCGGCATCAGGTGCAGGCACGCGCGGCGCGCGGATGGTCGATGCGGCGCGCGGCGACGGAGTAGCTTGAGCATACGAGACGCGTAAAACGCGCACCGCGAAAGCAGAAAACCCTGCGCTTATGAGGGCGCGACGCATGAAAAACAGACGCCGCAAAAACCCGAAATCCAGAGCGTTTCAGGACAAGAGACATACGGGAGGAAGACACTACAAAAACACGAAGCCCTGTGCTTTTTAGGGCACAGGGCTTCGAATAATCTCCTCGGGGCAGCGCGCATGCGGCGCCCTGCCGTCCTATCACTCCGAACGCTGCGGATTCAACTTATCGACGTTCGAATACAGCTTGTTGAGCGCCGAGATATACGCCTTCGCGGAAGCCGCGACGATATCGGGATCGGTGCCTACGCCATTCACGATGCGCCCGCTCTTCGACAGCCGTACGGTCACTTCGCCCTGCGCCTGGGTACCGGTTGTGATGGCGTTCACCGAATACAGCAGCAGTTCCGAACCGCTACCCACTTCCGTTTCGATCGCATTGAGCGTGGCATCCACCGGACCGTTGCCGCGCGCTTCACCGGTCACTTCCTTGCCTTCCACCGAGAACACGATCTTCGCGTGCGGCTGCTCGCCGGTTTCCGAATGCTGCGACAGCGACAGGAACTTGTAGTGCTCCTTCTGCTGCGCTTCAGCCGATTCCTCCGTGACGATCGCGATGATATCTTCGTCGAAGATTTCCGACTTACGGTCGGCCAGTTCCTTGAAGCGTGCGAACGCGGTATTCAACTCGCCTTCGCTATCGAGCGCGATACCCAATTCCTGCAGACGCTGCTTGAATGCATTGCGGCCCGACAACTTACCAAGCACGATCTTGTTCGCGCTCCAGCCCACATCTTCGGCACGCATGATTTCGTACGTGTCGCGCGCTTTCAGCACGCCGTCCTGGTGAATGCCGGATGCGTGGGCGAATGCGTTCGCGCCGACCACCGCTTTGTTCGGTTGCACGACGAAACCGGTGATCTGAGACACCAGCTTCGAAGCCGGCACGATCTGCGTCGTATCGAGACCGACTTCCAGCCCGAAGTAATCCTTGCGCGTTTTCACCGCCATCACGATTTCTTCGAGCGACGTATTACCCGCTCGCTCACCGAGACCGTTGATCGTGCACTCGACCTGACGCGCGCCGCCAATCTGCACACCGGCCAACGAGTTCGCCACCGCCATGCCGAGGTCGTTATGGCAATGCACTGAGAACACGGCCTTATGCGAGTTCGGAATACGCTCGCGCAGCGTCTTCACAAGCTGGCCGTATAGTTCCGGCACGCCGTAGCCGACCGTATCCGCGATGTTGATCGTAGTCGCACCTTCCGCGATCACCGCTTCCAGCACACGGCACAGGAAATCCATGTCCGAACGGCTGCCGTCTTCAGGCGAAAACTCGACGTCGTCCGTAAACTTGCGGGCGAAACGCACCGCCAGCTTTGCCTGTTCGAACACCTGATCCGGCGTCATGCGCAGCTTCTTTTCCATATGCAGCGGCGACGTTGCGATGAACGTATGGATGCGGAAATGATCGGCCGGCTTGAGTGCGTCAGCAGCGCGTTGAATGTCTTTGTCGTTGGCACGGGCCAGCGAGCAGACCGTGCTGTCCTTGATCAGGCCCGCGATTGTCTGGATCGAATCGAAGTCGCCATTCGAGCTGGCCGCGAAGCCCGCCTCGATCACGTCTACCTTCATCCGCTCGAGCTGCTTCGCGATACGGATTTTTTCTTCCTTCGTCATCGACGCGCCGGGCGATTGCTCGCCGTCACGCAACGTGGTGTCGAATATGATCAGTTTGTCGGCCATGTCGGGTCTCCTGGGGAGTCGTTCAATTGTGGGGATCGGATATTTTGGAATTCGGGTGTTTGCGCCACCGCTGGCGACGCTATAACCCGCAGACGAGGCAGACGGGGGGCGGAAGCGATCAGCGCGTTAGACGCGCCAGCACGAGTGCGCTTAGGCGCGCCCCGGCTTGTTGAGGCTCGCGTTGCAGCTCAAATGGGAACGTGAACGCATTCATCGGACGACTATAGCGGCATTCCCGTCAACGTGCAATTGGCGTCCGACCTGCCTGCCGCGCGCCGCCGGACGGGTCCGAAAACGAAAAACGGCAGCCCGAAGACTGCCGTTTTTCCGTGTCACTTGCATGCAAACAGGATGCGCAATTACCTGTCCTGCGCCACCGACCGAGCCGGATTCGCCCTGCCCCGCAGCGCCTGGTAGCCCCAGAACACATAACCCGACAGACCGTACAGCACGAACAGGCCGAACAGCATCAACGGCGGATCGGACGACACCAGCACGAACGCCACGACCACCAGCAGAATCACGCCGAACGGCACGCGGTGCCGCACGTCGAGCGCCTTGCCGCTGTAGAACGGCGCGTTTGAGACCATCGTCACACCGGCGTAGATGGTCAGCACGAAAGCGACCCACGGCAGCCACACGAGCTTGAGCGGCACCCGGTTATCGGTGGCGAGCCACACGAAACCGGCGATCAGCGCGGCAGCAGCCGGACTGGGCATACCCTGGAAGAAGCGCTTGTCGACCACGCCGATGTTCGTGTTGAAGCGCGCAAGACGTAATGCCGCACCCGAACAATAGACGAACGCCGCGAGCCAGCCCCAGCGGCCAAGATCCTTCAGGATCCACTCGTACATGACCAGCGCCGGTGCCACACCGAACGACACCATGTCCGAGAGGCTGTCGAACTGCTCGCCGAATGCGCTTTGCGTGTGCGTCATACGGGCGACCCGGCCGTCCATACCGTCCAGCACCATCGCCACGAAGATCGCGATCGCCGCGATTTCGAAGCGCACGTTCATTGCCTGCACCACGGCGAAGAAGCCGCAAAAGAGCGCGGCGGTGGTAAACGCGTTCGGCAGCAGGTAAATGCCGCGCTTCCTCAGGAACTGCTGACGCTGGGCGCGCCGGCTCTCGACTACCGGCGACTCCGCCGCGATCGGCTTGTTACGGCGGAATGGGCGCGGGAGCGGTCCGCTGTTGCGGGGTCGACGCGGTTTGAATGCGGCCATTCGGAAAACCTCCTTGGTGCCGCTTTATAGTTCAGCGAGGATCGTGGACGACGCCGAAACCTTCTCGCCGATCGACACACGCGGACGGCTGCCAACCGGCAGATACACGTCGACACGCGAGCCAAAACGGATAAATCCATAACGTTGCCCACGCGTGAGCGGCTCGCCGGCTCGTACGTAGCAAAGAATGCGCCGCGCAATCAGACCGGCGATCTGCACCGAGGTCACCGTCTGGCCGCCGGCCATTTCGATCACCACCGCGTTGCGCTCATTTTCGGTCGAAGCCTTATCCACGGCGGCATTCAGATACGCACCCGGGAAATATTCGACCTTCGAGATCGCGCCATCCACCGGCGAGCGTTGCGAGTGGACATTGAAAACGTTCATGAACACGCTGATCTTCAGCGCTTCACGGTTGGCATACGGATCATGCGCTGTCTCGACTGCGACGATGCGGCCGTCCGCCGGGCACAGCACGGCGTTGGCCTGAGTCGGAATCGGGCGAGCCGGATCGCGGAAGAACTGCACGACGAAGATCAGGATCAGCCAGAACAGCCATGCAAAGCCGAATCCCGCGAAGGCATGAACCAGTAATGCAACGACGGCCGCGATGGCGATAAACGGCCAGCCTTCTCGCGCGATGATCGGATGAGGGTAATTCATGGATGGCTTCTGTATTTTTGTAAAACCGTAGGATAGCAAAAGCCGCCCAGGGTTCAGCACCCTTGGACGGCTTTTTGCATTACCGGCCGCTGCGACGATGCGCCGCGCCGGTCAGATGCCGTAAAGCTGGCTTCTTAGTTCTTCGACTGGTCGACCAGCTTGTTCGCTGCGATCCACGGCATCATCGAACGCAGCTTCGCGCCAACCGTTTCGATCTGGTGCTCAGCCGTCAGGCGGCGGCGCGATTGCAGCGTCGGTGCGCCAGCCTTGTTTTCGATGATGAAGCTCTTTGCGTACTCGCCGGTCTGGATGTCCGTCAGCACGGCCTTCATCGCCTTCTTCGTTTCAGCCGTCACGATACGCGGACCCGTCACGTACTCGCCGTATTCTGCGTTGTTCGAGATCGAGTAGTTCATGTTCGCGATGCCGCCTTCGTAGATCAGGTCGACGATCAGCTTCAGTTCGTGCAGGCATTCGAAGTACGCCATTTCCGGCGCGTAACCCGCTTCCACCAGCGTTTCGAAGCCGGCCTTGATCAGGTCGACCGTACCGCCGCACAGCACGGCTTGTTCGCCGAACAGATCGGTTTCCGTTTCTTCGCGGAAATTCGTTTCGATGATGCCGGCACGGCCGCCGCCGTTCGCTGCTGCGTACGACAGCGCGATGTCACGTGCTGCACCCGACTTGTCTTGCGCAACGGCGATCAGGTGGGGCACGCCGCCACCTTGCGAGTACGTACCGCGAACCGTGTGGCCCGGGGCCTTCGGCGCGATCATGATCACGTCGAGGTCGGCACGCGGGATCACCTGACCGTAGTGCACGTTGAAGCCGTGCGCGAAGGCCAGCGCTGCGCCTTGCTTGGCGTTACCGTGCACTTCCTTTGCATAGACTTCAGCGATCTGCTCGTCCGGCAGCAGCATCATGACGACGTCTGCGCCCTTCACGGCTTCCGCCACTTCCTTGACTTGCAGGCCGGCGTTCTCAGCCTTGCTCCACGATGCGCCGCCCTTGCGCAGACCGACCGTGATGTTCACGCCGCTTTCCTTCAGGTTCAGCGCGTGAGCATGGCCTTGCGAGCCATAGCCGATGATGGTGACTTGCTTGCCCTTGATGAGGGAGAGGTCGGCGTCCTTGTCGTAGAAAACTTTCATGTCGGTTCCTTGGCTAAATTCGGTGATATCAGTGAAATACAAATACTGCGAATGTTGTGTTGCTTGGCCGGGTTATTAAAGGCACTGCCCGGCCCCGATCGCGACGTTTGCGAATCGTCGATAAGCGCGCCTCAAACCTTCAGAATGCGCTCGCCGCGGCCGATGCCCGAACTGCCCGTACGGACGGTTTCGAGAATCGCAGTCGCGTCGATCCCTTCGATGAAGGCATCGAGCTTGTCGCTCGCGCCCGTCAGTTCGATCGTGTAGGTCTTTTCGGTGACGTCGATGATGCGGCCGCGGAAAATATCCGACATCCGTTTCATCTCCTCACGCTCCTTGCCGACCGCCCTCACCTTGATCAACATCAGCTCACGCTCGATGTGGGCGCCCTCGGTAAGGTCGACCACTTTCACCACCTCGATCAGGCGGTTCAGATGCTTCGTGATCTGTTCGATCACGTCGTCCGAGCCAATGGAGACGATGGTCATGCGCGACAGCGAACGGTCTTCGGTCGGAGCCACCGTCAAGGTTTCAATGTTGTAGCCGCGTGCGGAGAACAGCCCCACCACGCGTGATAACGCGCCCGGTTCGTTTTCCAGCAGGACAGAAATAATATGTCTCATGTTTCGCTTCTTCCAGATGTTTTGTCGATGTATGCGAGCAGGTTCGCGCCGCTTCGTCCGCATTCACCCTTTGTGGAGGCGCGCATGACGAAGCCGGCGCTGCGTTTAACTCAACGCGCCGTCGTTATAGATCTTCCGAACCCATGAGCATCTCAGTGATGCCCTTGCCGGCCTGAACCATCGGCCAGACGTTTTCGGTCGGATCGGTCTGGAAATCGAGAAACACTGTGCGATCTTTCAGGCGCAGCGCTTCCTTCAGCGCCGGCTCGACATCGGCCGTGCGTTCGATACGCATGCCGACGTGGCCGTACGCTTCGGCGAGCTTCACGAAGTCCGGCAGCGCATCCATGTACGAATGCGAATAGCGCTTGCTGTATTCGATCTGCTGCCACTGGCGCACCATGCCCAGATAGCGGTTGTTCAGCGAAATGATCTTGATCGGAGTCTCGTACTGCTTGCAGGTCGAGAGTTCCTGGATGCACATCTGGATCGAACCTTCGCCGGTGATGCAGAGCACGTCGTCGTCCGGGTGCGCCATTTTCACGCCCATCGCCGCCGGCAGGCCGAAACCCATCGTGCCAAGCCCACCGGAGTTGATCCAGCGACGCGGCTTGTTGAAGCGATAGAACTGCGCCGCCCACATCTGGTGCTGGCCGACGTCGGAACACACGAAGGCATTGCCGTCGGTCAGTTCCCACGCCTTTTCCACCACGTACTGCGGCTTGATGATGTCGCTCTTGCGGTCGAACTTCAGGCAGTCTTTCGCGCGCCAGGCTTCGATGTCTTTCCACCAGTCGGCGAGCGCCGCGGTGTCCGGGCCATGCTCGGCCGTTTGCAACTGCTCGATCAACTCTTTCAGCACTTCCTTCACGTCGCCGACGATCGGAATGTCGACCTTGACGCGCTTGGAGATGGAAGAAGGATCAATATCGATATGGATGATCTTGCGCGGGCGCGATGCGAAGTGCGCCGGGTCGCCGATCACACGGTCGTCGAAGCGCGCACCGATCGCGATCAGCACGTCGCAGTGCTGCATCGCCATGTTGGCTTCGTACGTGCCGTGCATGCCGAGCATGCCGAGGAATTTCTTGTCGCTCGCGCGGTAGCCGCCCAGTCCCATCAACGTATTGGTGACGGGATAGCCGAGCAGATCGGCGAACTGGTTCAACTCGCGCGATGCATCCGCGAGGATAATACCGCCGCCGGTGTAGATATACGGACGCTTGGCCGACAACAGCAAGGCCACGGCCTTGCGGATCTGGCCGGAGTGACCTTTCGTAACCGGATTGTACGAGCGCAGCGAAACCGTCTTGAGCGGTTCGTACTGACAGGGCGTCTTCGACACGTCTTTCGGAATGTCGATCAGCACCGGGCCGGGACGACCGGTACGGGCAATGTAGAAAGCTTTCTTGACGGTAGCGGCGAGGTCGCGCACGTCCTTCACGAGGAAGTTGTGCTTCACGCAAGGACGCGTGATGCCGACCGTGTCGCACTCCTGGAACGCATCCTGGCCGATCGCGGCAGTAGGCACCTGGCCGCTGATCACCACCATCGGAATTGAATCCATGTAGGCGGTGGCGATGCCGGTCACCGCATTGGTGACGCCGGGGCCGGAGGTCACGAGGCACACACCCACTTTGCCGGTGGAACGCGCATAGGCGTCGGCGGCGTGGACTGCGGCTTGTTCGTGGCGCACGAGGATGTGCTGGAATTTGTCCTGCTTGTACAGCTCGTCGTAAATGTAGAGCACCGAGCCGCCGGGATAGCCCCACACAAACTCGACGTCTTCGTCGGCCAAAGCGCGCATGAGCACGGTGGCGCCGATAGAGTCAGCTTCGGGATGGGGGGTCGTATCCGACGTGGAGAATTCCGCGCTGGGCATATTCATTTATTCACCTTTCGAATTTTCGGCAAAAAATTGATCGGGTGCTCTCTGCCGGGCTTGTGGCTCGGGTTCAAGCGGCGCGTCCAGTTGACAGGTGAGCTTCTTGGGCCACACCTCAATTGAGACAAGTCACTTATGTTGCGAACCAGCGACGATATCTGCAGATGTCCGCGCGGTCAAGCAAATATTGCCTTGGCGGCCTCCTTCAAATCCCAATATTGACCGAAAGCCTGTTATAGAGATGCAAGGTAGAGCGGGTTTCGCCCCAGCGGGGCGAAAGTTTGTTAGCATCCGCGAGCTTTACGACATTTTTCGACCGATTACGCGCACGCACGCTGCGCCGACCCCCAAACGGATGGCATCAGACAAGGAACTCGCCGATTTTCTGGCGGGCGTCGAAAGGCGCGCATTCAAGCAGACGGTCTACGCCGTGCGGGACGACGACGCCTCGCTCGATATCGTGCAGGACGCGATGATCAAGCTCGCCGAAAAATATGGCGACCGTCCTCCAGCCGAACTTCCGCTCCTGTTTCAGCGTATTCTCCAGAATGCGATGCACGACTATTTCCGTCGTGCCAAAGTGCGCAATACTTGGGTTAGTCTGTTTTCTTCGCTCGGCAACGCCGACGACGACGAATTCGACCCCCTCGAAACATTCGAGGCGCAGCAAGGTTCAGCGGGCTCAGAGAGCAACGAACAGAAACTCGAGCGCGAACAGGTCTTACAGTTAATCGACGACGAGATCCAAAAATTACCGGCACGTCAACGGGAGGCGTTTCTCATGCGTTATTGGGAAGATATGGATGTCGCCGAGACTGCCGCCGCGATGGGCTGCTCCGAAGGCAGTGTGAAAACGCACTGTTCGCGGGCTACCCACACGCTGGCGCAAGCGCTCAAGGCTAAAGGAATCACGCTATGAGCTCCCTAGAAACCAAAGAACTCGAGTTCGCCCGCCAGGTGCGCCGCGCGCTCGACGAAACCACCGCCAGCATGCCGGCCGCCACCGTCGACCGGCTCGCCGTGGCGCGCCGCGCCGCGCTTGCTCGCAAGAAGCCCGAAACCGTGAGCGTCCCGGTGTTCGTACCCGCCTTCGCCGGTGCCGGCATGGCGGCTGGTATGCCGCAACTCGAGGTGCCGCAGCGCCGCCGTTCGCCGCTGCGCCGCTTTGCGCTCGCCTGGCCGCTCGCCGCGCTGGTCATCAGCCTCGTGGGCATCGCCTACTGGGAAGACCAGCAGCGCACCGCCGAACTCGCCGATATCGATGCAGCCATGCTAAGCGACGACTTGCCGCTCAATGCCTATCTCGACCACGGTTTCAACGCGTACCTATCACGCGCCCACTGAGCGGGAGATTCTTCGGGTGAGTTACAAGCGCGGCTTGGCCGTTGTTTTCGGATGCGCGATCGCGGCTCTAGTGTCGTTTGCCGCAACGTATCCGCGCTTTTATCCGAGTCCGTCGACCGCCAGCGCGCCCGCCGCAGGCGTCAACACGACCGCCAAGCTGCCCGCGCCGACCCTCGCCGTCGATCTGCCCAGCCTCTCCAACAGCAATAGTCCGATGGCATGGTCGCGCCTGAGCGCGGCCGAACACGTTGCGCTCGCGCCGTTCGCCAGCCAATGGGATTCCTTTAGCGACGAACGCAAGCGGAAATGGATCAAAATCGCGTCGCGTTATCCGAAGTTATCGCCCGATGCGCAAAAACGCCTGCATGACCGAATGACTGAATGGGTGCGCATGACTCCCGATCAGCGGCGCGTTGCGCGCGAAAACTACCAGGTATCGAAGGAATTGCCGCGCGAAACTCGCCAGAATGCATGGAAGGCTTATCAGCAATTGCCGGAAGAGCAGAAGGAACGGCTCGCTGCGAGCGAGCGTAAGCGGCGGCCCAGCGTCGTCAGCGCGCCGCCCTCCGGTAAAACCGAGATCAAGGGCCTCGACCGTCTGGTCAATGCCCGGGAGCACGGCGCGAGCGGTGCCGCAGCGGTGAGTGCCGCTACTGCCGCTCCATTGCCGAGCCCCGCCGCCACGCCGGAGATTCCCGCTGCGGGCAGCTTCGTGCCCGCCACGCCGCTGCCGGTTTCGCCGGCCGAGGCGCCGTCGATCTTCAACGGCTCCTGATCCGGGCCCGACTGTGTCCCAGCCGCTCGCCACCTCGACACTGCCCGCCGATTCATCCGGCATCGTGCCTACCGTTCGCCGGCGCCTTGCCGCGCTGCTCTACGAAGCCGTGATCCTGTTCGGCGTCGTGTTCATCGCGGGCTATCTGTTCAGCACGTTGACGCAGCAGCGCAACGGTCTCACCCATCACAACCTGCTCGCAGCGTGGATCGGCCTCGTGGTCGGTCTGTATTTCGTCTGGTTCTGGACCCATAGCGGCCAGACGTTGCCGATGAAAACGTGGCGCCTGCGCGTCGTCGCCGCTGACGGTGCGCCGTTGTCCACGGGCCGCGCGATCGCTCGTTACGTGCTGGCGTGGCTGTGGTTTTTACCGCCACTCGCGCTGCATCCGTTGCTGAACCTCGCCGTGCCGCAGACGCTGCTGATCGCTGCAATCTGGTTCGTGCTGTGGGCCGCCACCGGCCGCTTCGATCCGCAGCGTCAATTCCTCCACGACCGCCTCGCCGGTACGCGCGTTGTCAGCGTCGTGAGCTGAGCAAACCGGCCACCCGGTCATTCATCCCGCCGCACCTGCGGTTCGTACCTGCCTCATCGCGGTTGCCGCTCGCCACCGCCCTTCTCCGCACGCCGCCGCTCCCGTCCCGCTGTCTCTCTCCCGACACAGTAATAAGAACTTCTCGTGACTGTCACGGCAGGGTCACGCTCGGCTGGCGCAATACGGGCACCGCAACTCGACGCGTGAGCCATGGACCCCAAAACGTCCGCGACTTCCCTGTTCCGCCAGACCGGCCCGAGCGTCGACCCTGTCGCGTTCCGCCCGGAACCCAACCCTGGTCACGGACTGCCGTTGCCGGTGGCGTCGCTGCCACTCGACGCGCACGCCGGTCATCACGACGATGACCACGCCGAACCGCACCGCTATCGCACCATCTGGCTGTCCGACATCCACCTCGGTTCGAGCGGTTGTCAGGCGCCGTATCTGCTCGACTTCCTGAGGCACAACGAGTCGGAATATCTGTACCTCGTGGGCGACATCATCGACGGCTGGCAGTTGAAAAAAGGCTGGTACTGGCCGCAGGCGCACAACGACGTCGTGCAGAAGGTGTTGCGCAAAGCGCGCAAAGGCACCCAGGTCATCTACGTCCCGGGCAATCACGACGAAGCCGCGCGTCAGTTCTGCGACCTCGCATTCGGTGACATCCACGTGCGCGGCGAAGCGTTTCACACGACGCTCGCCGGCAAGCGCCTCTGGATCGTGCACGGCGATCTGTTCGACGGCGTGATCCAGCACGCCAAGTGGCTCGCGTATCTCGGCGACACGCTCTACACGATGATCCTGATCCTGAACCGCTGGTTCAACCGGATCCGCAACCGCCTCGGCTTCCCCTACTGGTCGCTGTCGCAATACCTGAAGCATCAGGTGAAGAACGCGGTGAATTTCATCTCGTCGTTCGAACGCGTGATGACCGACGAAGCACGCCGCCGCGGCTGCGACGGCGTGGTCTGCGGCCACATCCACAAAGCCGAGATCCGCGAGATCGACGGCGTGCTGTATTGCAACGACGGCGATTGGGTCGAAAGTCTGTCGGCGCTCGTCGAGACGTATGAAGGTGAACTCAAGGTGATCTACTGGACCGTGATGCGCGCACCGGAAGTCGGCGTGCAAAAGGCCCGGGCGACCGCGTAGTCCCTCTCCACTTCTATTGGGCCGAAACCGATGAAGATCATGATCGTCACCGACGCATGGGAACCGCAGGTCAATGGCGTCGTGCGCACGCTGAAAAATACCACGCGCGAACTCACCGCACTCGGCCACCACGTCGACTTGCTGACGCCGCTCGAATTCAAGACGATTCCGTGCCCGACCTATCCTGAGATTCGCCTGTCGCTGCTGCCGAGCCGCAAGCTGGGTCAGCGGATTGACGAATTCGCGCCCGACGCGCTGCATATCGCGACCGAGGGCCCGCTCGGCACGGCCGCACGCGCCTATGCGATCAAGCACAAGCTGCCGTTCACGACCGCTTATCACACGCGCTTTCCCGAATACGTGCAGGCGCGTTTCGGCATTCCGCTCGCGCTCACCTACAAGTTTCTGCACTGGTTCCACAAGCCGTCTCTGGCGGTGATGGCGCCCACACCGGTGGTTAAGGCTGACCTCGAAAAATTCGGCTTCACCAACGTGGTGCTGTGGACCCGCGGTGTCGACCTCGACATCTTTCACCAGATGGACTCGAAGGTCCTCAACACCGCGCGGCCGATCTTTCTGTACGTGGGGCGCGTAGCGGTCGAGAAGAACGTCGAGGCGTTCCTGAAGCTCGATCTGCCCGGCTCGAAGTGGGTGGCGGGCGAAGGTCCTGCGCTGGCCGAACTGAAGTCGCGCTATCCGCAGGCCAATTACCTGGGCGTGCTGACGCAAGCCGAGCTGGCCAAGGTCTACGCCGCCGCCGACGTGTTCGTATTCCCGAGCCGCACCGATACCTTCGGACTCGTGCTGCTCGAAGCGCTGGCTTGCGGCACACCGGTCGCGGCGTATCCGGTCACCGGCCCGATCGACGTGCTGGGCGACGGCGGCGCGGGCGCCATGCACGAAGATTTGCGCGAGGCTTGCCTCGAAGCGCTGAAGATCGAACGCAGCCATGCTCGCGCGTGGGCCGAACGCTTCTCGTGGGCAGCGGCGTCCGAGCAGTTCGCGGCGCATCTGAAGCCGCTGCCGCGCGCATCGTACAGCGAGGAAAGCGCCGCCGCATGACGCGACGTGCCGAGCCGCTTATGCGAACCCGAAACTCCACCGCGGCACGCGCATCGAACGGCGCGTTGCGCGCTGTCGATGCCGGCACCGACGCCGCCGGCATCGAACCGTTCGACGACGTGAGCGAGCACGGCACGCCGAATCATGCCAATCACACGAATGGTTTCCACGACGTGAACAGCGCGAGGATCGAGAGCCCTGAGAGCGATTCCCACCACGAACCGCTCAGCCCCGACGATCCGCTCTCACCGTTACCCTTCAATCCGTACAAGGGCAATCGCGGACTGACCCGCGCATGGCACGCGATGAAAAATTCGCTCGCCGGGTTCCGCGTGGCGATCCGCGAGGAAAGCGCGTTTCGCCAGGAACTTACGCTCGCCGCGATCCTGATTCCGTGCGGCGTGCTGGTGCCGGTCGATCCCGTGTCACGCGTGTTGCTGCTCGGCTCGGTGTTACTGGTGCTGATCGTCGAGTTGCTGAATTCGAGCGTCGAGGCGGCGATCGACCGTATTTCGCTCGAACGCCACGAGTTGTCGCGCCGTGCCAAAGATCTCGGTAGCGCGGCGGTCATGGTCGCACTCGGCATGTGTCTGATGACGTGGGGGCTGATCGTCGGGCCGCTCGTCGTGCGTTGGGTTCAAGCGTGGCTATGAAACCCACCTTGCAGCACGGCCCCGCGCCTTATCCAGCTTCCCAATGAATGAAAACCCTGAGTATCCGCTTGGTATAAGAACGGTCGGTTTATAATCGACCGATAGTCTCACAGGAAAATGCTGGGCCGCCCCAAGTTTTCCTGCCCCCTCGGGGGGCCTGTCGCTCAGCGGCAGGTTTGGGGGCGCTCGACTATACCAACCGCGTCCGGATGGATCACGCAACAGCGGCATGCCGCCACGTGCCCAGCCCGGCGTAACCAGGGCCGGACTACATGGAAGCCAAACCTCCCCGCCGCACCCGCGAACGGATCCTCGAGCTCTCGTTGAAGCTGTTCAACGAGATCGGCGAACCGAACGTCACGACGACGACGATCGCCGAGGAAATGGAAATCAGTCCAGGCAATCTGTACTACCACTTCCGCAACAAAGACGACATCATCAACAGCATCTTCAGCCAGTTCGAGCAGGAGATCGAAAAGCGCCTGCGCTTTCCCGACGATCACCGCGCGACAATCGACGAGATGTGGTCGTACCTGCAGTACATGGTCGATTTCACCTGGCGCTATCGTTTCCTGTATCGTGATCTGAACGATCTGCTGGCGCGCAACCGCACGCTCGAAACGCACTTCAAGCAGATCATCAGCCACAAGGTGCGTTTTGCGAGCCAGTTCTGCGAGCAACTCGTGGCCGACGGCGAAATGGTCGCGACGCCCGAAGAACTGAACGTGATCGCGACCAACATCGGCGTGATCGCGACGTACTGGCTGTCGTATCAGTTTGTGATGAACCCGCGCAAGTACAACGAGCAGGAAACGATTCGCGCGGAACTGCATCAGGTGAGCGTGCAGATCGTGTCGCTGATGGCGCCTTATCTACGCGGCCGCTCACGGCAGATTTTCGACGACCTCGTATCGGGCAAGCTGCCCAAGCGCGAGTTCTACGACTACCTGCCGCCGAAGGAAGGCGCCGCGCCCCGTAACGAACCGAAGGACGTTTGAGTATGAAGTCGGTGTGTGTGTATTGCGGCTCCTCCGACGGAGCCAGACCGTTGTACGCCGAAGCTGCGCGCGCGTTCGGCCGCGCGCTGGTCGAAGCCGATCTCGCGCTGGTCTATGGCGGCGGCAAGGTGGGACTGATGGGCGTGATCGCCGACACGGTGATGGCCGAAGGCGGCCGCGCAATCGGCGTGATTCCCGAGTTGCTGGTCAACAAGGAAGTCGGCCATAACGGCCTGACCGAACTGCATGTGGTGCCCGACATGCATCATCGCAAGAAGATGATGGCCGATCTGTCCGACGCGTTCGTCGCGATGCCGGGCGGCGCGGGCACGCTCGAAGAGCTGTTCGAGGTCTACACGTGGGCGCAACTCGGCTATCACCAGAAGCCGGTGGCACTGCTGAATATCGACGGCTTCTACGATCCGCTGATCGCGTTGCTCAAGCACACGGTCGACGAAGGCTTCATGCGGCAGACCTACTTCGACATCCTGCAAAGAGATCCCGATCCCGTCGCGCTGATCGACAAGCTGCAACGCTATCAGCCGCCTGCCAGCGACAAATGGGCCGTCAAACGCGACGCCGTTTGAACGCCACTTGCTGCGCGTCTCCGGCCTTCTGAACACCCGCCGCGCTGTCCCTGCGTAACACACCCGAGCGATGAGGTTGCGATGACGAAAACCGTTCTGATCACCGGCGGCAGCCGCGGCATTGGCCGCGCGACCGCACGTTTGCTGGGCGCACGCGGCTGGTCGGTCGGCGTAAATTACGCGCAGAACCTGGCGGCCGCGCAGGAAACCGTTGCTGAGGTGGAACGCGCCGGCGGCCGTGCATTGCCGATTGCCGGCGACGTCGCCAGCGAGACCGATGTGATCGCCATGTTCGACGCGCTTCAGCAAAAGTTCGGCCAGATCGATGCGCTCGTTAACAATGCCGGGATCGTCGGGCCGTCGAGCCAGCTCGCGGATATGGACCTCGCGCGCCTGAAGCGCATGTTCGACGTCAACGTGCTCGGGGCGTATCTGTGCGCACGCGAAGGCGCGCGCCGGATGTCGACAAGCCGTGGCGGCGCGGGGGGCGTGATCGTGAATATCTCGTCGGCGGCAGCGCGTTTGGGTTCGCCGAACGAATACATCGACTATGCCGGTTCCAAAGGCGCTGTCGACACCCTGACCATCGGCCTCGCCAAGGAACTCGGTCCGCAGGGCGTACGTGTGAACGCGGTGCGGCCCGGCCTGATCGATACTGAAATCCACGCCAGCGGCGGCAAGCCCGAGCGCGCCGCCCAGCTCGGTGCGACAACGCCGCTGGGCCGCGCCGGCAGGGCCGACGAAGTCGCCGAGTCGATCGTCTGGTTGCTGAGCGACGCCGCCTCTTACGTGACAGGCGCGCTGCTCGACGTCGCCGGCGGACGCTGAATACCCCTCTTCTGTTCTTGGGGCCGACGGTTACCGGCGGCCGACTTCTCCTTTCCCTACTCCAATTCCCTATTCCCGTCGATTTGACGAGAAATCAGCACGATCCATCTGACTAGCTGCGATATTCCCTACATTACCTGTAATCCACAGTAATAAACCGGGACTACAATCGCAGCGTTCGCATGCACCCGCATGCGACGCACAGCCAGAGCATAAGTCCGCGGCCCACGTCACCGCGTACGGCGACCAGAGATTCTCATGTACGAAAACCCATCCACGCCCTGGCGCGCGGGGAACGTCGCGGCTGCGACGTCTGCGCCGGCCGGCCCTGCCGACGGTGCGCCGGACACGCGCCCCGGCTCGGCACACGTTGCCGAATCCGGCACGGCCTTGCCAGCCGGCCACACTGCCGCAGCCGAAGCCGCGGCGCCCGCAAGACCCACCGCGCCTGCCGGTCCCGCGGGGCCCGCCGCTGCGCCTCCCGCTTCGCGTGGCGCCCAGCGCTTGCGCTCGCTCACGGCTGCCCGTCCGATGCGATGGCTGGTCGCGCTGGCGATCCTGTGTGCCTGGCTTTTGCCGGGCATCCTGGGCCACGAGCCGTGGAAGCAGGACGAAACCTACACCTTCGGCATCGTCCAGCACATGCTCGACACCGGCGATCTGATCGTGCCGACCAACGCCGGCCAGCCCTTCGTCGAAAAACCGCCTATCTACGACTGGGTCGCCGCCGGCCTCGCGTGGATGTTCGGCCGCTACCTGCCATTGCATGACGCCGCACGCCTCGCGAGCGCGCTCTTCGCAGGACTCACCGTCTACTACACGGCACGCGTCGCTCGCCGTGCGATCGCCGCGTCGAGCTGGCTGGACGTCCGCGTGATCGGCACACTTGCGTTATTCGCGAGCACGCTCGTCGTCATCAAACACGTGCACGACATGATGACCGATGTCGCGCTGATGGCCGGCGCCGCGATCGGCTTCTGCGGACTATTCGAACTGGTGCTGGTGCACCTGCGTGACGAAGCGCGCCTGCTGCCGGTCGACGCACGCCGCCGGCGCCACGCGATTCTGAGCGGCGCGGCGATGTTCGGCGCGGGGGTGGGCGTGTCGTTCCTGGCCAAGGGCCTGTTTGTACCGCTCGTGTTCGGCGCCACCACCGTCGCAGTGCTGGTGCTGTATCCCGCCTGCCGCACTCGCAGTTTCGCAGCGGCGCTCGGCGTCGCCGCGCTGGTCTGCGCGCCCTTCGCGCTGATCTGGCCGGTCTGTTTCTATCTGCGCTCCGAAGCACTCTTCAAGCTCTGGCTGTGGGACAACAATATCGGCCGCTTCTTCGGCTTTTCGGTGGCGGAACTCGGCTCTGAAAACGAGAGCCGTCTGTTCGTGCTGCGCACCGTGCTGAGTGTCGGTTTTCCGGTCGTGCCGCTGACGCTGGCCGCACTCGCCGGCGGCAGCTGGCGCCGCTGGCGCGATCCGCGCGTGGCCCTGCCGATGATCTTCGCGGGGACAGGTTTCGCCGTGCTGCAAAGCTCGGCAACGGTGCGCGAACTGTACATCCTGCCGTTCATCGCCCCGCTCGCCCTGGTGGCGATGCAAGGCATCGAAAAGCTGCCGCGGCGTATGCACGTGAGCTGGGATATGGCGAGCCGCGTCCTGTTTGGCAGCGCGGCCGCGCTCGCGTGGATCATCTGGTCGATCATGAGCGATCCGGCCAACACGCACGCGTCGCTGCACCGGCTCGGCCGCTGGTTGCCGCTCGATTGGGTACTGCCGGTCAAGCCCGGGATGATCGCGGCCGCGTTGCTGATGACGCTCGGCTGGCTGTGGCTGCTGCCGGTCTTCAAATACACCGGCAAATGGCGCGGCGCGCTGAGCTGGTGCGCGGGCGCGATTCTCACATGGGGACTGGTGAGCACGCTGCTGCTGCCATGGCTCGACTATGCGAAGAGCTACCGCTCCGTATTCGAAAACCTCGGCGCCCGCATGAACATCGAATGGAACGATGGTGATTGCATGGCCAGTACAGGACTCGGCGAATCCGAAGCCCCGATGCTGTACTACTACACCGGCATCGAGCACCAACCGACCGCGAACACCGCGACGACCGAGTGCACGTGGCTGATCGACGAGAGCCGTCGCGACAATGCACGCGCGCCGGCAGGTGATTGGCGCCTGTTCTGGTCAGGCGCGCGTCCAGGCGACACCGACGAGCTACTGCGGGTGTTCGTACGGACTCCGACCGCGCCCGAGCGCGGAGAGTAGAGCGTCGCGCCGGAGGGTGCCTGGCCAGTGCCTACGCGCTTCCCTTGCGCCTAGAACGACGAGCCGGGTTCTTTCAGGAAAGCGGTTTCTTCAGCCGTCGAGGGCCGCCCGAGTTGCGCGTTGCGATGGGGAAAACGTCCGAAGCGCTCGATGATTCTGGCGTGCCTGACCGCGGAGGAGTAGTACGACGCGCCACCCGGCTCGGCCTTCAATTGTGTGAAGAGGCGCAGCGATTCGTGCTGGCTGGCGAGCGTTTCATCGTGTTCGAACGGCAGATACGCGAACGCGCGATGATGCGCGCTCGGCAATAGAAGATTGGCACCGCTTGCGATCATCTGTTGCGCGATGTGCAGCGCTTTATGATCGGCAGCGAAAGCACGCGGTGTATCGCGATAGCAATTGCGGGAAAACTGGTCCAGCACGATGACCAGCGCTAACGCGCCACGCGGTGTTGTCGTCCAGCTGTCGAGAGCCCCTTCGCGCGCCGCGTCGATGAGTGTCCCGAAGCGTTCCAGCAGCATCGCATCGAAGGCTTTGTCGCGGGAGAACCAGAGCTTGCGCGCGTGGCCGAAGGTGGGCGTATCCGGAGCGCCGAACCAGCAGTCCAGGACCGCACGCGCCTCTGCTCCCTCCAGCCCCGCTGCCCTCTCAACCATTGCGATTGCGCATCCAGTCCGCAGTTTCAAAGAACGACGCCAGCAAGCGCTCCCTCAACGGCTCGGCAAGTCCGACATCTTCCATCGCCCATGCCATGCACCGAAGCCACTGATCCCGCTCGCTGGACGCGATCGGAAACGGCATATGCCTGGCCCTCAACCTGGGATGGCCGAAGCGGCTGATGTAATGATCGGGCCCGCCCATCCATCCGCACAGGAACCAGAAAAACTTATCGCGCGAGCCATCGAGCGACTCGGGATGCAAGGCCCGAATCCCGGCGAATTCCGCTTCGAGATCCATCAAGTCATAAAACCGGTCGACCAGTTCGCGCACGCGCGCTTCACCGCCCACCAGTTCGAAGGCCGTCGGCTGTGCGGCGGACACTTCGTCGTTAAGTTCGCTCATACCCAATCACAAAAACAGGAAAGAAAATTCACGCGTCCCGCAGCGATTGCAACGCGGGCCGCGCCAGCACATGCCGCAAGCTTAGCCAGCCGCCCACGCCTGCGCAGGCGATCCCCGCCGCAATGCCCGCCGGCAATAACCACG
>NZ_DASRSY010000118.1:0-11273 GCF_035656215.1 Paraburkholderia sp.
TACACGCTACTTCAAAGACCTATGGAAAACTGGACGGGTATTGGTGCCGGCAGACGGCTGGTTCGAATGGCGCATGGAAGCAGCACCCGGAACATCAAATAGGGATAGTGCGGCGGAAGCCGACGCAACGATCCGCCAGCCTTACTTCGTGCATCTGAAAAGCGACGTACCGATGTACCTCGCGGCCCTGTCGAGCGTACGCGGCACGGAACCACAAACGGAGGGCATGGGATTGGTGATCGTGACGGCCACAGCCGACGCGGGCCTGATCGACGTGCACGGCCGGCGCCCACTGGTATTTGCGCCGGAGGCGGCACGCCGCTGGCTGGATCCGGCCCTGCAGTCCGACGAACTCGAGCAGCTCGCACGCAGCGCCTGCCTGCCTGCCACGCGGTTTCGCTGGCACCGGGTGAGTCCGGACGTAGACCGCACGCTCACCGACGAGCCGGGTCTGATCGAAGCGCTGCACTGAAGCTGAAGGTGCGGAGCAGCGAGGAGCGAAACTGATCGGGAGCTTGACCCCACCTGCGCGATAAGGCCTGGTAACGCAGAAGGCACCCCGAAAAAACGCAACAGCAAGCTCAATTGTCCCGCGCCCGGCAACCCGGCACGCGATTCAAGCTCAACGATCGCGCCGTTGTTCCTGCAAATCAGGGCGCTCGACCTTGATCGGCACCAGTTGCGGCTGCTGCTCGCGCAGACGGCGCAGCAGATCGCGCGATGCGGCGATTCCGATCAGTCCCAACATGACGGCCACGCCGATCATCAGATGCGTATCCATGAATTCCTCGTCCTTCGGTTGTTGCGGTTGTTGCGGTTGTTGCGATTTGCCGAACGGCGGCTAACTGAGTGAGCGCGTCCGGCTGAATGCGGCAGCGCATGAACGACACGTTAGCAAATCGACCGTGACGCAGAAGTAAGGAAATGTTGCGACGCGGCACTTGTGTAACAGGCCGTCGCGCCGTACCGGCCTGGAACCGTCAACAAAGGTCAACCGCCCACGTGGCGCTGCTTCATCCGCGAGCGAACTGGCGCAATTCTTCCTGATCGACGGCCAGTGTGCCGGGCAGCTCGTCGCGCAGGAATTCAACCCACGTGCGGATTTTCGCGTCCAGGTACTGCCGGGATGGATACAACGCGTACAGATTCATTTCCTGCGACGTGTATTCCGGCAATAACCACACGAGTTCGCCGCTACGCAAACCGCTGATCGCCGAGTAGATCGGAATCAGTCCAACCCCCATGCCCTTGCACGCCGCGACCGCCATGGCTTCGGCGACATTCACCTGGAAGGTGGCCGGCCCCAGGGCGATCGTTTCCTCGCCGTTGGGGCCGTCGAAGGTCCATTTGTCGATCGGAAACACCGGCGTGACCAATTGCAGGCAGGTGTGGTGCGCGAGGTCCGCAGGCGTTTGGGGCACGCCGTGCCGCTCCAGGTAAGCCGGTGACGCACACGCGATGCTGAACGCGCTGCCCAGCCGCTGCGACACCAGTCCCGAATCCGGCAGGCCGGTTGCCAGTGTCAGCGACACGTCGAAACCTTCGTCGAGCAGGTCGGGCATGCGCTGCGCGAGCGTCAGCTCGACATTGACTTCCGGATAGCGCTCCTGATAGCGACCCACGGCCGGAACCACATAGTGCTGGCCGAAGCTCGTCATGGCGTGGACCTTGAGTTTGCCGGACGGACGCGCGTGGGCGTCGCTGGCTTCCGCTTCGGCCTGATCCACGTACGCGAGGATCTGCTCACAGCGCTGCAGATAGCGCTCACCCGCCTCGGTCAGCGCGATACGGCGCGTCGTGCGGTTCAACAGACGCGTGCGCAGGTGTGCTTCCAGATCGGAAACCGCGCGCGACGCGTACGCCGTGGTCGTATTCAGGTGCTGCGCGGCACCCGTAAAGCTGCCCGCTTCGACGACCCGGACAAATACGCGCATGTTTTGAAGCGTATCCATAATTTTCCTTACTGACCCGGAGCGATTGTTACACGATTCGCAAAGGCGATTGTCTCATATTGCGTAAAAATGCCTTGCATCTTTACCGGTTATTCCCCAATCAATCAAAAAATATAATGACGCACATGCTTCTATAGCCAATTTTGGAGGAAATCGTGCAGTCTCCGGTACAAAAAGGGATCGCCGCAGCCGCGGTTCTTACGATCCTATTAACAATCGCCGGCTGTGCCAGTACCGGAGGCATCGCGCCGCAAGACCGCGGAATCGAGCCTTCCTCGCTCGACGCAGGCAACGCCATCCGGGCCGCCAATGCGGACGCTCAATGGCCCGCCGCCGACTGGTGGCGCGCCTATAACGATCCGCAGCTCAATGAATGGGTCGAAGCCGCGCAGGCAGGCAATCCGAATCTCGCCGTCGCCCAGGCGCGCGTGCGCGAAGCCGTCTCGATGGCGGGCGTTGCCCGTTCGGCGCTATCGCCACAAGTGAACGGCAGCCTGTCGATCCAGCGTCAGAAATGGGCCGACAACCTCTATTACGGCCCCGGCCCGCTCGCGGGCGAGCAGTCGTGGAACAACACTGGCACGCTGGGGCTGTCGTACAACCTCGATCTCTGGGGTAAGGACAAGAACGCCGCCGAGCGCGCGCTCGACGCCGCCCATGCGAGCGCGGCGGACTTCCGCGCTGCCCAGCTCGAGCTGGAAGGCAACGTCGTGCGCACGTACATTGAGATGTCGATGAACTACGCGCTGCTCGATATCGCCAAATCCACGCTGCAGCAACAGCAGCAGATCGTCGACCTGGCGAATCGGCGCCTGAAAGGCGGCATCGGCACGCAACTCGAAGTGAGCCAGGCCGAAACGCCGATGCCGGAATACGAACGCCAGATCGATGCGATCGAGGAAAAGATCGCACTCGGCCGCAATCAGCTGGCCGCGCTGGCTGGCAAGGGTCCGGGCGCGGGCGATGCGATCCAGCGTCCGACGCTCTCGCTCGACAACGCACCCGCCGGCCTGCCCAGCGCACTGCCCGCGGATCTGATCGGCCATCGGCCGGACGTGGTCGCGGCACGCTGGACGGTGGCGGCGCAAGCGCGCGGCATCGACGTCGCCAAGGCCAGCTTCTACCCGGACATCAACCTGCTGGCGTCGATCGGCGGATACGCCGCGATGGGGCCGCTGTTCCAGTTCCTGAAGGACCCGTCGCATAGCTGGAGCGCGGGTCCGGCGCTGTCGCTGCCGATCCTCGACGGCGGGCGTCTGCGCTCGCAACTCGGCGCGGCGTCGGCGGGTTACGACGAGGCGGTCGATCGCTATAACCAGTCGATCGTCGGCGCACTGAAGGACATCTCCGACCAGGTGATCCGGATCCGTTCGCTCGCGACCCAGGCGCAAGACGCCGACCGTTCGGTCGCAACGGCTCGCAAGAACTACGAGCTGTCGCGGGAAGGGTATCGACGCGGTTTGACCGACTATCTGAACGTGCTGGTCGCGCAAAGCCAGTTGCTGCGCGCGCAGGAAGGCGTCGCGAAGATTCAGGCCGAACGGCTGGGCGCGCATGCGTCCCTGGTCACGGCCTTGGGTGGTGGACTCGACGAACCGGCCAATGGTCCGCAAGCGAATGAGACGTTGCCGGCGCATGGGAAAGGTAAAGCGGTGGCAGGTTCGACCGCCAACTCGCCCGCGGCCGAGTAAGGGAAGCCGACCATGTCCGCCTCCCCCTCTCCCACCTCGCGTCCGGCATCGTTTGCCGCGCTTTACACGGCCGCCGCCGACTGGGCCCGTACCGACGGCCTCACATGGGTCTATCTGTTCAAAGCGCTCGCCGCCTGCTTTCTGGCGCTCGGCATCGCGATGAAACTCGACCTGCCCCAGCCGCGCACCGCGATGACCACCGTCTTCATCGTGATGCAGCCGCAAAGCGGGATGGTGTTCGCCAAAAGCTTCTACCGGATCTGCGGCACGCTGGTCGGCCTCGTCGTCATGCTTGCGTTGATCGGTCTGTTCGCGCAGCAGCCGGAACTGTTCATCGCCACGACCGCGATCTGGGTCGGCATCTGCACCGCCGGCGCCGCGCGCAATCGCAACTTCAAGTCGTACGGTTTCGTGCTGGCCGGCTATACCGCCGCGCTGATCGGCATCCCCGCTTCGCAGCATCCGGACGGCGCGTTTCTGAGCGCGCTCACGCGGGTGGCGGAAGTGGTGGTCGGGATCATCTGCGCGGGCGCGGTCAGTGGCCTCGTGTTTCCGCAGTTCGCCGGCTTGCAGATGCGCGGCACCGTGCGCGCGCGTTTCTCGGCGTTCGTCGAGTATGTGTCGGCGTCGTTGGCAGGGCGCAACGACCGCGCGCAGATCGAAGCGACCAATGCGAGCTTTGTCGCCGACATCGTCGGTTTCGAAACCGCGCGCAGTGTCGCCGTGTTCGAAGGCCCCGATTCGCGGATGCGCGGCGGCCGGCTGGCGCGTCTGAACAGTGAGTTCATGACCGCCTCGACGCGCTTTCACGCGCTGCATCAGTTGATGAACCGGCTGCGCGATACGCACACGAGCGGCGCGACCGTCGCAATCGAAGCGCTGGAACCGTACTTCAAGGAAATCGCGCCGTTGCTCGCGAAATCCGGCGAACCGGTGTTGAGCGCCACGGATGCCGCCCACGCCGCCGCGCAGCTCGACGCGTACAAAGCGGAGTTGCCCAAGCGGGTCCGCGCGACACGCGTCGCACTGGAAACGCGGCCGGACGCCCCGCTGCTCGACTTCGACACCGGCGCTGAACTGCTGTACCGCTTCATCGACGATCTGCACGCGTACGCGGCCACCTATGCGTCGCTTGCCGTCGACACGCACGAACGCGAGCGCTGGATCGAGCGCTACGAACCGAAGACGAACGCTATCGCCGCGGGCGTGGCCGGCTTGCGAGCGACCATCGTGATGATGGTGCTCGGCGCATTCTGGATCGCGACGGCGTGGCCGAGCGGCTCGACCTTGACGCTGAACGCAGCAGCGGTCTGTGCACTCGCGTCGTCGTCGCCGAATCCGAAACGCACGGCCTTCCAGATGGCGGCCGGCACGCTGGTCGCTTCGGTGATGGGCATGATCGCGGTGTACGGCGTGTATCCGCACATAGACGGCTTTCCGCTGCTGTGCGCCGCGCTCACGCCCTTCCTGCTGCTCGGCGTGTTCATGACGACGCGCCCGGCACTCGCGGGCTATGGCGTCGGCTACTGCATCTTCTTCTGTTTCCTGGCCGGTCCGGACAACCTGATTCACTACGACCCGAGCGGCACCATTAACGACGCGATTGCGCTGGTGCTGTCGATGCTGGTGTGCGCGGTTGCCTTTGCCGTGCTGCTGCCGCCTTCGACGCCGTGGCTGCGCAACCGCCTGCTGGTGGACTTGCGCCGTCAGGTGGTATTGGCGAGCCGCGCGGGCATGCGCCGGGTACGTTCACGCTTCGAGAGCGGCGCACGCGACCTGATGTTCCAGATCAACGCGCTCGCGCAGAATGAACCCGAACTCAAACGCGACACCTTGCGCTGGCTCTTCTCGGTCCTCGAAGTGGGCAACGCGATGATCGATCTGCGCCGCGAAATAGCGGCCCTGCCCCGCGACGCGCGCTATGCGCAGACGATGCCGTGGCGTGTCTCATTGCGCGCGATGCGCGACGCGGTGAGCGCGCTATTCGAACGTCCGCGTGCGGACCGCTTCGACGGCGCGCTCGCCGCCACCACCGATGCAATTGCCGCCGTTCAACAGATGCTGGCCACTTTCACGCCACCGCGCGAAGAGCGGCATCAGCTGCAACGCATTCTGAGTCAACTGCATTTCATTCGTACCGCGCTGCTCGATCCGCAATCGCCGCTTGAACCGTTGATGAGCGGACGTGCCGACGCGTCAGAAGGAGTTCGTCATGCCACGTGATATCGCCGTTTTCGACGCTTACGTGCCGACCATCGTGCTGTTGTTTATCGCGGGCGCCGCGCTTACCTGGGTGCTGGACCGCGTGATTGCCTATACGGGCTTGTATCGCGTGGTGTGGCATCCGTCCTTGTTCCGGGCCAGCTTGCTCGTGTGTGTGTGCGGCGTGCTGAGTCTCGCCGTTTATCGTTGATCAGAGTCGAAACATGACCATCCGAAATATTGTTGGCTTCGTCGCGACAGCCATTATTTTTATCGTCGCGATTTTGATTGGGTGCGTGTTGTGGGTTCATTACATGGATGAACCGTGGACACGTGATGGGCGCGTGCGCGCTGAGATCGTGAATGTGGCGCCTGATGTTTCCGGCGCGGTTGTCGATCTGCCTGTTAAGGACAATCAACTGGTAAAGAAAGGGGATCTGTTGATGCAGGTCGATCCTTCGCACTATCAGATTGCTGTTGAGCAGGCTCAGGCTGCGGTTGCTGCGCGTAAGGCTGAGTTGCAGATGAAGCGGGATGATGCGCAGCGGCGTGCGGATATGGATGCTTTGGTCGTGTCCAAGGAGAGTCGTGAGAATGCGACTCACACTGCGTCTGCTGCTGAGGCTTCCTATCAGCAGGCTTTGGCTGCGCTTGATGCTGCGAAGTTGAATCTTGAGCGGACTCGGGTGGTGGCGCCGGTTGATGGCTATGTCACCAACCTGAACGTTTTCCGCGGGGATTATGCGACTGCCGGGGCTGCCAAGCTGGCGATTGTCGATAGTCACTCGTTCTGGGTTTATGGGTATTTTGAGGAGACCAAGCTGCCTCATGTTCGGGTTGGGGACAAGGCTGAAGTTCGGTTGATGAGTGGGGGCACGCTGCAAGGGCATGTCGAGAGCATCTCTCGGGGGATCTATGATCGGGATAATCCTGAGAGCCGTGAGTTGCTGGCTGATGTGAATCCGACTTTTAACTGGGTTCGGTTGGCGCAGCGCGTGCCCGTGCGGGTGAAGATTGATTCTGTGCCCGATGGGGTTGTGTTGGCTGCTGGGATTACTTGTACTGTTGTTGTTAAGCCAAGCTAAGTTGATTGCCTTCGCGGCGCCTGGTGTCTGTGGTTTTGTGGTTTTGGCCTTTCCTTGTTTTCTTATTGGTCTATTAGCGTCGCCCCTGTGCGGGGCGGGCACTTACTTCTCTTTGCCGGCCGCAAAGAGAAGTAAGCAAGAGAAAGCGGCTCAAACCGCTAACTCTTAAGCGGGTCCCCCGCGCAGTTGCGGTAGTGGTGCATCTGGAATCTGTGTTCTCGCACATTCCCCGTATGTGACAAAGCGCTCATCCGCTCCCACTCCGCACTGCGTGCGTCGCGGATGGGTCCGCCACGGAAACCAAGGGTTTCGGTTGCGGGTGGGGGCCGTCGGCTTCGCCTCGGCGGCGCTGCGCGCGCCGAGGCGGTACGTCATGCTGGCCTCATTCCCGAGGCTTCGGGTACGGTGCTTCGCCGTTTTATAGCCTGAACTTTCCGACCATCTGCTTCAGGCCGCGGGCCTGGTCGTCCAGTGAGCGGGCGGCGGCTGTTGCTTGCTCCACCAGCGCGGCATTCTGCTGCGTGCCCGAATCCATCTGCGTCACCGCGAGGTTGATCTCCTCGATGCCCGCGCTTTGCTCGGACGATGCCGCCGATATCTCGCCCATGATGTCGGTCACGCGCTTCACGGCCTTCACTACCTCGTCCATGGTCTGGCCGGCATTTTGTGCCAGTGTCGAGCCGTTGCTTACTCGCTCCACCGAGGCACTGATCAAGCCCTTGATCTCCTTGGCAGCAGCCGCGCTGCGCTGCGCGAGATTGCGGACTTCGGCTGCGACCACCGAAAATCCGCGGCCTTCTTCGCCGGCTCGGGCGGCTTCCACCGCTGCGTTCAAGGCCAGAATGTTGGTCTGGAATGCAATCCCCTCAATCACGCCGATGATGTCGCCAATGCTCCGCGCACTGTCGTTGATCTCGTTCATCGTCGCGACCACGCGGCTCACCACATCGCCGCCCTTCTCGGCAATCTCGGAGGCGTTGTTGGCCAGCGTGCTCGCCTGCTTCGCGTTGTCGGCGTTCTGTCTCACCGTGGAAGTCAGTTGCTCCATGCTGCTCGCGGTCCGCTCAAGCGCCATCGCCTGTTGCTCGGTGCGCTGCGACAAGTCCAGATTGCCCATCGAAATTTCGCCCGACGCCGTCGCAATCGCGTCCGCACTGGAAGCGATGTCGGAAACCGTTGTCGCGAGACCGCTTTGCATGTCGTGCAGCGCGTACAGCATGCTCGACTTGTCCTTGCGGCCCAACGCGATCTGATTCGACAGGTCGCCCGCCGCGATCCGGCTCGCAATTTCTTTTGCGTACGCCGGCTCACCGCCAAGCTGGCCGGCAAGGCGTCGCACCACCCACTCGCTAATGCCGAACGCCAACACGATCAATGCGACCGTCATCACCGCGATCATCACGAACGATGAATGGAAGATAAAACCCGACGCCTCGATGGTCGCCTTGGCGGCCGTGCCGCGCTGCGCGACGAGTCCGTCGACAAGTGTCTCGAGCTTGCCGGTCTCGACCAGCAGCGAGACGTCCTGCATGCCGACCTGCCAGTTCATCTGCGAAAGATCGAGCGGCTGCGCTTTCACAAGCTTCACGAAGTCACGCAAATGGCCGCTCCACACCGTGACGGCCGCGGCAAATTTCTTCTGCTGGTCGACCGCCTTCGCGTCGGATGTGTCGACGTACTGTTGCAGCGTGCCGAGTTCGGTGCCAAGACCGCTCAGACCTTTGTCGATATCAGCGCCGAGTTCGTCGCGCTCCTTGGCCGTGGTCGCCGTCAGCAGCATCTTTTGCGCACGGCTTGCGCGCAGCATGTGGCCGCGCGCCTCTTCGGCAGCGCGGCTGGCCACGTGGCCCTGGTCGTAGATCGATTGCGCGGAGGCGTTCAGGCGGCTGATCTGGGTCAGCGAAAAAACACCGATCACAAGCGTGCCAATCAACAGCACGGCAAACGCAAGCCGCAGCGTCGCCTTCACCGACAAACCCTTGAGCCGCACGGCACGCGAGCGGCTGCCCTGTCCACGCGATGGCGACGGCTTGCCCGCCACTTCCCCTTCCGGTACGAACCCCGCGCCCGTCTGGCCGCCTAGCGAAACTGCTTTCATATTCCTCGTCCCCACGTAATCGAACTGCCGGAAAGGTCGGTTCCGGCATTAATGCTTTTCTCTTCGGGTCTACGGCATAAACGTCTGCGATCTTTAACGCCGCTCACGTGATGCCAACTGCTACGCCCGGTCCTCGACGCGTCGCTTTGTAAGCTTCGCGCCCGCGACCGTTTTATACATGGCCAAAAATCCCCAAACCGCTTTTATCAGACGACTTGCCAGCCACGCGTGGTAATGGCAGCACAGCCGCCGCAAGCACCGCCGCGGTGCATGAGGCTCCCCGTTTCAACGCACCCATGACGTCCGGACGAGCCATAAGTGTCCGATTCGCGACAAAACTTGTCCTTACAATTCATCGAAGCCACATTAAACTTCGACAAATAGCTGACAACGCCCGATACCGCGTCGAAATGCCGCAGCAGTCGAACAGGTATGTGACTCCAAAGAACGACGACGCGCCGGCAGCCTGAATCTTTACCTTTCACTCTCTTCTCTCTCATCTAGCGTATGGAAACGAGCCTCGATAAAAGCGCCCTCGCCGGCGCCTCAACCGGAACCGCTGGTTCTGCCACCCCGGCCCCCTCTCAGCCGGCCGCGCAAGTCCAGCGCACGGTTTACTCCGTGCTCGGTGCGATCAGCTTTTCGCACCTGCTCAACGACATGATCCAGTCGTTGATTCTGGCTATTTACCCGATGCTGAAAGACAACTTTTCACTGTCGTTCGGGCAGATCGGCCTGATTACGCTGACCTACCAGATCACCGCTTCACTGCTGCAACCGCTTGTCGGCAGCTATACCGACAAGCATCCAAAGCCGTATTCGCTGCCGGTCGGGATGGGCTTCACGCTCGCCGGACTACTGCTGATGTCGGTCGCGCCGAGTTTCAACGTGCTGCTGGTCGCGGCGGCGCTGGTCGGCTGCGGCTCGTCGGTATTCCATCCGGAGTCGTCGCGGGTGGCGCGCATGGCCTCGGGCGGGCGTCATGGGCTCGCGCAGTCGCTGTTCCAGGTGGGCGGCAATGCGGGTTCGTCGCTCGGACCGCTGCTCGCGGCGTTGATCGTGATTCCGCACGGCCAGCGCAGCATCGCGTGGTTCTCGGTGGCGGCGCTGGTTGCGATGGTCGTGCTGACCCAGATCGGCCGCTGGTACAAGGCTCATCCGTCGGTCAAGAAGACGCGCAGCCAGGCCGGCCACGCGACGCTGTCGCGCAACAAGGTCTTGTTCGCGATGAGCGTGCTGATGTTGCTGGTGTTCTCGAAATACTTCTATCTTGCCAGCATCAACAGCTACTTCACGTTCTATCTGATCGACAAGTTCCATCTGCCGGTGCAGGCCGCGCAGATCCACCTGTTCGTGTTCCTCGCGGCGGTCGCGGCGGGTACGGTGATTGGTGGTCCGATCGGCGACAGAATCGGCCGCAAATACGTGATCTGGGTGTCGATCCTCGGCGTTGCGCCGTTCACGCTGCTGCTGCCGTACGCCAACCTGTTCTGGACCGGCGTGCTGACGGTGATCATCGGTATCGTGCTGGCTTCGGCGTTCTCGGCGATCCTCGTCTATGCGCAGGAACTGATCCCCGGCAAAGTGGGGATGGTCGCAGGGCTGTTCTTCGGTTTCGCGTTCGGGATGGGCGGGATCGGCGCGGCCGTGCTCGGGCAGTTGGCCGACGCCACCAGCATCACTTATGTGTATAAGGTGTGCTCGTTCCTGCCGCTGATCGGCGTGCTGACGGTGTTTTTGCCGAATGTCGAAGGCAAGCGCGCGAAAGCGTGATGAGCTTGTCCGGAAGTGAATGAGGAAAAAGGCGCTACGGCGCCTTTTTCTTTGGTCCCATGGGTTTGCCGGGTGCGCTTCGTGGATTGCACGGCGCGGCCGTTGCCGCAGCTTTGGCCGAGTCAGTTCGGCGTCGCGCTACGCCGGGCACGGTGGCGCTCATGGTGAACCCGCGTTGTCCGCACGGCCACGCGTGCTCTATGCTTGTGCGGACGTACGCCCTGCTCTCGCGCCGCGCCCAACAGCCGTACGACTCGCCATCCGTTCACTCACGCAGCAGAAGGATCGCCGCAGATGACCAGCTACCGCGACTTCCACCGCCGTTCGATCGAGCAACCCGAGGAATTCTGGCGTGAACAGGCGCAGCGGATTCATTGGCAGACGCCGTTCGATACAGTGCTCGACCGCTCGAATCCGCCGTTCGCGCGCTGGTTCGTCGGCGGCCGCACGAACCTATGCCATAACGCGGTGG
>NZ_DASRSY010000119.1:0-13000 GCF_035656215.1 Paraburkholderia sp.
AAGACCCTGTGAACAAGACGAAGTCCGTGATCTTTACGGAAGAAGGACTGCGCGAGTCCGAGCGACTTTTTTATCAGCACTTTGTCATTCCGGAAAGAACCGGGAAGTGATTCAACGAACTTCTAACTCACGACACTAGCGTGTGCAGCCACGGCGTGCTCATGGCGTACTCCGCAGTATGTTCGGCCGCGAAGGCGAGACGCGAAGCGCGGCACGCCTACGGCGTCGGCGGGGATCAGGCACTGTCCCGCGCGCCGCTCGTGCGCACGCTGCGCGTGCCCGCTTCGCTGCCACCGCCGCGGCCGCTGCTGCCGAGCAGCCCGGCAAGACGGCCTCCGAACATGCCGCGCCGCGCGGCCGACAGCGCGATCACCGCGAGCGTCAGCAGGATCAGCGCGCCGACCAGCCAGCCGAGTGGCGAGCGCAGACGCACGACGTCGTTCACAGCATTGCTGATGCCGTTGGCGGGCGGGGCCTGTTCCGCCGCGGGCTGCAAAAACAGCGAGACGTTGTCGTACTGCAATCCTTCGATGCTGTGCGCGACGAGGTCCTTCACCATCGGCGCCATCGCGCGCAGATCGACGCCCGGCTTGTAGCGGATGTACACCGCTGCCGAAGACGGCTTGATCTTGTCGGCGAGCGGATCGTTTTCCGGAATCACCACCTGCACGCGGGCGACGACGACACCCTGAATGTCCTGCAACGTGCGCGACAGATCCTGCGACACGCCGTACAGATAGCGCATGCGCTCTTCGGCGGGCGTCGAGACCAGCCCCTGCTTCTGAAACAGTTCGCCGATGCTCGCGAAATGCGGCTTCGGCAGACCGTTGGTGCGCAGCACGGACAACGCGGAATGGAGGTCGTTCTCGGACACTCCGACCTGCCATGCCTGCTGGTCGGATCCGTCGCGCGCGTCGTTGTCTTTCGACGCCGAAATGCCGGCATCGCCCAGGACGTCGATCATCTGGTTGGCTTCGGCTTCCGACAGACCCGAGTACAACTCCTTCTGGCAGCCGGCCAGCAGCACGAGCGCGCCAGCGAGCGCGACGCGCGCCACGCAACGACGGAATGGCGCGCGCGAAGTGTGCTCGCGGACGAAACGTTCGGACCGTGCGGAACCTTGAGTGAAACGGTGAGCCGTCATTCCTGGTTCTTCAGAATCGAGTGAGTCAAGCCGTTGGTCGCTTGCGCAACCGCGAGGCTCAACTGATATTCGGAGATCGTGGTCGTCGCGCTCCACTGGAAGTCCATCGCCTGGGCCATCGCCATCATCGGATCGTTAGCGTTCTGCGTCATCGACGTGAGCATCTGAACCTGATGTTTTTGCAGCGTCGAATAGCGGGTGTCGAGGTCGGTCGTGAAATCGCGCAAACGCTCGACGAGCGACGAGGGCGCCGTCTGCGGCGTCATCTGTACCGCCGTGGTGGGCGCCTGGAGGGCCACGGCCTGCGCCGCCTGAGTCGGGGCGTTGGGCTGGCCGGCTTGCGCCGCCGCATTGGCGGCATGCGCATCGGACGGCTGCATCAAACCGTCGAACTGCCGGACCTGCGCCCCGTCCGGGGCCTTGTTCTGCGCGCCGGCCTGAGCCGTCTGCGCAGCGCTTGCGAGCGCTGCCGTGGCGGGTGGTGCGACACCTGAAACATTCATGATCTGCTCTCCTCGTGGATAGCATGGGCCAGCGCGGGCAACCGGCCGCTCTGCACGTGCGCGACCCCGCCGCCGATGACTCTCACCGGCGGGTGCGGTCCCGCGACGCACGGGCGGCCAGCGCCCGGGCTCAGGAGCGGCCTGCCGAACCGATATGCTCCGCTGCCTGCGACGCGGCCGTCCCGGCTGCCGACGTCACTGCGCCGGTGGTCTGGAAGGTGCTCGTCGAGCTTTGTACCTGGAACTGGATTTCGGTCAGCTTCGTCTGTGCCTCGATCAACTGGTTGGCCTGGTTCTGCACGGCGCCGGTATCGGTGACGGGGCCGGTGGGTTGAGTGCTCATGTGTAGCTCCTTGGTGCGTGAACAACGACTTTGACAGCACGGCCTTATGCCGTGCGCCGCTTTCGCCTGCCGCCGCGCTGCGGGTGAATGCGCCGGCCTGCGTTGGGTGGCGTGGGGCGCCGCTCGTGGCGCGCCGCACGCGAAAATTCGATACCTGTGCTGCTCCTACTGGGCTTCAGCCGCACGCGTCGGAGCGGCTGAAGCGGGTATGCCTGAGGCATTCGGTGCCGGCGAGGCGGGTGCCCCCGCGCTGGCTTGAAGCGCGCCCGAACCGGCCGCCGGCAATGCCACGCCAGCCGCCGCGCCGCCCGTCACGAGCGCGGTCGAGGCGCCCTCCGGGGTCGCTGTTGGTGTGCCGGCGCGACTGCCGCCGAGCGGCATCGTGATCCGGCGGCCTTCGCTTTCGAACACCACTTCGTCCGGTCCGATCGACACGACGGTCGGCCCCTGTTTCATCTTCGCGCCCTCGAAATAGCGGCCGCCGTCGGCGGTCTCGATGTAGCGCTGGTCGCCGTCGCCCGCGAACACGGTGACGATCTCCGGGATGCCGCCGGCGCCGCCCAGCATGCCGGTGTGTGTCGGCGCAGCCGGATCGCCGTAATGCACGTGATCGACGACTTCGAGCGCGGGGCGCGCGTCCTTCATGTAGTTCTGGATGCGCTGTGCGACCTGCGAGCGCGGCGCGTCGCCGCTGAGTTCGATCTTGCCGCGGCCGAGATATGACACCGTCAGCGGTGTATCGCTGAAATAGGTTTGCGCGGTCGCGAGCAGGTCGCTCACCACATACAGATTGCCGAGTGCCGCGTTATCGACACCGGCGACGATCTGCGCGACCTTGTCGCGCTCAGCACCGTCTTTCACGTAGCCGGTGACGAGCGCGCCGTCGTCACGCGGCGCCACGCTCAGCTCCGGGTAGATACGCAGCGCCTGCTGCAGCCGGTGCACGCGCGCGAGCGCCGATTCCTGCTGCCAGGGCAGACTGCCCGACCACGCGACCAGGCCGTAGCCGAGCGCGCCCAGCGCCACGCCGAGCCATAGTGCGGCCAGCACCAGCACGAAGCGGCGGCTGCCGACGCGGCGCATCGCACCGGCAAGCCAGCCGGGCCACACCGTATCGCGTTCAGCAGATAGCTTCTCGCTTTCGGCGGGCAGCGCGGCGGCGGCCTGCGCATTGCGGGCAATGCCGAGGCGAATCGAGCCGACCGTCACGACATCGCCGGGCGTGAGCGATCGGCGGTCCGCGGCAAGCGCTTCGTCGTTGAAGAGCACCGGCGCGCTGCTTTCCGCGCCGACGTTTTGCACGGTCACGGCCAGCGCGCCGACCTGCAGGCACACCTGCTTCGCGCCGATCTCGCGATCGGGCAGGATGACTTCGCAGTCGGCCGAGGTGCCGATCCAGTTCGCGCCGCGCGCGAGCGACATCGTGCGGCCGTACATCGGTCCGCTCAGAAAGCACAGGTTCCACGGCGACGCCGCGGCATCCTGCGCCGGCGCGGGTGGCGCGTTCAACGCGGTGCGGTGCGGATCAAGGGTGGTTGAAGACATGATCCTGCGATCCTGTTGGCGTGCCGGCTTGCGCACTGGCTTGCGATCCTGCCTGCGCGCCGCTTTGCGTTGCCGCCGGTTGCGACGCCGGGTCGTGGGGCGGCGGGGGCAGTGGGGGGCCGAAGCGCGAGCCGGGCAGCGGCTTCGGCGTGAGCGGCACGGCGATATCGTTGTCGGGCGGCCGGTACATCGACATACCGTTCGCGTCCGGCACGCTGCCGGCGCCCGGATTGATCGGCGCGCCGTCCGGCGCATACATCGACGCGTTGCTGACCACGCGCGGCGTGAGCAGATAGAAACGCTCCATGTGGTCGCCGGTCTTGTCGGTGTACTTGAACAGGTTGCCGATCCACGGAATGTTCGACAGCCACGGCACGCCGCTCTTGTTGATCTGCACCTGGTCGTTGTTGAAGCCGGCGATCAGGAGGCTCTTGCCTTCGTCGATCATCGTCTTGGTGACGATGTTGCGCTGCTGGATCACCGGGATGTTCGATACCGACTGGCCAGGTACGACGTTGCCGTCCTGAATGTCGATCGACATCATTACGCTTTCCGGGCTTGCGCCTGGCGTTGCGCTCGCGTTCGCGGGCTGCGCCGCGTTGTCGTCGACGATCATCGGCGTGACCTTGATGCTCGTGCCGGTCGTCACGCTGTATAGCGACGAATCCTGGTAGCCCTGCACCTGCACGTAGAACTGCGTGAGGTTTTCGAGGATGGCCTCGGTGTTGTCGAGTGCGAGTACTTTCGGTTTCGAATGCAGCTCCGCGTTGCCGTTCTGCGCGAGTGCGTTGACGCGGGTCAGCAGGTAGTCGCGCAACGAGCCGCCGATCGATGCGGTGAGCGCGATACCGGTCGGCAGGAAGGTGCCCGTCTGGCCCTGTTCGCTCGTGCCGACGCCGAACGTGAGCGGCGGGTTGCCGCTGCCGTTGTATTGCGTGTTGCCGTTCAGCGGACTCGAGCCGTTGCCGATCTGCACGTCGCCGTGCGAGGTATGCAGGCGCCAATCGATGCCTAGGCTGTCGAGCGAGTTCTCGTCGATATCGATAATCGTGACATTGATCTCGACGATCCGCGGCCGCACGTCGAGGTCGTTGATGAGCGACTGGTAGCGGTACATGTTCTCCGGCAGGTCGCGCACGAGCACCGCGTTGATTGCCGGATCGGCCTCGATCTGCGGCAGCGTGTCGTTGTTGCCGCCGGCATTGTTCGCGAAGGGACTCACGCCGTCCGTCGACAGACCCGAGGCGCCGTAGCCGCTGTTGGCGGACGACCCGCCCGCGATATCGGGAAACTCGATACGCGGCACGGCGATTGTCACGCCGGAGCCGAGTTTCATTTGCCGAGCGGCCGCGCCGAGCGTCGCATTCACCGGCATGGTGTTGCTGTGATTGCCGCCTTTACCGTAGAGGCGCTTTAGCATCGTCGCGACGCCAGGAATCACGACTTCCTTGCCCGAGCGGTTCACGGTGAAGTCGGAGGCCCAGCCGTAGTGCAGCCGGAATGCGCGCACGTCCGCGAGCTGGCCATTCGACGACGGATTGCCGACCGAGCCGACCGCCTGCCGCACCAGTTCGATATAGCGGCGCGGGCCGGACACATAGATACTGTTCGCGCGATCGTTGATGACAAGCGCGAAGCGCTTGTCGGTGATCTGCATGGTCTCGAGCGCGCGGCCGATTTCGCCGGCCGAATTAGGCGGGATCGGAATCACCTGGCTCTGTGACTGGTCCGCCGGATCGATGTACAGGAACGAGCCGTCGTAGTACCACGTGAGGCCGTAGGTCGAGCAGATCGTGTCGAGCGTCTGCTGCGGCGTGCCGGAAAAGCGGCCGCTGATGGTGCCGTCCACCTTCGGATCGACGACCGCCGTCACGCCTTGCGACGATGCGAGCTCGCGGATGAAGTCGGCGATCTTGCGGCCGTTCGCGACGATCGTAAAGGGCCGGTTGCGCCAGCGCAGTTCGGCCGCGCGCGCGGGCTGCGAGAGTGCCGCGAACAGCGACACGGAGAGGAGGGCCGTAGCAAGCAGGAGCGTCGCGGCGGCTTGCGCACGTCGCCGGTCGAAGGAGAGCGGAACTGCACGTCGGCGCATCAGAAAACACCTGTTGTGGAAACAAACAATCGCGTCAGCGCCTGCTGCGCAAAGCGCAGCACCTCGCCCCCCAGCCAGCCCGACAACACCACCAGCGCAACCATCACGGCGACCAGCCGGACGGCGATACCGAGGTTCGCGTCCTGCACTTGCGTGACGGCCTGCAGCACCGCGACCGCGAGACCCGTGACGGTGGCGACCAGCACGATCGGCAGCGACAGCAGCAGCACCAGCATCAGCGCCTGCTGCGTCAGGTCGAGGATCGTCGAGCTCGTCATCGCGTCGCTCCCGTTGCCGTCCGCACGTCGGCGCCCGCGCCGTGCGTGCCGTCGTCGGCTGGATTTTTCACCCAGCCCACCGTATGCAACTGCACGTCCTCTTCGATCTCCTGATACGACAGCACCGGCAGGTCGGGCAGTACCGGCTGCAGGATCGACTTCGCGTAGCGGCGCGCACCGAGCGCGATCATCACCGCGAGCCGTGCGTTGCCGTGTGCGCCCGGCGCTGCGCTCGACGCATTGACGATCGCACGCACCTGCTCGCAGATGTCCTGCTTGACGCCGCTCGGCAGCGCCAGAAAATTGCCCTGCCGGGTACGCATCACCGCTTTCTCAATGCGTTCCTGCAGGTTCTGTTCGAACAGCACGACGCGCAGCTGGCGCGCCGCGCCCGCGTACCGGTCGGTGATCATCCGGCGTAGATCGATGCGTACCAGTTCGACTAGCGCGATCACGTCGTCGGGCTCATTCGGCGCCCACGTGATCAGGCTTTCGAAGATCACGCGCAGATTGCGGATCGGTACCTGTTCGGCGAGCAGGCGGCGTAGCACTTCGGTGACGCGCTGCAGCGGCACGAGCCGCGTCAGTTCGCCGACCAGTTCCGGATGATCGCGCCGCGCCAGATGCACGAGCGCCTGCGTTTCCTGGATGCCGAGCAATTCGTCGGCATGCTGCCGCACGATCTGTTCGACATGTGCGCCAAGCGCTGCTTCGCTCGAGAGCGATTTGCCTTCGGCTTGCGCCGCGTCGCCCTTGATCCACAACGCCGTCGCATAAGGACCGAATGCTTCGGCGGGTTGCCGCTCGGCCTGTTCCGGCAGCGGCGACACGCCGTCCCACAGGAACCAGCCGGGTTTGAGCGCACCGTGCGCGGCGAGTACGTCTTGCAGATAGATCCGGTAGGTGCCGTCCGGCGCCGCGTCGTCGTCAGCGAGCGAAATCCTCGGAAACACCGTGCCGATGTCCGCGTCGACCCGCGCTTTCGCGCTCGATAGCGAGGTCTGCAAGTGCGCCAGGTTCAGCGCGCCGCGCAGGTCCGCCGCGAGCGTCACCGCGATCAGCGACGTGACGCCGGCCGCATGGGTCACGCGCGCGGATTGCCCTTCGCCTTGCGCATCGCCGACGCGGCCCGTGATACTGATCAGGTTGAAGGTCGGCGCCGTGGTGCGCCGTTTCATCTGAACCACCGCGAAGGTCCCGAGCGCCGCGGAGATCAGCGCGAATGACCACTTCGGAAAGCCCGGCACGATCAGGAACCCGGCGAGCACCAGTGCGGCGATCAGCAGCGCACGCGGATGCGCGCCGAGCTGTTCGCCTAGCTGCTCGCCCAACTGACGCTGACGGGCGTCGCGGGTCGCAACGCGGGTCGTCACGATGCCGGCGGCGATCGATACCAGTAACGACGGAATCTGCGACGCCATGCCGTCGCCCACCGTCAGGATCGCGTAACGTTGCAGCGCCTCGCCAATGCTCATGTCGTGCATCAGCGTGCCGACCGCAATGCCCGCGACGATATTGATGAACGCGATCACGAGACCGGCGATTGCGTCGCCCTTGACGAACTTCATCGCCCCGTCCATCGCGCCGTGCAATTGCGATTCCTGCTCGAGCTTTTCGCGCCGCTCGCGCGCCTCTTCAGCACTGATGATGCCGGCGCGCAGATCGGCGTCGATGCTCATCTGCTTGCCCGGCATCGCATCGAGCGAAAAACGCGCGCCGACTTCCGCGACGCGCTCCGAACCTTTCGCGATGACGATGAACTGCACGACCGCGATCACCAGAAAGACGACGCCACCTACGACGACGTTATTGCCGACGACGAGCCGGCCGAACGCGTCGATCACATGCCCCGCGTTCGCGTGCAGCAGAATGAGCTTGCACGACGCGATGTTCAGCGCGAGACGAAACAGCGTCGTAAACAGCAGCAGCGCCGGGAACGACGAAAAGCTCACCGCCGAAGGCACATAGGTCGACACCGTCAGCAACACGACGCTGATCGCGAGGTTCAGCGAAATCATCCCGTCGAGCGCGGCTTGCGGCAGCGGCAGGATGAACAGCGCGATCACGGCGACGATGAACGCCGCGAGGAACAGATCGGCACGTGGCGATGCGGCGCGGCGAATGCCGGACGCATTTGCGCCAGCCGGAAATAGCCGCAGCCAGTCGCGCGGAAGCGCCTTCAGATCTGCCATCGTCGAGTATCGACTCCCTGGTTTATAGCCCGACCGTGTATCCGGTTCGGGACCACGCAGCGCACTGCGACGGCATCGCGTGGATGCGATTGCATCGCTCGGCACACAGTGGGACGGCTTGCGTGGAGCACGCGCAAGCCGACGCCCTCAGGTATCCGGTTGCGATCGAGTTTAGCGGGGACAGTCAGGAGAGAATCGGGGGCGCCTCGTAGCGTTGGGGACACTTTGGCGGCTGGCGGCACGCCCGACTACGAAACGCCCAAACGGCGCAGCAGCGCCGTCACAACGGGGCCTACACCACGACGCGCCGCGCTGCCAGATAGGCGAGTTGCGCGCGGTTCTGTACGTTGAAGATGCGTTCGAGCATCTGGATGTGATAACTGACCTTGTGCAGCGAGGTCCGCAGCGCGTCGGCGATCTCCTGATCGGACAGGCCTTGCACGAGCCGTCGGAGTACCGCTTCCTGTTCGGGCTCGAGCGCGATGACGCGCGTGGACCCCACACGATCCTCGAGAAACGGCTGCACGAAGCGATGCACGGCGAGGCTGACAGCGAGCGCCGTGCCGATCACGCGATCGTTGATCCAGTCGGAGTCGTGCAGTTCGGACGTGAGCCCGACACCGACGTTCAGACCGAGTTGCGGGGCCGACATGCTGAAGATCACGCCGCTATTCATCGCATGCGCGCGCAGTGCCGCGACGAGTGCGAGCTTGCGCCGGTCGCCGCTGCGTTGCGCGTCTTCGTCGATGCGGGCGAGCCGCCACGCGACCGGGAAACCGCTTTGCTGCACTTCGGCGAAGCGTGGATCGACTTCATACCACATGCCCTCGAAGTACGGCTGCGCGAACGAAACCGGCGCGAGGTCACGCAGCAGATGCGCGTGCAACACCCGGCGGCCGATCATTTCGAAGGCGCCGTAGCTCAAGGTGCTGAAGCCTGCATCGCGCAACTGTGTGCGGTATTCGCTGAAGTCGGCGAGAGACGGGTCGAATTTTCCGGATGCTCTGGAGAGGTCGGTAAAAACGAAATGATCAGGCGTGCGATTTTTCGTAGTGTCCTGGGTGACGCCTGCATTGTGATGCGGCTGCAGGTAGGCAAGCACATCGGCTTGCGAGAACCATTCGACCACTGGAGAGCCGTCTGACGGTGTCATTGGGGTGAGATTCCTCTTTTTCTAGTGGACTACGAATCAAACCCCGGCACATCCCTGGTCTTTTTTATTGTTTCTTCCACACGCGCTTTGCTTGCGCTATCGTTCGGCATTGATATTACGATATGTTTCGTGAACGATCAGCGGCAATTTAAAAACCCTGCACGCCGCAACGTTTTTCTTCCATTCATTTCGTCGCTATTTTTCGCACCGTAGTTTGTACTGGGCGAAATCTGCGCCGTTGCGTTGAGGAACCGATGTCCGGCATTGCGCTAAGCGAAGATCATCCTGTAGACATGCTGCCGGCGGCGAGCGCTGCGGTTGCCGGGAGCGTTGCGGCCGACGCGATGCACCGCGCGCATTCGATTCCGGTGGTCTGGTACAACGATTCGAAACCGGCGGCGGTCGAACAGAAAGATGCGCCGCGCCTCGGCGTGGCCGACATGCTGGCCAGTGCGCAGAGCGAGGCGGAGCGCACGCGCATTGTCGCGAGTCTGCTGCATCTGACGGGCTTCTCGACGTTCGCTTATTTCGCGCTCGAATATTCCCGCGAAGGCGTGCAGCGGCTCTTTTTGCATGAGGCGTTCACACCCTCGACCTATCGCGGCGAGTATGTGGATCGCCATCACGTGGATGTCGATCCACGCACCTTCGGCGCGCGCCGCTGCAACATGGCGATCGTGTGGGATCTGCGCAACTTGCGCCGGCACAGCGCTCACGAAGTGCCGGCGCCGCCCGAGGCACTCGACGACTTTCTGCACACCATGCGCGACGATGGCATGTGCAGTGGGATCATGTATTCGATGGCGATGCCTGGCACGCGGCTGCACGCCTTCATGAGCTTCACGGCACCGCGCCGCAGTCGCGAGTGGATCACGCGGGCCACCGTGGAGCAGGCGTTGTCGATCGGTTTGTCGGTGCATAAGTTCGGCTCGCCGAAGTTGATCTCGGCAGCGCGCGAACACTCGGCGCACGGGCTCACCGTGTTCGAGCAGAAGCTGCTGACCGGCATCGCCGAAGGCGCATCCGATAAGGAAATCGGCAGAAGACTCGACACGAGCGCGCATAACGTCGATTACCACCTGCGCAAACTTCGCAAGCGCTTTGGCGTGGCGAACCGGATCGAGTTGACTTATCTGACGTCGAAGATGGAGTTGATTTGAGGGTTTTCCGGGCGCGAGGTGTTGCGCGAGGCACTGATGCGTGGGGGCGGGCGCGCGTTGTTAGCGTCGGTTTCGCTCCTGGTTGAGCCGACGGTCGAAATCGCACGGTGATGTGGGATAGGAGGCGGGCTGCAACGCCTGTCACTATCCCGTCCAGTTGCCACAGCGCGAACCGCAGATACCAAGCCGCGATCGCGCAACCGCCTTTCACGTCGATGGGCACGTCCACATAATCCCTGGACTGACTTTGTCACTCGGCTGCAGTGCGTTGAGCGCCGTGGCGCCACGCGTTACGACCATCGCGACTGTATCGTTTACAAATTCCACGTTGCCGACACTACTGTATGAATGTACAGTAGTGGGCGTGGGCGTGCGCCCAGTGAGAGCAACGTTATCAGGCGTGAACGGACGTGGTGAACCTCGCGCCGTCGAGCTGTGAAATTTTCAGATGCGCGGGCAAGCCCGCATCGATGAAAGGAGCTTCTTCTAAATGTCTGCGTCACCCATTCAGGCGCACCATGCCTGAGCAACTGTGGCTGCCCGGACTCGAGGCGCCGCCTGTCCCGACAGACGGCCTGTTCTTCGCCGTCTTTCCAGATACGCATACGGCGGCGAGCATCTCGAAGCTGGCGCAACAGATCTGCGGGGAGACGCGTTCGAAGAGCAAGCCTCTCGCGGCCAACCGTTTGCACGTCACGTTGCTGCACCTCGGGAATTTCGCGGGCGGTTTGCCGTCGGCGCGGGTGGATGCGGCCATGAGCGCGGCCGCGTCGATCAGGATGGAGCCTTTTAGCGTCGAATTCGACAATGCCCTCAGTTTTGCGCTGAAACCGCGGCCGGGGCCGCTGGTGTTGGGTGGAGGCGAGGGTGTCGTTGGGCTCCACGCGCTTCACGAGGCACTTGCAGTAGCATTGCAAAACGCTGGATTTGGGGATCGCGCGGTCTCGCCAAATACGTCGTACACCCCGCACGTGACCCTCGCTTATGGCATGCCCTCGATCGCGACACGGCCTGTCGAAGCGGTCAGTTGGAACGTACGCGAGTTTGCGCTGGTGCATAGCCTGCTCGGGCGTACCCGGCATGTCGTTCTGGCGCGCTGGCGGTTGGCGGCCGGGTGACCGTAGTACTGGTTCGCGGCGGCAGCCGTGAAGCCCATGCATTGAAGCGCGCCGGACTAGAACCGCACGCCAGTCGCGCAACCGCCGGCGAACCCGCCGCCACTTCCGCCTGCACCGCCGCAGAACACGCCGCAGCCTGATAACGCCGCCGACATCGCAGCGGCCGCCAATGCCGCGCGTAGATATCGCTTGAAAGCGGGCTTTTGAAGTCGTGTGCCCAAGGCGATGACGCACGGATTGAAGCGTGCGGCACAAGCGGGAGGTGCTGTGTCGAAGCGGTGGTCGGGGGTTTCGGATTGCATGGCGTAAGTAGAATTCAATGAGTAGGGCAGGTGCGGGCGGCCGTTTTTGCACCGTGCCGCGAAAGATATTTGTAAGTTTTTGCGGGCACGAAGCGGCGGCGCCGGCAAGCCTCCACCCTAATCCACGTCAGGCGTGCCTCAAATACGCAAAATCTGAAAACCAGGGGGATTCGTCGGTCAGACAGCCAGAACCGTCGCGCGCTCCCTGATAGAATGCTTGGGCCGCAACGTAGTGGACTGCAGATGAAATTGCTTGATGCGTTAGTCGAACAGCGTATTGCCGCCGCAGCCGCGCGCGGTGAGTTCGATGATTTGCCGGGCGCGGGTGCGCCGCTGCCTCTGGAGGACGATGCACTGGTCCCTGAGGAAGTGCGCGTCGCCAACCGGATTTTGAAGAATGCGGGTTTCGTGCCGCCGGCTGTCGAGCAGCTGCGTGCCTTGCGCGACCTGCAAGCGGATCTGAATGCCGTGAGCGACCAGGCCACCCGCTGCTGTCTCCAGGCGCGTATGCTGGCGCTCGATATGGCAATTGAATCGCTGCGCGGCGCCCCGCTGGTCCTGCCGCGCGAATACTGCCGCCGCATTGCCGAGCGGCTATCGGAACGCGCCGGCAACCTTAATATGGCCGATGCGGGTTCGCGGTGAGCGAGCCGCTTGCCCGTTCCGCTGCACCGGGTCCGGAGTCGGCCGACTCTGGTGAATCGGCCGAGGCGGCATTCCCGAATGCCCAGGCCGAATCCGTTGGTTCCAACGTTCCAGTACCCGTGAAGAGTGACCTGACTCCGACGGCTTCCGCCGCTACGCTCATCGACACACCCGAGCCAGACGAATCGCCCGCACCGCTTGTCCCGGAGCGCGATCGTCGCTTCATGGCGCTCGCCCAGGCCGCCGCCGAAGAAGCCCGCGCCGCAGGCGAAGTGCCGGTTGGCGCGGTGCTCGTGCGGGGTGACGAAGTCATCGCTAAAGGGTTCAACCATCCGATCGGTGCGCACGATCCGTCGGCGCATGCGGAAATGATCGCAATACGCGCAGCCGCGCAAGCCGTCGAAAACTACCGTCTGCCGGGTTGTGAGCTCTATGTGACGCTGGAACCTTGCCTGATGTGCGCCGGCGCGATCATGCACGCACGCATCGCCCGCGTCGTGTTCGGGGCGCGCGATCCGAAAACCG
>NZ_DASRSY010000120.1:0-3402 GCF_035656215.1 Paraburkholderia sp.
ACATTGAAGCCGTTTTCCGGCAACAGTTGATCGAGATTGAAGCCCGACACGCGTCGCTTGATCTGCGGGAATTTCGCGCGAATCTGGTCCGCGTAGGTGTCGCGCAGTTGCTTGAGTGCGGCGTAGATTTCGCCCTGGCAACCACCCGATGCAATGATTCGTTCAAGTTCGTCGTCAGAGGTCGGCCCGACCCAGAAACGCGCGCCATCGAAGGTCGCGATTTCCAGCGCCTCGACGTTCTCGACCGTCTTGCCGGCCATCACCGAATGCGCGCCGCACGAGTTGTTGGCGATCATGCCGCCGAGCGTGCAGCGGCTGTGCGTCGCGGGATCGGGTGCGAAGGTAAGACCGTGCTCTTCGGCGGCGTCGCGCAAGGTATCGCAGACCACACCCGGCTCGACGATCGCTACGCCCGCCACAGGATCGACCGACACGACGCGGTTCACATACTTGCTCGCGTCGGCCACGACCGCGACGTTCACGCATTGGCCATTCTGCGAGGTACCGCCGCCGCGCGGGAGAAACGGCACGTCATTGCGGCGGCACGCAGCGAGCGTTTCCAGCAGGTCGTCGACGTCCGACGGCACCACCACGGCGAGCGGGACTTGCCGATAGTTCGACGCATCCGCCGCATACAGCGCTTTCGAGCCCTGATCGAAACGCACTTCGCCGCGCACATGGCGGCGCAAATCTGCTTCGAGCGCGTGCATGACGGCAGCGGTACCCGAAAAGGGCATGGCGATGCGCGGCTCTTTCGACGTGCTATCCGCCGCGTCGCTCAACGAAGCGTTCACGTCCGCGCCCTGCTCTTCATCCAATGACGTTCCCACTGCGTCCCTCACGTTTCGTGTCCAACGCCCGCGTGACGGCTTGCTCGACACATCACGCAGCCTGGCTCGCGGTCATCTTGAAGATGCCCTGTGCGTTGCCCGCGTCGAAACGCAGGTCCGTTTCCCAACGGCGTGCATCCTGATCGAACGTCCGCTTGCGCGTGATGAACTCGTAGAACGAGCCCGGCACGTCGCGCGTCACGGTGCTGTCATCGGCCGCGCGAAATTCGCGCCGCACGATATCTGCGCGGTAGGCGGTCTGAAACACGCGGCCCGAACGTGAACGCTCGACTTCCGGCTTCATCGGACGACTCTTCGCCTTTTCGTCGTCGGCAAGTTTGAACACGTCCGCAACGCGATCGGTGGCGTGATTGAAGGCATTGCCTTCGGTCGCGATCCACGCCATTTCCGCCGACTCCTTCAACAATACTTCGTAATCGGTTTCGCGTGGCGTCTGATGCTGACGCGCGAACGCGCCAACGATCACCGGCAACAAGGCATGGGCCGCCTCGAGCGGCAACACGCCGTCACGTTCGAGCTCCCACAACTGGCCAACGGCTTGAGGCGTCAACGGATCGCGCGAGTTGCCGATGACGTTCGTCACCGCCTGCTGGAATTCCACCGAGAAACGCTCCGGGTGCAATTCGCTGAGGAAGAACTGCGCGATCTCGTCAGGGGCGTCGTCGTGCGCCCAGGCGCGGCCGGTCATGCCGAGACGATCAAGCGGATAGCGGCCGTTGATGCTGAAACCGAGCGGACGCAGGATGCGCGCGAAAGCGGCTTCGCCCGCTGGCAACGCGCCACTCTTTGCCCAGCGCACCGTGCGCAACGCGCCGTGGTCAAAGTAGACACTGCCGCCAGCGGCGATCGTCTCTTCCGTGTATTGGCGGCCATTCGCCGAGCGCGCCAGAAGGCCTTCGAACAGCGCCATATTCAGCGCCTGGGCTAGTTCGGCACGCGTGACGGTGCCGTCTTCCCATTCGTTGAGGATCTGCGGATGGTTCAGCGTAGCGAACAGCCTCGCGGTTTTCTCGTCGCCAAGCAGTTTCAGCAGGAGTTGTTCGACATTCGCATTTTTGGTGTTTCGCATATTGATTCTCGGCGGAGTGCGGTGAATGCGCGTTCGTGTGTTTGAAGGTGGCCTGCCGGCCTGGCTTCAAGACGCAAGCGCAGTATCGTTGGATGCACGATTATTCAAATCCACGGCGCCGCCGTAAAGCGAAATTAAATCGCCACTTGATGCGTTTTTGGAATTAACGTGGGGGAGCTCAAGATTCTAGGCATGCGTGCGCTGCTCGCTCTCGCAGCCGCCGCGCGGCACGAAAGCTTCACGCCCGCGGCGTGCGGGTTCTTCCGCACCGAAAGCGCGGCGAACCCATTCTTATCAGGACTCGACGACGCCAGCGCCGCGTGACCTCCGCGCGCCCCGGCGTCGTCTGCCGTTCTCACCAGCGCCAACGCACGCCCAGGTCGCCCTCGACTGTGCGTTGATGCGCGCCGCCCAGATTGAACAGATATCCCGCCGTCGCATAGACGCTGACGGTGTTGTTCAACCGGGCCGAGACGCCTGCGCCGACATGTCCCTCGGTTTGACCGACCGTCGTCGGGATCGCAGTGGTGCCGGCAAAGGTCGCCTCGTCCGTCCCGCCGAAATAACGCAACACGTTGACGCGTACATAGGGTTCCCATTGCGTCCCGAGCGCGGAAAACTGCCCCAGCAGCCGCGCACCGATGCGCCCGATCAGGCCGCTCGCGCTGTGGAACGAGACGGTGGAAACGCCGTCGTTCAGGTCATTGATGTGCGTGTGCTGATAGATCAATTGCAACTGCGGTTCGATCGACAGATTCAGCGGCAACGGAATCGGCAAGCCGGCCTCCACCGATGCCGTGAATGCATTGCCATGCGTGGTCGCGCCGATGTTCTGATTGGAGCGCGGATCGATCGTCATCGTGCTGCCCATCAGCACGGTGTCCGTATACCAGCCGCCAGGACCGATGTGCGTCCAGTAGCCACCGAGGCTGTATGAATTGATCGACAGATGACCGGCAGAGAAATCCGGTTGCGCGAGCGCGAAGCCGTTGACGTCGCCGGTCGCCCGAGCGTAGCCGAGCAGGAAACCGTAGTGGTTGCGGTGGCCGCTCGGGCTCGAGTCGGCATAGAGGTCCTGTCCGACCTGCGCACCGACGATCGTGCCGTCGAATTCCTGGTTCACCGCACCGTCGTTGCCTTGCACGGTGTGGCCGCCCCATACGCGGCCCCATCCTGCCGGTGCCACGCCGTTCTCGTTCAGCAAACTCTGTGAGCCTTGCCGATCGTGGAAGGTGCCGATCTGCTCGACGGCGAGTTCGCGCGCCAGCGACGGCACTTCGGCGTAGACCGGTACTTCCATGCGATAGATCGGCACGGGTGCCGTGGCGTTCGCTGCGACGACGGGCAGGGCAGGCGCGCCGGCGGCGAGGACGGGCGGCGGGAGTGCTGCGGGCGCAGGTGTGGGTGTCGGCGAAGGCGCAGGTGCGCCCGGCGTTGGCGTTGGCGTTGGCGTTGGCGTTGGCGTTGGCGTTGGCGTTGGCG
>NZ_DASRSY010000121.1:0-11667 GCF_035656215.1 Paraburkholderia sp.
CGCACGAACCGCACAGGTGATAGATCGAACCCGATTGCTCGCGGAAATACTGCAGGAAACCTTCACGCGTATTCACCTGCGGCCCCGGCGAGATTTCTTCGACTGTGATCTCTTTCAGCGCCGGCGATGCCATCACCTTGCGCACCAGCTCGCAGCCCTGAATCACCTCGTCGATATCCTTCTCCGTCGTCAGCGCGTTGATGCGGATTTTCGCGGCGTCTTCCGCGCGATTCGATGCGATCTCGATCGATCCGCGGCTCGTCGGCCGGCACGGGTTGAATGCCAGCAGGAAGCCCGAATACGGCTCGGGTTCCAGATTGGCCTTGCTGCTCTTCGGAATCCGGTACGACAGCGGATTGAAGTACAACTGCAGATTCGGCTGCGCTTCCTGATCGTTGCCCCTGAAGAATCCGCCCGACTGGTTCACGCTCATCGCGAGCGGCCCCTTGCGCGTCAGCAGATACTGCAGACCGAGCTTGAGCTTGCCAAGCAACGGACGCATCTCGTCGTTCAGCGTCTTCACGCTCGCACGATAGTAGAAACTCACGCACAGATGGTCCTGCAGATTTTGCCCCACCGCGGGCAGTTCCTTGACCATCGAGATACGATGCTTCGCCAGCAATGCGCTATCGCCCACGCCCGAGAGTTGCAGCAGCTTGGGCGAATCGACCGCGCCCGCCGACAGAATCACTTCACGGGTCGCCATGAACTGCCGCGTAGTGCCGTTCTGCGTGACGGTCACGCCAATTGCCCGTTGGTTGCCGTCGAATAGAACGCGGCTTGCCAGCACGTCACGCTCGACCTTCAGATTCTTGCGCGTCAGCACCGGATGCAGGTATTCGAAACTGCTCGACGAACGCTGCCCGTTGCGCGTATTCACGTCGTAGATGCCGGCGCCTTCGAATTGCGCACCGTTGAAGTCGTCGCTGCGCTGGTAGCCTGCCTGGTCGCAGCCTTTCAGAAACACGTGGCAAATCGGATGGACTGCATCCTTCATCGGCGAGATACGGATTGGCCCATCCGCGCCGTGATACTCGGTGTTGCCGAGCGGATGCGATTCGAGCTTGCGGAAATACGGCAGCACGTCGCGAAACGCCCATCCCGTGTTACCCGCTGCGGCCCAGTCGTCGAAATCGTGCGGCTGACCGCGTACGTAGATCATCGCGTTGATCGAACCGGAACCGCCCTGCACTTTGCCGCGCGGGCAATAGATCGGCCGGTTGTCGAGTTCCTTTTCGGGCTCGCTGTAGTACATCCAGTTGTAGGTTTCGTTGTAGTACGTCTTGGTGAAACCCACCGGGATCTTGAACCAGAACGAGCTATCCTTGCCGCCAGCTTCGAGCAGCAGTACCGAATATTGGCCCGACGCCGAAAGGCGATTGGCGAGAATGCAGCCCGCCGAACCCGCACCGACGATGATGTAATCGTAGTTCATGCTCTATGTCGCCAGACGGCGCCCAATCCATTGAATGCGTAAAACAGGTTGAAACCCGCAGGTTAAAACCCGCAGATTTCAACCCCTGGCCGGCGCGAGGTCTTTTACGTCGGCGGGTTGTGGGGCCATTTGCAGATGCAGACGCTCGCCGGTGTACGGCGTGTGCTGCCTGACGACGTCCATGTTCAACTCCACGCCCAGGCCCGGTTCCTGCGAAGGAATGATGTAGCCGTCTTCCCATTGAATCGGCTTCTTCAACACCGCCGCATGGAAGCCGTCCCACGTGCCGATGCTTTCCTGAATCAGGAAGTTCGGCGTACAGGTGGCGAGCTGGATACTGGCAGCGGCACCAATCGGCCCGTTATACAGATGTGGCGCGATCTGCGCGTAATACACCTCGGCGATCGCCGCGACTTTCTTCGCTTCGAGCAAACCACCCACGCGCGCCACATTCAGTTGCAGGATCGACGCCGCGCCCGCTTCGAGCAATTTGAAAAACTCATACTTGGTGGTCAGGCGCTCGCCCGCGGCAATCGGAATGCTGGTGTGCTGCGCGACCTGCGCCATCGCGCCTTCCTGTCCCGGCGGCACCGGTTCTTCGAACCATAACGGATCGTATTTCTCGAGGCGTTTGGCGAGCCTGATTGCCGATGACGGCACCATCTGCCCATGCGTGCCGAACAGCAAATCCGCTTTGCTGCCGACGGCTTCGCGCACGCGCTTGCAGAAAGTCTCGCAACGGTCGAGCACTTCCATCGACAGTTGATGACCCGAATAAGCCGTATACGGCCCCGCCGGATCGAACTTCACCGCCGTAAAGCCGCGCTTCACATTTTCAACGGCGCATTCGGCGGCGAGATCGGGATCGTCGTAGTCGTATTCGCCCTTGCTGTTCTTCGGATACAGATACGTGTACGAGCGCAGACGCTGGTTCACCATGCCGCCAAGCAGTTCGTACACCGGCTTGTTCGCCGCCTTGCCGATGATGTCCCAGCACGCCATTTCCAGCCCACTGACCACGCCCATCATCGTCAGATCGGGACGTTGCGTGAAACCGCTCGAATACGCTTCGCGCCAGAGCCGCTCGATATGGTGCGGATCCTTATCGAGCAGATAGCGGCCGAATACATCGTCGATGATGTGAGTCATCGCCTTCGGATGAAACGTCGCCGAATAGATTTCGCCAACGCCTTCAATGCCGCAGTCGGTCTTCAGCTTGACGAAAATCCAGTACATGCCGCCCACGTGCGGCGGCGGTACGGCGACGATATGCGTTTCGAGCGAGACGACTTTCATTTACGCAACCCCTTTCCTGTTAAGCATGTTTCTCAGCGCAAGACCAGCAAAGCCGCCGAGCGCCGCTATTCCGGCCACATAGCCGAAGTAAAGCTGGTAACCGAAGACGCCCGGGAAGTTCTGCGTCAGATAGCCGTTGATCAACGGCAGGAACACGTCGGGCGAATAGCCAAGTACGGAAATCAGGCCGATAGCAAGGCCCATCGTTTCGACCGGGATATTGCAGCGATCCAGCAGCGACCAGTACAGACCGCGAATCGCGTAAGTCAGAATGCCGATGAACAGCACGAGGAACACCAGCAGCACGTGGCTCGAGATACGCGGCGCCGCCATCAGACCCAGCAGCGACAGTGCAGCGAGGAAGAGCGCGATCACCAGCACCGAGACCTTCGAATAACGGTCGCCGAGAAAGCCGCCGCCGATGCCGCCGATCGGCCGCATCCACAGCTTGAGCGTGGTGATCGTGCCGGCCATCACCACCGTCAAACCAATCTCGCCTTCATGCAGATACGCAGAGAAGCTGTAGGTGGCCCAGAACACCTGATAGCCGCAAAACACAATCGCCGCGACCAGCCACAGCTCGGGAATCGACGCGAGCGTTTTCAGATCGACCAGGACGTTGCTGCGTTTCTTCGTGGCACGGTTAGCGGCCGCGTCTTCCGTGCCTTGCGGATCTTTGACGAGCGCGAGCACCACGCCAAGCGCGATGCACAGAAACGCGTACATGTAGACGACCAGCTTGAAACCAGCCGTGACGGGCTCGCCTTTGGTCTGCGTGAACCACGCGAACAGCGTGATCGCGATGGTTGCGAGCATCGCTTCGATCAAGCCGCGTCCCCCGTCGAGCAAGCCGAAGAAGCGGCCTTGCTCGTGCGTGCCGGCGATCATCGTCACGCGCTTGATGACGGCGGCCCAGAACGTCAAACCGGTCGACAGTCCCCAGCCACCGAAGATCAGCATCAGCACATTGAAGGACGGCGCGGTCGAATACCACAGGCCGAGCACGCCGGTCGCGATCAGCGAAAAGCAGATCAACAGACGCGGTGCGATCCGGTCGGCGAGCCAGCCGCTCGGCAGGTAGCTCAGCAGAAAGATCGTGCCGAGCGACGAATACAGATAGCCGAGCTGACTATCGGTGATGTGAAACACTTCGAGCATCGTCGGCTGATAAACCTGCCGAAGATACAGAATCGGGTAGATCGCACCGGCCGCCAGCACCAGCAACGTGAGCTGGATATAACGTTGGCCCTTGCTTTTTTGCAGTGCGGCTTCGTCGCTTAACGCGAGCGAGGCGGCAGTTTGAACGGGTTGAGTCGACACGTGAGCGCTCCTGAGAGACACAGCGCCGGGCTGGGTCTCCAATCTGTTTTGTTATGGATTTGCAGCGTGCTGGCTGCAGTTCTTGCGAGTTTCAAAGGGGACGCGCACCGCCGCGATCAATTACACGGCACGCGCCAGTTCTGCATCAGTACTTCATGACCACAAGCCGGGTCTGCGTGAATTCGAGCATGCCGTGCTTGCCGTCGTCGCCGCCAAGACCCGAGCGTTTCCAGCCCGCGTGGAAACCTTGATACGGATCGGCCGGCGTGCGGTTCACATACAACTCGCCTGCCTCAATGCCGTTGGCGATCTTCATCGCGCTGCGATAGTTCTCGGTATAAAGCACCGACGACAAACCAAACTGATGGTCATTGGCCATCTCCAGCGCTTCGTCGAGCGTGCGGTATTTGACGACCGGCATGATCGGACCAAAGGTCTCTTCCTGGATGATTTCCATGTTCTGACGGCAGTTCGACAACAGCGTAGCCGGATAGAAGAAGCCCTTGCCTTGCGGCAGTCTGCCACCGGTTTCGAGCGTGGCGCCCGCCGCAATCGCGCGCTCGACCATGCCGTGAATCGACTGGCGAGACGCGTCGTTGACGAGCGGCCCCATCAGTGACGGATGTTCGCTGCGATCACCGCTTTCCACCGCGCTCATGTGCTTCTTCAACAGCGCGACGAAGCGGTCATGCACACTTTCCTGCACGTAGACGCGTTCGATCGCCGTGCAAAGCTGCCCACAGTGGGTGGTTTTGGATGCGACCAGATCGCGCGCGGCTTTCTCCAGATCGACATCCGCCTCGATGATCGCGGGCGTCTTGCCGCCCAGTTCGAGCGACGGCTTGGCGATGTTCGCCTTGCAGTATTCGAGTACCTTGCGGCCTGCGCCGACACTGCCGGTCAGCGTGATCATGCCGACCTTGGGGTGCGTGCAGAGCGCTTCGGCGGTTGCATGGTTCATTGCGAGAATGTTCACGACGCCGGCCGGCAGGCCTGCCTTCTCAACTGCCTTCGCGATCTCGAACGCGGAGGTCGGCGTGTTATTACTCGGACGCACCACCACGGTGTTGCCGGCGATCAGCGCGGGCGCCACCTTGCGCATGAACGTATAGACCGGGTAATTGAACGGGATCAGGCACGCGACCACACCGATCGGCTCGCGATGCAGCACGAGGTTTTCGTCGGGCGTGTCGCTCGGAATCACCTCGCCTTCGATACGACGCGCCCATTCGGCGTGGTAGCGGGTGATCTGGCCGGCGTAGATCGCTTCGTTGGTGGCGTCGGCGACGCTCTTACCCGACTCCAGCGCGAGCGCCGCGCCAATGGCGGGCGCGCATTCGGTGAGTGCGTCGGCGAGCTTGTGCAGGTAGACCGCGCGCTCGGCCGAAGGCAGCTTGCGCCAGCCTTTCTGGGCGGCTGCGGCGGCGTCGACCGCTGCGATGGCCTCGGCCTGGGTGGCGCCCGTGACATGGGCAATCGCGGCTTCGGTGGCAGGGTTGGTGACGGCGATGAGCTCGTCGCTTGCCGCATCGATAAAGCGGCCGTTAGCAAAATTTCGATCGAGTCGCATGGTCGTCTCCTGAAAAGCCTGGTGCAGTGGTGCATGGCCTTCGGCTATCGTCTTCATGCCAAAGGTGCATGAACGGAATTTTTCTCTCCGGCACGGCGCGCCACAAGCGAATAATTTGCGGAACAAACATTCGAAAAAATCACGTTTATCCAGGGATGTGCCTCATACGCGAATCCCATCCCAAATAGCAGAATCCGGGCTTTGCCAATAAGCAGCGTCCTTTGACACCGTTCGAACCCGTTTCGAACCACTGGGCCGCTCATTACCAATGTCTGGAGCTCACAATGAAAAAGAATGTCATCGCCACCGCGGCAATCACCGCACTCGCCTCGCTGGCGGCCCCATCCGCCTTCGCGCAAAGCAGCGTGACCCTGTACGGCGTGCTCGATGAAGGCATCGACTACACCAACAACGCCGGGCGCGGCGCGGTCTGGGAAATGGCGAGCGGCTATGCCCAGGGCAGCCGCTGGGGCATGAAGGGTTCGGAAGATCTGGGCGGCGGCATGAAGGTGGTGTTCCAGCTGGAAAACGGCTTCGATGTGAGCTCGGGGCGGCTTGGCCAGGGCGGCCGCATGTTCGGCCGCCAGGCCTACGTAGGCTTGAGCGACGATCGGTTCGGCACGGTCACGCTTGGGCGCCAGTACGACTCGGTGGTCGACTATCTCGCGCAGACCACCGCCAACGGCAACTGGGCCGGCTACCTGTTTGCGCATCCGTACGACAACGACAATACGGACAACTCGTTCCGCCTCGGCAACAGCGTGAAGTATGCGAGCCCGGAGATCGCGGGCTTCCAGTTCGGTGGTGTGTACAGCTTCAGCAACGACACGAACTTCGCGAACAACCGCGCCTATAGCTTTGGCGGCCAGTACGCGAACGGCGGGCTGCTGATTGCTGCCGCGTATCTGCAGGCGAACAATCCGGGCGCGGGTTCGACCGGTGCGATCACCGCGAACGACGCGAGCTTCATTGCCGGACGCATGCGGGTGTTCGGCGGCGGCATCAACTACACGTTCGGTGCGGCGACCGCCGGTTTTGCTTACACCAACTCAAACTATAAGGATCCGACCGGCAACGGCTATATCGGCATCCCGCTGGCGGCGTCCGGTGTCAGATTGAATACGCTGAAGTACCAGAATTTCGAAGTGAACGGCAAATACCAGTTCACTCCGGCCTTCTTTATCGGCGCGCAGTATGTATACACGATGGAAAACTACGATGCGTCGACTGGCAGCGTGAAGCCTAAGATTCACTCGGTCGGTTTGATGGCGGATTACAACCTCTCCAAACGCACGGACGTGTACGTGCAGGGCGAGTACCAGAAGGTCGCGGGCGACGCGACCCACTCGATTCTCGACAACGCATTCATTCCGGGTGTGCAGGCACCGTCGTCGACGGGGAATCAGGTCGCCGTACGGGTCGCGCTGCGGCACAAGTTCTAAGGATAAGGGGTTTGTCGCGCTGGAGCCGCCGCACCGGTGTTCAATTTTTCAGGCTGTTCACGTTCCGTATACACTCCTGGTACGCATTTCCCACGGGGAACCTTCATGCGCTTTCCACTACGACGAGCTTTCACATCCGTCATTTTGCTCATCGCCACGCAGGCCGCCTTTGCGCAAACCCCGAAAACCGTCCTCCTTGAGGACCTGACCTGGACCGAACTGCGCGACCAGATTCAGGCGGGCAAGACCACCATCATCATCCCCATCGGCGGAACCGAGCAAAGTGGTCCCGACGTCGCACTCGGCAAGCACAATGCACGCGTCAAGGTGCTGTCGCAGCGCATCGCCGAGGGCCTTGGCAACGCGATCGTCGCGCCGGTCATCGCCTACGTGCCGGAAGGTGGCTACGCTCCGCCGACCTCGCACATGCGCTTCCCCGGCACGATCACCGTGCCGGACGACGTGTTCGAAAAGACGCTGGAATCCGCCGCGAACAGCTTCAAGGTTCACGGCTTCACCAACGTCGTCTTTCTCGGCGACCACGGCGGCTATCAGAACGATGTCAGGCACGCCGTAGCCCAGCTCAACACGAGCTGGGCCGGCTCGGGCGCTCGCGCATTCGTGCCGCCGGCGTACTACGGCACCAGCTCGGATGGCTACGCGCAGATCTTGCGGCAGCACGGCATCAGCGATGCCGAGATCGGCACGCATGCGGGACTCGCGGATACCTCGCTGCTGCTGGCGGTCGCACCGCAGATGGTGCGGCTCGAGCATCTGCGAAGCGGTCCGAAACTGGGACCGGCCGACGGCGTCTATGGCGGCGACCCGCGGCACTCGAGCGTCGAACTCGGTCAACCGGGCATTGACGCAATCGTGTCGCGAACCATCGAGGCCATCAGGAAAGAAACCGCAAGCCATTAAGGCATTCGACACCCTCCCGCTTCCGCCCCCGAGCACCCATTCACTCGATAACGGAATTCACCATGCAATTGTGTTCTTCTCGTTTTTCGCGCGTTGCAACGGCCGTCGCCGTCGCGCTGGCTGGTTTCTGCGCCGCCGGCGCTGCATCGGCTGCATCGGCTGCGTCGGCTGTCACCACGGTGACCGGTATGCCGCCCGTGGTGAACTCCGATAACCTGTACAGCGAAACGCGCGCCGGCCATATGAGCCCCGCGGTCGCCAGCGCGTTGCCGCGCGTCTATGTGCCGAACCTGCGTTCGAACGACGTCTACGTGATCGATCCGGCCACGCTCAAAGTGGTCGACCGGTTTCACGTCGGCTTCAGTCCGCAGCACGTCGTCCCTGCATGGGATCTGCAGACGCTGTGGGTGGCCAACAACGCCGAAGGCCGCACCGACGGCAGCCTGACACCCATTGATCCGAAGACCGGCAAACCCGGCAAGGAGATCATGGTCGACGATCCCTACAACATGTACTTCACGCCGGACGGCAAAGAGGCGATCGTGGTGGCCGAAGCGCACGCGCGACTGGACTTTCGCGATGTGCACACCATGGCGCTGAAATCGAGTCTCGAAGCGCCGCAGTGCAAGGGCATCAATCACGCCGATTTCTCGATCGACGGCAAGTACGCGCTCTTCACCTGCGAATTCGGCGGCAAGCTGGCCAAGATCGATCTCGTCAACCGCAAGGTCATGGGCTACCTTGAACTCGACAGGAAAGGCATGCCACAGGACATCCGCATCTCGCCGGACGGCAAGCTGTTCTATGTCGCCGACATGATGGCCGACGGCGTCTACGTGGTCGACGGCGACAGCTTCACGAAGATCGGCTTCATCAAGACGGGCGTCGGCACGCACGGCCTGTACCCGAGCCGCGACGGCACCCGCCTCTATGTGTCCAATCGCGGCTCTAATCTCGTGCACGGGCCGAAACATGGCAAGGGCAGCGTGTCGGTAATCGACTTCGCAACGCGCAAGGTCGTCGCGAACTGGCCGATTCCGGGCGGTGGCAGTCCCGACATGGGCAACGTCAGCCCCGACGGCAAGATGCTGTGGCTATCGGGACGGTTCGATGACGTGGTCTACGCGATCGATACGACGACCGGGTCGGTCAAGTCCATTCCGGTCGGCATGGAGCCTCACGGCCTCACGGTCTGGCCGCAGCCCGGGCGTTATTCGCTGGGCCACACCGGGAACATGCGTTGATTCCACGGTCGGCAGTCCGCGATTGATCTGTGGCGCGATTTGCGTGGCGCCATGGACGGCTGGCATGCTGATCGGCATGTGCGACCGAGGCACCGCGAAAGCGCACTGGCCAGGATGCGCCCCTCACTCCTCCACCGCCGCCTTCAATCTCAGCAGCGCGTGATCCCACTGCTGCGAAATCGAATCGAGCGCACGCCGCGCTTCATCGAGGTGGGCCGGTTCGAACGCCCAAAAGCGTTCACGGCCCACCTTGATGTCGCGCACGAGTCCCGCATTGGCCAGCACCTGCAAATGCTGCGTGACCGACTGCCGCGTGATCTCCGTTCCGGCGGTCAACTGCGCGATCGACATCGCACTGCCCGCGCACAGCACAACAATCAGACGCAGACGCGTTTCATCGCCGAGCGCCGCAAAAATCTGCGCAGAACTTCGCAGCATGGCCGCCTTCACACGTGCATGACCGGCAGTCGGCTTATCCCGCGGCGACATACTTTTCGATATTAACCATCTGCTGGCCCCAGCCGCCGCTATTCATGCGGAATGCCTCTTCGCGTCGCGCGGCGGGAATCCGGTCGAAGCCCGATTCGATCACGCGCAGCAAGGTGCCCGAGTCGACCTCGGTCAGCTCGAATACCACCAGCGTGGTGGGCTCCGGAGAGTAGTCGATCGAGATATCCACCGCGGCCGGATGCCAGCGCCACGATAGATGGTGCTCCGGCTCGACCCGCTCGACCATCACGTCCATAACAAGATGTTCGTAGCCCGGATAGGTGATGTTGCCTTGCACGGACTGGCCGGCGACAAACTGTTTGCCGCTGAAATTCACGCCGAACCAATTGCCGAATTCTTCGGCGTTGGACAACGCGCGCCACACTCGCGAGCGTGGCGCCTTCAGCAGAATCTGTTTTTCGATGCGATCGGTTGATGTGTCAGACGATGGGTTCATATGCAGCCTCCTGACTGCATATTAGGCGCGCAATCGGCAACATGCAAGTATTTGCCTGCGTGTTTTCCGGCTTGAGACCCAGCGCATCGACCGCACGCACCAAATCGTCGAGTGCGCGCCGATGCCCGACGCCGATACCCTGGACAGTCGCCCGACCGATAAACGACGGGATACCCGGCAGCGACATGCTGTAGCCGTCCAGCGTGCCGATCAGCGAAATGCAACCGCCATCGGCGGACATGCATCGGCGCGGATGTCGAATTGCACTACTCCGTTGCGTGTGCATGCATCACGTTGGTGTGCATGGACCACGCCATCCACGGACGGCGCAGCGCGACGATCGCGAGAAACGCGCAAGCGGCCAGCGCGCCAAAGGTCGCAAAGCCCATCTGATAGCTGCCGGTGCTTTCCTTCGCGATGCCCATCACGACCGGCAGATAGAATCCGCCAATGCCGCCCGCGGCGCCGACGATGCCCGACATCAATCCGGTGCGGCCGGCCCAACGATGCGGCACCAGCTGGAAGGTCGCGCCATTGCCGAGACCGAAGGCCAGGTACAGGCACAGCAGCAGCGCAATCCCGCCCACCATCGACGGCATTGCCGCGGCGAACACGAAGTCACACAGCGAAATGATCGCCAGCAGGATGGTCAACGCACGCACACCTGACACCTTGTCGGCGATCAAGCCACCGAACGGCCGCACGATCGCGCCGGTTGCGGCAAGCAGCGCCATGAACAGACCCGCGTCGATCTTCGACAGTTGATACAGGTTGGTCAGCAGCAGCGAAACATACGAGGACATGCCGACAAAACCACCGAAGGTGATGCTGTACACCAGCATGATCACCCACGTGTCGCGCTCGCCCAGCACCGTGCGATAGCGCTTGGGCAGCACCGCAATCGCCAGCAGCGCGCCAATCACCGGAAGCAGCAGCACGCCGGTCTTGCCCGAGCCGAACAGGCCCGCTTCGACCAGCAGCACGAGCACGATCAAACCGACGAGCGTGACCGCAAAGCTGCCGAACGCGCGCAGCACGCTGCCCGATTTGATACCGGAATCGTTGGCCCAGAAGTACAGCGTGATCGCGGCAATCGCGAGCAACGGCAGTGCGCCAGCGGTCGCCATTTGCCAGCCGTAGTGCGTCGCCAGTTGCGGGAACATAAAGCCGTCGAGCACCGCGCCGATATTGCCGGCTGCGGCAAGACCGAGCACCAGCCCCTGCACCTTCGGCGGATAATTGCTCCCTGCCATCGGCAGCGCCACAGCGAAGCTCGCTCCGCCCACGCCGAGGAACACACCGAGTACCAGCAGCACGGTGTACGACGGTACGGACGGCATCAGCGGTAGCACGATCGTCGGCACTGCCGAGAGCAATACGCCCATCAACGCGATGCGCTTGCCGTGTGCCGATTGATACAGGTTACCGAGCGTCACGCGCAGAATTGCCGCCGACAGCACCGGCACGGCGACCAGCAAACCCTGTTGTGCGGG
>NZ_DASRSY010000122.1:0-16100 GCF_035656215.1 Paraburkholderia sp.
CTGGTGGTGGACGTGAAGTTCAACCCGCTGAACTACATCGAACCGGCGGTGCGCAATCCGCTGTACGTGTTGCAGTTCGTGAGTGTGCGCTCCGACCTGTTGGGCGCGTCCGACCTGCTGCAACAGGCCGCGCTCGACAAGTATTCGTTCGTTCGCGACGCTTATACACAGCAGCGTAAAGCGCGCCTGCGCGGCACGGGCGACAACCCCGCACCGCTCCCGAACTACGACGACCAGGAGGGCGACTCCGGCGCAGCCGCGCCTGCCAAGGGCGCTTCCGGCGCGGCCGCAGGCTTGCCGAACTACGCGGACCCAGGCGACGCGGCGGAAGCCCCGAACGCGGCATCAGGAAGCGCTACAGCCGCCCCGGCGGGCGTGCCGAACTACACGGATCCGGGCGACACGCCAAACGCCCCAGCAGCCGCGCCTGCTGCGGCATCGGGCGCAATGACGCCCGCACCGACCGAACAAACCGCGCCCACGGGCAAGAAACCGCCGGAGGCGGTACCGGCGACACAGTAAGGGGAGGAGTCAGGTGACTCGGCGCTACAGAGCGTCCGGGTCCCCTTGAAGAGCCGACTGGGAATCAGGGCGCACTCAACCGCAAAACCCCGGCCTCGCCCATAGCATGCCGGGCCTGCACGAGCGAAGTCCGCGCCGCCCGCGCATCAACGGCGACCTGAATCAGCGCCCCCAACTGCGACGGCTGCCGCAGCAGCTCCCGCAGAATCGGCCCCAACGCCGTCGTGCCATCATCCCGCAAGCCAGCGGTTGCAGCAGAAGGCAACGTCCGCCATGCCGGATCAACAATCGCCCGACACACCGCAAACGGCAGCCCATGCGCAGCAGCCGTCGCACCGGCAATATGCGACTCCATATCCACCGCCAACGCGCCGGTCGAACGATGCAACACACGCTTGTCGTCGGCGGTAACTAAAGGCGCGGTCACAGCAGCCACCAAGCCGCGCCGCAGCCGCGCCACCAACGGCCCAGTCGACAGCGCGGCGGCGAGCCTATCAGCCCACGGCCGATCGGTCTCGAGCCGCCCAAACGGCCCCTCGACGGCTTCCGCAACGATCAGTGTGCCCGGCTCCAGATCGGGCGCCAAACCACCCGCCGTCCCAAAACTAACGATCCCCGAACAGCCGCGCGCAACCGCCCCACTCAACGCCCGCTCCAGCAGATCGGCGCGTGCCGCATAGACCACCTCAACACCCTTGCCACGCGCGATGCGCGCCTCAAACGCCATACCCGTCACCACGATCACCGGCAAGGTGCTGCGACCGGCCTCGGCCGACGGCGTTGTCGAAAGCGCCATCCGTTACATCCCGACCGCAACGCGCGTCAGCCCGTTACGTTTCAGATGACGAAAGCGCGCCAACGCCCACAACGGGAAGAATTTGCGATAGCCGTGATAACGCAGATAGAACACGCGCGGGAAACCGGTTGCCGTGAAGCGCGTTTCGTCCCACAGGCCGTGCTCGCGCTGTTCGCGCTGCAAATACGCGACGCCGCGCGCGACCGCCTCGTGATTCACCTCGCCCGCCGCCATCAGGCCCATCAGCGCCCATGCGGTTTGCGACGCCGTACTCGGTGCGCGTTCGTAACCGCGATAGTCGAGTTTGTAGCTCTCGCCGCCCTCGCCCCAGCCGCCGTCCTCATTCTGAATCGACAGGAGCCACTGCGCGGCGCGTTTGATGCGCGGGTCGTCGTGCGGCATACCTGCGGCGTTCAGCGAACACAGCGCGGTCCACGTGCCATAGATGTAGTTCAGGCCCCAACGGCCGTACCAGCTGCCGTCCGATTCCTGTTCCTTCAGCATGTAGTCGAACGCGCGCTGCGCCGGCTCGCTCCCCTGCGGAAATTCACCGAGTTGCGCGAGCATCGACAGGCAACGGCCCGACACGTCCGCGGTCGGTGGATCGAGCAATGCGCCATGATCGGAGAACGGAATGTTGTTCAGGTAGTACTGGGTGTTCTCCGGCTCGAACGCGCCCCAGCCGCCATCGCTGCTTTGCATGCCGACCACCCATTCGCGCGCCCGTGCAATGGCTTCGCGATCGACATCTGATTGCATGAGCGCCGCCGAGCGTTGCATTGCCATCGCGACCACCGCCGTATCGTCGACATCAGGATAGTGCGCGTTGTTGTACTGGAACGCCCAACCGCCAGGACGCACGGTCGGACGGCGTGAGATCCAGTCGCCGCGCACGTTGAGAATCTGCAGCGGACGCAGCCATGCGAGCCCGCGTTCAGCCGCCTGCTCGGCATGCGCTTCGCCGGTTTCGAGCAACGCGTGCGCCACGAGCGAGGTATCCCACACCGGCGAGAGGCACGGCTGGCAATAGGCTTCGTCGTCCTTGATGACAAGCAGCTTTTCGATCGACTGACGAGCGATTGCGCGGTTCGGATGATCGGCCGGATAGCCGAGCACGTCGTACATCATCACCGAGTTGGCCATCGCCGGGAAAATCGCGCCGAGGCCGTCTTCGCCATTCAGCCGTTCGTCGACGAACTTCACCGCTTCGCGTACCGAACGCTCGCGCGTCGCCCTCGGGAACAGGCCATCGATTGCGCGCAACATGACGTCCACGCCACGGAAAAAACGGAACCAGCCGAGGTGCTGATGCGGCGCCCGGTCGCGCATGCCGGTGTTGACCGGCGCGCCGCGGAACAACTCGTCGATACGCACGCGGCGCGGATTGCGCGCCACCGGCCGCTTCGCGTTCAGCACCAGCAACGGCACGATCACGGTACGCGCCCAGTACGACACCTTCGACAGATGGAACGGGAACCATTGGGGGAGCAGCATGATTTCCACGGGCATCATCGGCACGGCACGCCATGACACCACGCCGAACAGCGCAAGCAGAATCCGCGTGAACACGTTCACCGTTTCCGCGCCGCCGTTCGCCAGGATCGCTTCGCGCGCGCGGACCATGTGCTCGGCATCCGGCGAGTCGCCGATCATCTTCAGTGCGAAGTACGCCTTCACGCTGGCGCTGATATCGAGCGCGCCGTCGGTGAAGAGCGGCCAGCCGCCGTCCGCCAGCTGGATGCGGCGCAGATAGCGGCCGATCTTCTGTTCCAGTTCCAGGTTTGGCGTTTCGGCGAGGTAGTGGACGAGAAGCACATATTCGGCGGGAATCGTCGCGTCGGCTTCAAGTTCGTAGACCCAGTGGCCGTCGGGCTTCTGCGCGGCGAGGATCGCGTCGGTGGCGCGCGTGATCGCGGCGTCAAGCGCCGGTGCGGACGCTTGCGACGCAGCGCTCGACGCGACATTCGACACATTCGGTGCCGCGTCGGCGAGTTCAGGCAGGACAGCGTCCAGCGGCTGGGCTTGAGATAAGTCGTTCATCGGCGTTCCATCGGTTGATTCAGCAGCGTGTCCGCGGCCTTCTGGCCGGAGCGGATCGCGCCTTCAATCGTCGCGGGCAGGCCGGTGGCCGTCCAGTCGCCCGCGAGCATCAAATTGTTCCAGCGAGTGCGCGTGCCGGGGCGCAGCGTTTCCTGATCCGGCAGAGCGGCAAACGTCGCGCGCTTTTCCGTCACGACCTGCCAGGCCGGTATCGGCTCGGCCGGCAAATTGGCGGCCTGCGCCACTTCGGCCCAGATGGTTTTCGCGAGCGCTTCATGCGGTGTGTCGAACAGGCGCTCGGCGGCGTTGAGCGTGACCGACACGCGGCCCTCGAACGCGAACAGCCAATCGGCTGTCGCATTGAGCAGCCCCGTGATTGGCGCCATACCGAACGGCGGCTCGACCGCGAAATGCACGTTGACGGTCGCCGCGAAGCGATTCGGCGAGCGCAAGCCGGGCACGAGCGTCTGCGCAATCTCCGGCGGCACCGCGAGCACCACGGCCTGGTTGGCTTCGATCGCGATGCTTTCGTCCGCGAAATTCAGTGCCGAGACACGGGCGGGGCCGGCAAACTCAATGTCTTTCAGGCGCGACCCGAGCCGGATTGCCGCGCCGCCATGCTGCAACAGACGTAGCGCCGGGTCGACAAAGGCGCTGCCCAGACCGTTCTTCGCCACCAGAGGCCGGCACGCCAGACCACCGGCGACGAGCGTCTCCCTGACCATCGCGCTCGTCAGCTCCGCCGACGCTTCACGCGGCTCGACGTTGAGCATCGCGAGAAACAACGGCCTCAGCAGGCGGTCCCACAGCGGGCCATTGCAGCGCATGGTCTGCGCCACGCTACGCCCGGGCTTGGCGAACAGCAGCGGCACAAGCGCCAGATAGTCGCCCGGCCCGGTGTTCGGCACGCGCGCGTTCGGGTCGAAGATCCACCAGGGCAGACGGCCCGGCGACATGCGCACGGTCCAGCGCGCCCGCGTCGCCAGATCCACGAACGGATACTCGGGCTGGGCGGGGCCGACCAGCTCGTCGGCGGCGCCGATTGCGCGCAAATAGTTGAGCGTGGCGAAATTGCCGGACAGCACCATGTGATTGCCACTGTCGATCGTCGCGCCCAGCTTGGCGTCGTAATACGAACGGCACCGGCCACCCGCCTGGGGCGCGGCTTCGTGCAGCACGACTTGCGCGCCGCGACGCTGCAATTGCACCGCGGCGGCCAGGCCGGCGAGGCCGGCGCCGATCACATGGATGAGCTTTGGCATCAGCTCAGAAGAGCGCGTAACGCGCGACGATCCACAGCAAGCGCAGTTTCGGCTTGCTGACCTTCGTACGCGGAATATCGAAACCGCGATCGAGCGTGCGTTCGAGCAGCACGCGATAGACGCCCGACATGATGCGCGGCGCGCGCACGTGGTTGCGCGGCTCGCGGTCCATGATCGCGTCGGAGGCGGCGAAATGCTGCCTGGCGCGCTCGGCGAGCGTGGCGCAGACGCGCGGCAGCGACGGATCGTCAGCGATCTGCGTCGGGTTCGTCACCGCGATGCCTTCGCGCGCCAGCAATTCGTGCGGCAGGTAGCAGCGGTTGATACCGGCATCTTCGTCGATATCGCGCAGGATGTTGGTCAGTTGCAGTGCGCGGCCCAAATGGTGCGCGAGCAAACGGCCCGGCTCTTCCTGCATCCCGAATATCCTCACCGATAGGCGGCCCGCCGCGCTGGCGACGCGGTCGCAGTACAGGTCGAGCGTGGCTTCGTCGGGTGCGCAGATGTCCTCGGCGGCGTCCATCGCCATGCCGTCGATCATCGCGTGAAAATCTTCGCGTTGCAGGTGGAACGTATGAATGTGCCGTGTCAGCGCGCGCAAGGAAGCGCGCGGTGCGCCGGCGTAGCACGCGTCGATGTCGGCGCGCCAGCGCTCGAGCGCGGCGGCGCGTTCGGCGCGCGGCAAGTCGCTGTCGGCGATATCGTCGACAGCGCGGCAGAACGCGTAGACCTGATACATCGCATCGCGCTGCGCGGCCGGCAGGATACGCATCGCGAGATAAAACGAGCTGCCGGACGTGGCGGCAGCGGCGTCGATTTCTGTATCGTCCACGACAAGATTGGAAACAGCCAAGACGATCTCCGCTGGAGGCGCCCGCTGAAAGGCGTTCAAGAAGTTTTAATGCCTACCCGCAGGGCAAGCGGCCCGCGCGCACGGATACGCGCGAAACACCCGGCAGGGATGCCGGAAACGGCGAAAAGTATAACAACCTTTGTGAGATGCCGCAGTTTGCGGGCGAATAAGGGGCCGGAAGCAGCCTCGAATTCGCCGGTGAGGGCGCGTCGGGCGGTGCGACGTACGTCCTGCACCGCAGCCAGCGTGCGCAGGAGCGCCCTGCCCGTCAGATAAACGCCACCGAGCGGTTGCGTCCTTGCCGTTTCGCGCTATACAGCGCTGCGTCGGCCTCATTGATGAGCACGTCGTACGCCGGCACGCCCACGCGCGCGGCCGCACCGCCGACGCTGGCTGTCACCGGCACACTCGTGCCCTGTACTTCGACCGGCGTGTCGGCGATCGTGCAGCGAATTTTTTCCGCGACCCGCATGGCGTCTTCGAGCGGCGTACACGGCAGCAGCAAGGCAAACTCCTCGCCACCGAAACGCCCGAAGGTGTCCTGCGCCCGCACCACCTCGGCGACCCGCTGCGCCATCACGCGCAACACCGTATCGCCGACACCGTGGCCGAACTGGTCGTTGATTTTCTTGAAGTGATCGAGGTCGAACAGCAGCACGGACATCTCGCCGCCGTAGCGCTGCCAGCGCGTGTATTCGTCGCGCAGGCGCGCTTCGAAATAGCGCCGGTTGGCGATGCCCGTCAAACCGTCGCGGTCCGCGTATTCCTGCAGCTTGGCGACCGCTTCTTCACGCTCACGCTGCACGATGCTGACATGCGTGACATCCGAGATGGTCACGCACACGGCCACCACTTCGCGATCGCGCATCAGCGGCATGAACGTACAGTCCTGCTGCATGAAATCGACGCCGCCGGTAATCGGCCGGTCGTGATCGAACTTGAAGAGGTACGGGCGCTGCTCCCACGAACTGAACGCAAAACTGCCGAGCTGAAACACGCTTTCGATCTTGCGCGACAGCCACACGCGCGGCAATTCCGGAAAATGCGTGAAGAGCGATTTGCCGACCACCTGCTCCGGCGACAAGCCGCTGTGATCCTGCATGAAGCGATTCCACATAAGCACGTGCATGTCACGATCAAGCACGAAGATACCGAAACCGACACGTTCGACAACCAGATCGCTCAACGACTCCACAGGCACATTCATAGGCTGGACAACAGCTCGTCGAGCGCCTCGTTCATATGCCGAATCGATTCTTCAGCCATCAACATCACGAGGTGCACGCGGAAACTCTGGTCCTCGAGTGCGAAATTGACTTCGACCAGCAGCGCGACTTCCCATTGCAGCACGCCGGGCTGGAACACTTCGTCGAGCGTCATTGCTTCGCCGAGCAGGCCCGGCGCGGAGAAGACCGGCGTGCGGCCGAGCTGGTCGAGAATGCACGAGACACACGCGCCCGTCAGCACGTTCGCGACGTCGAACACGAGTTCTTTCTGGCTCACCGCCTCGTAGCTCGAGCGCGAATACGGGTCGCTAACGAGCGAACACAACTGGTCGATGCTGTCGCTGCGGCAGATCACCAGCGCTTCGCCCTTGATGTCGGAACGAAAGCCCTGACGCACCGCGCTCACCGTGTCCTCGATCCCGGTCATCTCGCGCAGCGCCTGTGCCGCCTCGCTCACCGCGACCACCTTCACGCGCGGCACCGACAATTCGATGAACGCATCGAGCAAGCGCGCGAGACGCGTCGCGGCCTGGCCCATCGCCAGATTGGCGACCTCTTGCAACGCGTCGCGCTGGTCTTCGGTGAGGACTGGTTCAGACATACAACCCGTACTCCTTGAGGATGGGTAGTACCGCCTCGGGCGTCACGGGCTTGGCGATGAATGCGGCGGCGCCAAGCGCGCGCACGCGCGACTGGGCCATCGGCTGAACATCGGCGGAGACGACGATGACGAAGGTGTTCAGGTCCTCATGCTGCAAAGCTTCCAGCACCTGATAGCCGGTCATGTCCGGCATCGTCAGATCGAGGAACATCACCGACGCTTTGCCTTCGCGATACAGACCGAGCGCCTCGCGCCCGTTCGTAGCGTAGGACACGTCGACATCCCAGTCCGGCGGCAATGCCTTGGTGAGCACCTTGCGGGCAAGCAACGAATCGTCGGCGATCACAATAGGCAAAGGCATGGGCGGATGGGTAAGCGGAATGAGCTCTTGCGCGTTAACGGCGGGTAGAGTGGGTTTCTTTAGCGCGCGGTCTTTCGACCAGCGGTAAAGCGGGCTGAAGCTTGCGAGAATGCAGCTTGCAAACGAGCGGGGAAAGCGCGCAGCGAGGCGCTTTTGACGGAACCCGTGGGCGCGCATGGATGCGTGCAAGCACGGTGGACGACGGCTATGACCGGCATGTTCGAAGCCTACCCCGTAGATGAATCCGCGCGGCTTCACGGATCGGGCTGGTCCCCTTGCCGCGCGCCTGTTTCCGCGAGCGCCCTCGACCACGCGTTGTGCGCGTTGTCTGGCGGCCCTCGCGGCAAATGCATCCGGACATTGCGGACACATTATTTATGATGGCATCGATTTTCGAAGCAAAACGGCGGAAAGGCAACTCGCCAATTTCGCATTGGTTAAATAAATTCTCCCACCAAATGCCATTTTTAGAAATATTTTGATAGATTCTGAAGGCTTTCTTTTGTATTTATACTTTTGTGTACGTTTGCGCTTCTCGATTTGTCACTGATTCAAACGGCGGACAAATCAGGGGCCGATCATCGTCACAGTAAACAGTACTGCCGCTGCATGTCTATGCTTTCTGTACTTTCTGTATAAAGCTGACTTCCGTCCCGAACGACCTTAGCGTTACCGACTATGACACCAGACCGGTTCGACCCGCCCGAAGCGAGCCGCCCTCCCGCTAGCCGCCAGGACGAGGCGCGGTTCCCCGCCGTGCCGGAACAGAATTTCCACGTCCGGCGCATCACGCTGATCGCGCTGCTGGTTGCAGCCATCGTGCTGCCGTGCGTGTACGTCGCGGCGATGGCGTTCAGCGATCTGCGCGGGCGCATGGCCGACGCGACCGACATGACACTGCGCACCGTGCGCGTGGCGGAAGAACACGCGCTGAAAGTGTTCGACATGAACGAGACGCTGGACGCGCGTATCGTTGATCTGACAGAAGGTCTGGACGACAACGGCGTTCGCGCTCAGGAAGGCGAGATTCACGAGAAGCTTCGCACCATGGGCGGCGGCTATCCGCAGGTGGCGGCCGTTTCGATTTTCGGCCGTGAGGGCGCCCTGCTCGCCACCAGCCGTTTCTATCCAGCGCCGGTGTTGTCGATTGCCGATCGCGAGGATTTCATCGGCATTCGCGACGGCAAGGGCCTCGAACATGTCTCGAAGGTGATGACGGGACATGTCGTGGGCGAGCAGGTGTTCAACACGGGCGTGGAGCGGCTCGCCGCCGACGGCTCGTTTGCCGGGGTCGTCTCAGTGGCGCTGCGGCCGAGCTATTTCGATGCGTTCTACCGGGAACTGCTTGGCGGCAGCGATAGCACGCCGATGATCATGGGCCTGCTCCGCACTGACGGCGCGGTCCTCGCGCATTATCCGCGCCGCCCGCGCGAGCCAGTGGCTATGGCGCCGACTTCGCCCCTGGCCGAAGCGCTCGCACAAGGCCGGCGAGCCGGCGTCGTACGGATGCGTTCCGACATCGACGACGACAATGTGATCCTCGCATTCCGCCGCGTCGGCGCCTATCCGGTGTACGTGTCGTGCGGCTATCGCACCTCGGCGATCTGGGCCGCGTGGTACCGGCACCTGAGCGTGCTGATCCTGTCGATGTTCACACCGTCCATCGTGTTGTGGTGCGTGATCTGGCTGTCGCTGCGGCGCCTCGGCGCCGAAGAGGAAGCGTGGGAGCGCTGGCAGGCCGAAGCCTCGATGCGCCGCTCAATCGAATCCGCGTATCGCCAGTCGCGCAAGATGGAGGCACTCGGCAATCTGGTCGGCAGCGTGGCGCACGATTTCAACAACCTGCTCATGATCGTCTCGGCCAACGTGCAGATCGCCCGGCGGCGCGGCACGCCGGGGCTCGACCGCGAATTGTCGGCGATGGAGCGTGCGCTCAAGGGCGGCCAGTCGCTCACGCGGCAATTGCTCGGCGTCGCACGCAAGCAGCCGTTGCGCAACGAGACGCTGGCACTCGAACGCTGGCTGCCGGCGTGCCGCGAATTGCTGCGCGCGTCGCTCGGCGCGAAGATCTCGCTGGTGATGGATATCGGCGTCGATATCTGGCCCATGTGTGTCGACGTCGCCGAGCTCGAACTGGCGCTGATCAACATCGCGGTGAACGCGCGCGACGCCATGCCGAACGGCGGGCGCTTCACCGTGCGAGCCGCCAATATCAACTTTCGCCACGAGGACGGCTTTCCGTTGACCGGCGACTTCGTGCAACTGTCGCTTGAAGACACCGGCGGCGGCATGCCGCCTGAAGTGCTCGCGCGTGCCTTCGAACCACTTTTCACGACGAAGCCCAAAGGCATGGGCACGGGCCTCGGGCTACCGCAGGTTTTCGCCTTCTGCGAGCGCTCCGGCGGCCTGGCCGCGATCGACAGCGCAATCGGCGCGGGCACCTCGGTGCGCCTCTATCTGCCGCGTGCTACGGCCGTGCCCGAGACCGAATCGCCGACTGAGCCAGGCATCGAAGAAAGCGGCGTGCCGCACGGCTTGCGCATCCTGCTGGTCGAGGACAACGACGAAGTCGCCGCAGGCACCGAGGCCCTGTTGCAGATGATGGGCCACCAGGTCACGTGCGTGTTCAATGCCGATACCGCGCTGTGCCTGTTCGACGACGCTCACGCCAGGCAGGCGCGCACCGGCGAGCCACTGCCGTTCGATCTGGTGCTATCGGACATCCACATGCCCGGCACGATGAACGGCATCGACCTGGCTGAAGCCGTGCAGGCTTTCGACACCAGGCTGCCGGTCATTCTGGTCACCGGCTACGCGGAAGAACTCGACCGTGCGCGGCATGTGGACGTGCGGGTGTTGTCCAAACCTTTCGATATCGCGTTGCTGGAACAACTCCTGCAGGCGATCCAGCGTGAGCTCGCGCAGACGGGCACCGATCCGGCCACAGCGACGCATCCGGCCGGCTAAAGGCTGCCGTTTCAGCGTCGCCACCAATTACCGGCGGTTGTAAAAAAGCGCGGCGCGGCATGCCGCGCTTCGCCACGACCGAATCGTCGCAAGCGGGCAGCAGCGGGCGTGCAGGCGCATCGTGCCGGCCCCGGCATGATCGTTGCGACGTTTTTTTAGGGAGGAAGGCCGGCGCGTCGTAACGCCGTCCGTTCCACCTAATACGTCGGGAGACAGCCATGCGACACACCGTGATTGGTTTATTCGACACTTATTCTCAGGCGGAAGTCGCGCGCGATACGCTTGTGCAGACCGGTTTTGCACGTGAAACGATCGAGTTGCAGGCAAATCCGGAACCCTCTGTCGGCTCCGCAACCGATGAAGTTGCCAGTTCCGGCGTGCTCGCCAATATCGAGCGTTTTCTATCGAGCCTGTTTGCGACAGGCTCCCGCGCGTCGGATACGGCCCGCTACGCTGAAGCCGTGCGCCGCGGCGCCGTGCTGGTCTGCGTAAGCGCGGCAAGCGAATCGCACGCGGAGCTCGCACGCAATACCTTGAAGAGGCTAGGCGCGACCGACATCGGCGAGCGTTCGCCGGATTGGGCCACACAGCCGGAATCGAGCCGCGATCATTCGATACTCGACGAACTCGGCATTGGCGCAGTGACGCCTGGCACGCCGCATACATCGAGCGTCGCGACGCCGGGCGTAGCGACACCGGGGTCAACAACCACGCGGCCTGCAACGTCTGCCGATCCGCTCTATCCGCCACCGCTCATGGGCACCGACGCCGAGCCGTTCGTCCCGCCGCCGCTGGCTGAGCGGCCGATGCGCGATCCGCTCAACGAGCCAATCACCGATGACCCGTTGGTCGGCGATGCGGGGCGTACCGCGATCGCTGCCGGTTCGATGCCGGGCTCGGGTGCGATCTTGCAACCGTCGGAAGTCGTGTCCGAAGCGGGGCAGCCGACCGCGGGTTTAGGCGGCCAGATGCCAAACGAGTATCTGGAGTACGAAGAGGATTTCCGCACGCACTTCGACGAGCAATACGCAGCCGAGAACGCGCGCTATGAAGATTACGTGCCGGCCTATCGCTACGGCGCGGAGATCGCTCGGGACGCTCGTTATCGCGACCAGCCGTGGGACGACGTCGAGCCCGAAGCCCGGCGCCATTGGGAAACCACCTCGCCAGACAGCACATGGGAGCGCTTCAAGCTCGCCGTGCGTCACGGCTGGGAACGGGTAACGGGGCATCACCACGTATAGGTCGATGCAGGGGCAGCGCCGGTGTGCCGTGAATTCGTGGCAACGGCGCGGCGCCCCTGTGAGACGTGTGCGCGAAGTCGCCGTCAGGCAGCGGCCTGACGTTTGACCCACGCGACGTAGCGGTCGACAAAAGTCTGCAAAAACTTGCGCGTACCGTCGTTCACGATTTCGCCCTTCTCGTTGATGACCGCCGGGTCGTGCTTGATGAACACTTCAGGTTGGCCGAGTGTGGCGACATCGAGGTATGCCAGCACATTGCGCAGATGCTGTTGCGCCAGCGCCGTGCCGGTCGCGCCGAGGGAGGTGCCGATCACCGCGCCTGGCTTGTTTGCCCACGAGTTAGTACCCCACGGCCGCGAGCCCCAGTCGAGTGCGTTCTTCAGGACGCCCGGTATGGAACGGTTGTACTCAGGCGTGACGAACAGCAGGCCGTCGGCGGCTTCGATGCGCTGCTTCAGGTGTTTGGCGACTTCGGGATAGTCGGCGTCGTAGTCCTGGCTATAAAGCGGCAAGGAGCCGATATCGAGGAATTCGAATGTGAAATCGGCGGGCGCGAGGGAAATGACGGCTTGCGCCAATTGGCGGTTGAACGACTCGCGGCGCAGGCTGCCGACGACAACTGCGATGTGATAGGCCATGTTCGCTTCCTTGAGGTGAGGCGCTTGACGCGCGAAAGGGTACGAACTGTCCATCATAGGCAAAGCTGCGCAGGATAACGACGGCGAGGTCAAAAACGGCCCGCTTCTGGCGGCGCACGAACAGGCCTCGAAAATGCTGCCCGGTGGATAACCCGGCGGCGCTCAAAGTTATCCACAGATTTACTGAATAACCTTGTGGATAACTGGTATTTTTGCCTTGTCAATCAAGCATGCTTTCGGTCTAGGACGTTTTGAGGCAAACGGACGTTCTTCGCTGCCCGGGCGGATGAAAACCCAGCCGCGCAGCATAGGTCGAAGCATTCATTCCGGGACGGCGATGTCGCCATCCACAAGCTGCCAGCCGTACGTCTCGGCAAACAGTTGGGCAGCATCCGCGGTTTCAAAAAACGGCATATCCGCGTGACCCTGAAAGGGGTAGATCACGCGCTCATCGCTCAACCGCATCACTTTCAGCGTCGGTACGGTCCCACTGGATGTTCGACGTGACGACACGGCGACCTGATAGTTCGCGCGACCGGTCAGCGGCGTGGAATTCGCGCCCTGCGCGCGTCTGGAAACGTGACTTGCCATCGGCGCGCGCATCAAAGCCCGGCGATCGACTGGCCGGCAACCATGCCGTCGATCACCCGCTCCGCGTAACTCGTTGACGCAATGCGCGCATCGCCGGCTGCCCCAAACGGAGAACGGCTCGGCACCTGAAATACGCGGCTACTGGTCAAGGTGTCGTCGGAGCCGCGCCGGCAGATACGCACTGCGGCGTCGAAGCCCGAATCGTAGTGGCGGGCGCCATCGGGAGAGCGCGGCTGGTGCGGATAAACCAGTGGATAAATCTCAAGGCCCCGGTAACTTCTGATCGTATTGCTCATGGTGGTCGTCTCCGGTGAAGGATCTCGCTTGAAACGGTGTGGCTGTATGCTCGGCGGGACGCCGGGTGAGTCGCTGCGTTTCAGCGAAAAACAAGGTGTTGATCGACGATGCGCGTAAAGAGCGGCCGCGCTTTGTCAGGCCACGCCGACGACACCGTAAAGCGAAGTAGAAGGAAAGGACCCCGTTCGATTCAGGGCGCTGTGATGAGAGGCCGATGCCTGAGGGACTACGCAAGACGCGCAGGAGAACTGCAAGCTGTTGACTCACTGTAACACGTTAGAAGAGTGAGCATTAGACGCATTTGCGCGCCGGGCGCGAGTGTTGCTTGAGCGTGCCGGGTATTGTTACCACTTTCTGTTAGTAAGGCTCGCACGCCGATGAAATGTGCCTGCGGTCAGGTTCTGCGGACGCCTTCCAGGCAGGTCAAACGTGTGGGTTTAAAATGCAAAAAGGGCGCCTTTATCGGCGCCCTTTTTGACTTCGACAACCCGTCTCGTCGGCAGACTCGTGCCGGACATGCTCCCGGCCGCATCCACCAGACGATTAGTTGCCGAAGAACACGTTGCAATACGATGCCGGGCCGTTGCATTGGGCCGGGGCAGCAGCTTGGGCTGCGCCCGAAGCTGCTGCAAACAGGGCGACGGAAGCGATCAGGGCGGTAAGAATGCGTTTCATGGTGCTACTCCTCTTCAGCGTTGGTTTGCGATCTGGTGCGATCGATGGACTGAAGAATAGCGATTCAGCGTCCGCATAAAAACACCGAAGACAAGAAGACTTTTTTTCAAATAATGAAATAATCTGGCTGCGTATTTAGGGCGCGTTTGAGACGTACGTGGCTGCACGACTCGCTCACGCAGTGGTCGATTACAGTTCGCCACCGCAGCCTTGATTTCATTTTGCGCAATAATGTTTTTTGCTGTCATAAAGCCTGTTGCGGCACGACTAAAGTCATCAGGTCATCGCTGCGGGCGGGCACATGTTCAATACCGATTCGCTTGCGCAGGAACGTGCGGGAGAATGGCGCACGCGTCCAGGAAGTGCGCGAGGAGACCTACCCACCTATGAACCCCAGCGATTCAGGAAAAAACGTGCGGCATCCGCGAGCGCGGCGACGGAGCATGCCATGGCGCAAGTAAGCGGACCGGCGCTCGACGATCCCGTCTATCTGACGCAACTGCGGCGCGACCTGTTGCGCTTCGCCCGTTTGCAATTACGCGATGCCGCAGCCGCCGAAGACGCGGTCCAGGAGGCACTGGCCGCCGCCTGGACGCAAGCCGACCGGTTTGCCGCGCAATCGGAGCACAAGACGTGGGTCTTCGGCATCCTGCGGCACAAGCTTGTCGACACCTTGCGCGCCCGGCAGCGCACGGTGAACCTGTCGGCGCTCGAATCCGAAATCGACGGCGAAGCGCTGCTCGATCGCGAGCTCTTCAAGGACAACGGCCACTGGTCGCGCGAGACCAAGCCGCAACCCTGGCCGACGCCGGAAACCGCGCTGCGTCAGCAGCAATTCTGGACCTTGTTCGAGATGTGTCTGGAACACCTGCCCGAGCACATCGGGCGCGTGTTCATGATGCGCGAATTCCTCGATCTCGAAACTGAAGCGATCTGCGCCGAACTGCAGATGACCGCCAATCACTGCAGCGTGCTGATCTACCGCGCGCGGCTGCGCTTGCGTACTTGCCTGAGCGAAAAGGGCCTATCCAGAGAGGATGCGAATGGGGAAGTGTAAGAACATCACGCGCCTGCTGTCGGACGCGCTCGACCGCCCTTTGGCGACCGGCGAATGGGTCGCGATCCGGCTGCATCTGCCGACTTGCAGCGGCTGCCGCAATTACCGCAAACAGATCCGCCTGCTGCGCGTGGCTGCGCACACGGTGAGCGGGATTGCGACGCCGGGCGCGAGTGGCAGCGACGAGTGAAGCGCGGCGTCTGGGCATCTGGCCTTGTGCGGCGCATCGAACGGTGCGTCGAGCGGTGGCCTGGTGGGCGGCAATGACGGCGGCAATGAGGGCGGCTGCCTTGCACACGACCGTGTGTCGGAGGCCTTGTTCAGCGCTTGCCGGGCGGCGTGTTCCGATAGCGCTCGAAGAAGCTTGCGTGCGACGCTTCATCGATAGCGGCGGTATGCGCTTCGGCGCGAGCCGGATGTTTGGCCAATTGGGCACGCGTGCGGATCGGCCGATGCTGGAAATTGCCGCCACAGTTTGGACACACGTTGCGCAGCGTGCTGAGCGCACATACTTCGCAGAAAGTACATTCGTACGTGCAGATCATCGCGTCGGGGGCGTTCGGCGGCAGTGATTTGCCGCATCCTTCGCAGGAAGGTCTCAGTTCAAGCATGGTGGCTCCGCATTGGCAGGGGAACGAGGTGCGGGGCTGCACCTCGCATGTCTGTACCGATGCAGTGTAAGCGGACAGGGATATGCGGAATTGACGGTTAGGCGTCAATTCCTGCCACCGCTTGCGATTCCTATGCCGCGCTCAGGTCAGCAGGGTCCACAACGCGAACGTCAACGCAAGGCCGACGACGGATACGATCGTCTGCAGCACCGACCAGACCATCACCGTCTGCTTCAATTGCAATCCGAAGTATTCGCGCACCATCCAGAAGCCCGCATCATTCACGTGGCAGAAAAATACGGAACCGGCACCGATAGCGAGTGCCATCAGTGAATTATGAGTCGTGCTGAGGCCCGCCA
>NZ_DASRSY010000123.1:0-14973 GCF_035656215.1 Paraburkholderia sp.
CACTGTTCGGTATCCAGCCCCATCGTTCAAAGAGCTTCAGGCTGTCTACTAATGCATTCTTCGTCGAGAAGGTGCGCGATATTGTCGGGCTGTACCTGAGCCCACCCACCAACGCCCTGGTGCTGTGCGTGGACGAGAAGAGCCAGTGTCAGGCGCTGGAGCGCACGCAGCCGATGCTGCCGATGGGGCTGGGCTATCTCGAAGGGGTGACGCATGATTACGCATTGCCAGTATCGAGCGTTATACCGAGCAGTACAACCAGCACAAGCGGCCGTTCGTATGGACCGCAACAGCCGATTCCATTCTCCAGAAAGTGGCCCGGCTATGCAAAGTTATTTCTGGGACAGAACACTAGTGTTGCGACGACCGGTTGAATCCGCCCATCACGAGGCCGAAATCGCCCAGAAACGCTGCCTGAAGGTTCGGGTCGGGCACCTGATAGCGGACATAGGCGATGTCGCGGACTTTGATCACCTGCGTTGTCTCCTGGCGCATGGGCGCCAATATTGAAATCGAAGGTCGATTGCGGATCGGCCAGCCAATGCTTGTGTCGTCAATACTGGTCGCCGCGTCATTCGCCGACGTGAGTGGACGGGTCGTTCCAGCTATGCAGCGGATCGAGTGCGAACAGCGCCTTGTATTTTCCCGTGTAGAACAGCAACGGCGGACCGTCAGATTCGTGTACGCTGAGCACGTCCGCGGTATAGATGTGGTGATCGCCGCCCGCGTGTATAGCATCGACGCGGGCCACGATCCGCACGAGCGCCGAGCGCAGCAGCGGCACGTCGCAGGCATCTTCGAACGGATCGGGCAAGGTGCCGTCCGGCTGGCCGCCGAAGTGACGGCTCAATGCTTCCTGTTCCTTGTCAAGAAAGCTGACGCCGAACGTGTCGCCCTCTACGACCGATTGCGCGAAGCGCGACTGTGAGCGCGCGGCAATGAGGATCATCGGCGGATCGACGGAGAGCGACATGAAGGCGTTAGCCGTCATGCCCGCGGGCTTGCCCTCATGCTCGAACGTGACCACGGTCACGCCCGTCGCGAACTTGCCCATCGCGCGGCGAAACTGCGCGGGGCCAAGCGTCGCTGACGTCTGCTCGATGTAGCGGCTGGCAGTTTTCATGGCGTTCAGATCAGCGGCGTGTCCGCGGGCTGGCCACATGCAAGCCGCCCGTACATCTCAAAGTTCGTGGTGGGCACCACGATGCCGTGCAAGGACGCGACGCGTGCGTCATGCCATACGCGTGCGAACGGATTGCCGAGCGAGGCCAGCGACCCGCCCGAAGCTGTCGCAAGCGCATCGACCCCTTCCCACACGAGCTTTTCCGCGAGACCCACGTCGCGCCGCACTTTCGCGCGCTCCATGTACGGCATGTACTCGCCCGCGGCGGCGTAGCGGTCCATCGCATCGGCGTGACGCTCGATGATTGCGCGCGCGGCGTCGAGCTTCGCGGACGCTTCGCCAACCTGCAGGTGCGTAACGGCCGCTTCGGCCTGGCGTGTGTACCAGGTGTACTGGATGCCCCGCCGCGGCAGCAGTTCGAGGAATGTATCGAGCGCGGCGCGCGCGATACCAAGCGCGGGGAAGGCAAGAATGATGGCAAGCATGGGCATGCAAGCGACGCGATAGAGCGGCTCATCGGCGAGATGCGTCGAACGGTATTTGCCTTCGATCGCTGCGCTCATCGACGCAACCCGCGATTCGGGCACGAACACGTTGGTGGCGGAAACGGTGGAACTGCCCGTGCCGCGCAGCGCCATCACGTTCCAGTCGTCGAGCGTACGCAGATCGGAAGCGGGCACGAGCGCGATGCCCTGATCGGCCACCTTGCCGTTTTCATCGACGATGGGAATGCCCAGCATGTCCCAGTTCGCGTGATAGATGCCCGAATTGAACCCCCACAGGCCTTCTTCGATCAGATAACCGCCTTCGACCTTTTTCACGCTTGCCTTGCGCGGCGACAGCACGCCGGCGACGCGCGCGGGTTCTGGACCGTTAAAGAGTTCGTCATGTGTCTTTTCGTCGAACAGAGCGGCGGCAGCCCACGTCGTCACGTTCAGCAACGCCACGACCCATGCGGTTGACGCGTCGCCGCGACCAAGTTCGGACACAACTTCGAGAAACGTGCGCACTGACGTCTGATGGCCGCCGTAACGGCGCGGCGTGGTCAGTGCGAACATGCCGCCTTCGATCAGTTCAGCGATGGTCTGCTGCGGCAGGCGTCCCAACTCGTCGACTTCCTTCGCGCGGCCCTTGAGCGTGGGCACGAGCGAGGTCGCGTAACGTATCAGATCGGCTTCGGACGTGATGGTGCCGAGAAACTGGGGATTCGCATTCAAAGTGTCGTCTCCTGACGTGACAAAGGACTGGGATGTCTTCATATTTTTGATATTGTTATCAAATTAATCTCAAACATCAACGCATCATTTGCCAGGGCTTTCCCGGAGAACGATGAATGGAAGGATGTTACGGGGCGTCAGGCGCGCGGAAACGCTCCGTTGGGCGCTTCGGCGCCATGGCGGGCGAAGCCGGACGTCACTGGATGGAAGTGGGAAACGGTTGCGCGTTACGAAAGCCGTAACGCTGCGGGCGCTGGTGCTACAGGAAACGCGCATTCAAGCGACGTTATATTTGCGCGATGACTTCACGACGCGTGCGGCCTCGTCCTTGTCGACGCCCAAGCCACGCAGGGTGAAGGCGACGAACTGGTCGATTGCGGCGGCGGGCCGGCGCCCCTCAAGTATCTGACGCAGAATGCGCAGCGCCCCGCCGATAATGACATCGGCGCTCGTCAGCACATCGGCCGAACAGAAGTGTCCCGACTTTACGCCGGTGCGAATGTCGCGCATCAGGCGGTCGGTCATATTCTCCATCAGATCGCCGACGCTCGATTCCGTGTGGATCAGGAACCAGCCCCAGATGGGGTCACCGATTGCATGGCGAAGGGTCCATTGGATGTTCAATCCGACGATCAGAGCAATGTCTTCTTCCGTCGGACGATTGCGATCCAGCAGGTCGGCGATAGCCGTCACATCTCCCACAAAGACGGCGCGCGCAATCTCTTCCTTGCTCGAAAAGTAGTTGTAGAAGGAACCGAACGCGACCTGCGCTTCGTCGGTGATGTCATTGATCGCCGTGCCTTCTATTCCTTTGCGAGCCATTACGGCGCGTGCTGCCACCATGAGGCGCGAGCGCATCCGCGCACGCACCTTCTCGTTGGGCCGCCGCGCGGGCTGCGCCGCAGGCGCCTCGGTGCTGTCACGGGTTGCTGCACCCGTCTTCTGCCTCGGCTTTGCAGGCTCGTCCTGGGTAGCTTTTCGTTGTGTCTTCTGTGCCGTCATCTTTCTCACGCTTCCTGATGGCTTGTTCCAAGGGTTGATAGTTGACTCCGATCTTATCACCCGCCAAATACCTGGCAGGACCGGGCCCGTGTGAGTCTCCGGTTTCGTTGCTGCAAGCGATTCTGAGTTGCTTGCGGGAATACACCTAACCAATTTTTATTGATATTGGCATCAAATAACACAAGAATACTAACCTGACAAAGACAGGCGGACCGACAGCACATGCTGAACACACGGTGCAGATGAAGCGCCGTCAGCGGTCTGCCCACGCCGTTATTCGCTAACAGAAAGCCGGAGAGAACAATGCTGAACAGACGGGAAACGCGCATGGTCGGTCTCGCCGCCCTCGGCGCGATGCTGGAGTTCTATGACTTCGTGGTGTATCTGTTCGTCGCGACAGCTTTAGGCGACGCGTTCTTTCCTCCGGACGTGGCGCCGTGGACGCGCCAGGTCCAGACGTTTGCGATCTTTGCCATCGGCTATCTCGTTCGGCCGATCGCGGGCATCGTCATGGCGCATTTTGGCGATGTCATCGGCCGAAAGAAGATGTTCATCTTCCTGATCGTGCTGATGGCCGTGCCGACATTTCTCATCGGCGTGCTGCCGACCTACGCGCAGGCCGGCATACTCGCGCCCGTCGCCTTGTTGGCGCTTCGCGCGCTGCAGGGCTGTGCAGTTGGCGGCGAATTACCAGGCGCGGCCGTATTCGCGTCGGAACACGCGTCACCGACAAGGCTGGGCGCGTCGAGCGGAACACTACACGGCGTCGTGCATCTTGGCCTCGTATTGGGTACAGGCGCGGCGGCGCTGTCGTCGGTCATTGCCGTTAAGGCGGGTATGCCGTCTCTCGCGTGGCGCTTGCCCTTTCTGGCGGGCGGCGTGTTCGGACTGGTCGCGGCCTGGTTGCGCAGGCACCTTGAAGAATCGCCACTCTACGCAGAAATCCGGCAATCGAACCAGTTATCCGCGACCACGCCGCTGAGAGCCGTTCTGACCGAACACGCGGGCGCCTGCATGTTCGGTCTCGCGCTGATGTTCGTGATGGCGATCTTTTCGACCGTATTCTTCCAGTTCGTACCGGCGATGCTCACCACGGCGTATCAGATACCGCGTCAGGACGTGTTGCACGCGAATATGTTGGGAACGCTGGGACTGGCAGTCAGCATGCCTCTCTGGGGGCGCGTCGGCGATCTTTTGGGCTGGGCGCGTGTGCTCGCGCTCGGCGCTGCGGTGAATCTTCTCGTCGCCGTGTGGTTTTTTCATACGTTGCCTGGCGTTCTTGCTGCGCATGACACGCTGGCGATGCCGTTCTGCGTGGTAGGCGTTGCGGTCGCCATTGTCATTGCGCAGGTTCCGGGGCTGACGGCGTCGCTGTTTCCAACCCGCGTGAGACAGAGCGGGTATGCGGTGCCCTATAACGTCGGCGCCGCGCTGTTTGCCGGATTGTCCCCGGTGACCCTGTCCTGGCTCGTACGTGACTTCGGCACATCTGCGCCGCTCTATCCCGTTCTCGTTGCTGCCGTCGTGACTGCCTGTCTCGCGTGGAAGGTGGCGCGCATGCCGCTCTACCTGGGCATCCACGCGAAACGACGGGCGTCTGTCAGCGCGCAGACAGCGGAACCGCACGGGATGCCCGATTACACAAAGGAAATCTGATGGACAAGGAATTGCAACAACTGCTCGACAAGTCGGAGATCAACGAAGTCGTGCAAAAAGAGCGCGCATTTCGCGATCAGGCGCGCTGGGACGAAATGCAGGCTGCATTTCACGACGATTCAGTCGTCGATCTCTCATGGTTCAAAGGCAGCGGGCCCGAATTCGTCGCGTCGTCACGCCGTCTGTATGAAGCGGGACGGCACTCGGCGCATCAGATGGGACCGACGCTGGTGTCGCTGATTGGCTCGCGCGCGCTCGCGTCGACCAGCTGTGCGGTTTGTTTGCGCACACGGTTGAGCGGCGTCGAAGTCGAACTTACCGCACATTCCCGGCTGTACGAGCGGCTGGAAAAGCGCGACGGCGAATGGCGTATCGCACGTATGGGCATCGTCTATCTGAGAGATCTTCTGATACCTGTCAACCCGGCAGAGCGGGTCGAAATCGACAATGCGCGGCTGTCGGCGTTTCGATCGAGTTATCGCTTCCTGTCTTATCTGTTGGCGGAAACAGGTGTAGCGCCGCGCGACGATCTACCCGGAGAGGATCGCCCGGAGACAGTGAAACCAATGCTGGACGCAGATCTGCGCTGGCTCGAAGCGGGCGAATGATTACATTCGTCGTGTAATACAGACTTCATTGCGCGAGTTCGCGCAACGAAAATCTTTCATGGTTTGGAGAGCGGTCCATTTATTATAATTAGGATAACTATATGAATAAAAGACTTTTTATTTTGGCATTGTCGCTCATCGCGGAGCAGGCGAGCGCACAATCCGTCACGCTGTACGGTGCTGCGGGCGGTGGCGTCAGGTGGGTCAACAACCTCAAAGGAGGGAGTGCGATCCAGTTTTCCAGCATCGAGAGCAAGAACCGGTTTGGTCTACGGGGAGTGGAAGATCTGGGCGGCGGCGTCAACGCGATCTTTCTCCTCGAGAATACTTTTTCGACGGGAACAGGCGCATTGGGCAAAACGGACACGCTGTTCGATGCCGCTGCTTACGTCGGCGTCTCGGGTCGCTATGGTCAATTGACCTTCGGCAGACAACTGAGCGTTGCAGAAGACCTGATCGTCGATCTCGATCCAAGTCGGGTTGCCGGTTCGACTGCGCCCATCACGCCGGACGCGTTGATTGGGACCAACTATTTCGTCGGCGATACGCGCTTCAATAACATGGTGAAGTACAAGACGAAGATTGGCGGCGCCGGACTGGGTGCAAGCTATTCGTTCGGCGGCGTAGCAGGAAACACGCGCGCGGGCAGCAATTACGCGGCGTCGCTTACCTATCAGACCGGGCCGTTATACGGGGGAGCCAGCTATCAGAGAACCTACAACCCGGATGCTTCACAGTTCGCGCAAACCTGGCAGGTCGGTGGTTATTGGCAGATCGGGCCGGCGCGTCTTTTTCTGTCGTACCTGCAGTTGATGGTGAGCGGTGCGGGCGCCACCAGTTCGCAACGCCGGGACAGCATACCGCAGGGCGGCATTTCGATTCAGCCGACGCCTGCGCTGGTTCTTACCGCAGCCTTCTACGACGACATAGCAAGCAATCTTGGCAATGCGCGTGGCGCGAACGGGCATAAAACCACTGCCTATGGAATCGTTGATTATTTTCTTTCCAAGCGCACGAATGTCTATCTCGAAGTGGATAGAAATACCTTCACGGGCGCTTATCGCACGGATCCTCTCAACATCGCAGTGTTCTCGCGCAATCCGGCGAGCACGGCAAGCACAGGCGTCACGATCGGCATGACGACGCGATTCTAGGCGATCCGAAATCCCTTGCGCGCCGTAGCGTAGCGCATCGGAACAATTTATCGTTTAACTCGACAGCGAAAAAAATGCACAAGACTATGATGAAAACGATCTACTTCTTAACGGTTTTTGGTTTGGTCGCTGTGTCGGCCTACACAGGCGCATTCGCGCAACCCATTGCCTCTGGGACATATGCGTCATCTGGTGCGCAGACCGGGAGATCGAGCCGCGCGGAAAACCGCCTGTTGGCCAAGCGCGTGCTCAAGTCATTGGCGCGAACGCGCGGCCTCGATTCGACGGGACTCTTCGTCAAGGCGATCGATGGAAATGTGACGCTGACGGGAGCAGTGCCCGACGCTAGCCAGATACCGTTGGCGCTAGACAGTGCACGGCGCGTCGACGGCGTGAAGTCGGTGCGTGACGATATCCGGCTGCAGGACAGGCCGTACTGAAAGGAGTGATGCATGAACCAGACAAACAGATCCTGCGACGTTCAAGGCGATCGTAACGCAGCACTGCAGGCGCCGACGCGGATCGACGTCCACGCGCACTTCATTCCGTCGTTTTACCGCGCGGCGTTGATCGAGGCAGGACATGAGAACCCCGATGGCATGCCGTACCTGCCTGACTGGAACGACGGGCAACATCTGGAGTCGATGGACAGGCTCGGAATTTCGACGGCGATCCTGTCGGTGTCGTCTCCCGGTGTGCATTTCGGTGACGACGCCAAGGCGCGAGCACTCAGCCGGCGTATCAACGAAGAAGGAAAGCGACTCTGCGAAGCACATCGGGGACGATTCGGATTCTTCGCGTCGGTGCCGCTTCCCGATGTCGAAGGCGCAGTCAAGGAAGCCGCCTTTGCGCTCGATGAACTCAAAGCAGACGGTATCGTTGTCGAAACGAATCATCATGGCGTGTATCTGGGTGATCCCCGTCTCGAACCATTTTACGCAGAACTCAATCGCCGGAGCGCGGTGGTTTTCGTGCATCCAACGTCCCCGTCCTGTCATTGCTGCCAGCGAGGTGACGAACGATATCCGCGTCCGATGCTTGAATTTATGTTCGAGACGACCCGGTCGATCACGGACATGGTACTGTCCGGCGTACCCGTTCGATACCCTGACATCCGGTTCATTGTTCCGCATGCAGGTGCAGCACTCTCCGTGCTTACGGAGCGCATTGAAATGTTCAGGCCGCTGCTTCAGGCCGGCACTGGGACAGTGCCATCCATGCGGGAAGCGATGCGCAGATTGCACTTCGATGTGGCAGGCGCACCTGTTCCCACTCTGCTGTCGGCGTTGTTGCAGGTTGCTGATCCCGCACACATACATTACGGAAGCGATTATCCGTTCACACCCGCCCCCGTCTGCGAAGCGCTGTTGGCTCAGATCGACCAGACCGACGTGCTTGACGCCTTCGGACGCGGCGGAATTTATCAAGACAATTCGCTTCGCCTCTTCCCGCGGTTTTCCGGCAAGATCAAACCGCGATAGCCGTTGCCTGTGCCTCCGGTCGCGCGATGGTTACGCATCGCTGATGAGAGCCGATGCGTGGCAAGGAGCCTTTGTGGACAGCGACTCCGTGCCGGGCCCTCACGCCTTACCTGCGGGAGGCGTGCCGTCGTGCGGGACAAGCAGACAGCAGACGCGCCAACTCTCCTTACGACACTTTGCGGTCTCGTAAGGAGCCCCTTGTCTTCGCGCAGTGCAGGCCACCAGATACCAATGACTAAGGCGGGTCCGCTCGTCTAGGGATGACCTCCGGCGACCCGCGATGGATTCCTGCAGACGAACACAACCCCCGCCGCGATCGGCTCAATGCGCATCAAAATCAGTCAGGTTGTCAGGTCGAAGCGTCTCCAGCGGTTGCAGAATGTCACGAACTGAGAGCAGCCCGACAACATATTGGCCGATCTGGTCAATCAAGTCCGTGACTTGATCGACAAAAGATTCGTCCTGAGCGGTCACCGTAAGGGTCGCAGCGTTGACGATCGCATGGGCCATGGCATGAATGCGCAGCAGATCGTCGCGCAACCCCTCGGGATCGTACAGGCGAGTGCGTACCGCATCGAGCGTGTCGACGGCCGCAAGCAGACGTGTCGTGTCGTAGCCCGATTCCAGAACCTGCAGCGCGTGCGTGTCGACCGCGCCGAAGGGAGTATCCGTAGTGACGGAGGTGGCTGTGCTCCTACGCGTGCTCATCACTGTCGCTGCCCGTCCGGGCGTGCAGCCTGCCCGAACAGCGCATCCTTCAACAGAACCGGACATTTCTAAAAAGCTACTACAACCAATTTGTTGATAATTTCTTTTATGGAAAATCCGCGAACGTCAGGTAAGCGGAGCCTTTCCGCGCCGTGCGCGCTCCAAATGTTGCAGGTTTCGAGGCGGCTGATACGTCGGCTTGGCGATGCCTGCAGCCGGAGCGGCGCTGAGGAGGTGGGAGGCGCAGCCGAGATAACCCCCGCTAGCCCGTCGAACCGCCGCCCACCGATTTCCGCACGACGCCGCAACGCAACGGGCTGACGGCATCCAACGGAGATGCGATTCGCGCAATGGTGCCGGAGAGACAAAAGCGACTGCCAGTCTTGGCTGGAAAGGCGTCAAGCCACATGACATGCGGTGAAATAACTTTCGCATAGCCTGTTGCGGGAGCCATAGCTACAGTGCGCGTATCGGATGCGATGCACTGTTCCACAACCTCACCGCAGACGATACCCCCGGTCACTACCGTTATGGCATCGTCATGGAACAACTTGGAAAATTCACGCTATATGTCACGGCTTTCGTCATCGCCGTATCGATGGTCGAAGCCGTCTGGCTGACCCGGAAAAACCGCAATGCGGCCACGCCATTCGCGTGGCACGAAGTATGGCTTTCGCTGGCCGACGTCTTCGCGCGCAAGCTGCTCGCGATGCTGCCGCTATCACTCGCGACACCTGTGTTTGCCCTGGCATGGGAGCATCGCATCCTCACGGTGGAACTCAATAGCGCTCTGATGGTGCTGGCGCTCTTCATCGGTCAGGAATTCTGCTACTACTGGTATCACCGCGCGTCGCATCGCATTCGCTTCTTCTGGGCCACGCATGCCGTGCATCACTCACCGAACCAGTTGACCCTCTCCACCGCGTACCGGCTCGGCGTGACGGGCAAACTGTCGGGCTCGGCGATCTTCTTCGCGCCGCTCGTGTGGCTCGGCGTGCGTCCTGAAGTCGTTCTGCTGACGCTCTTCTTCAACCTCATGTATCAGTTCTGGCTGCATGCCACGTGGATTCCGAAGCTCGGTTGGCTCGAGTATGTGTTCAATACGCCGTCCTCGCACCGCGTGCACCATGCGTCGAATGTCGAATATCTGGATGCGAACTACGGCGGCGTGCTGATTATCTTCGACCGGTTGTTCGGCACTTATGTCGAGGAACGCGCCGACGAACCTTGCCGCTACGGACTTGTTAACCCGACTACCTCACGCAATCCGTTCGTCGTCGAGTTCGAGCACTGGGCGACGCTAATACGGGACGTGCTGATGGCTAAGAGCGTGTGGGCCGCGATCAATCACGTGATCCGGCCGCCGGGCTGGAGGTCGGAAGGCGGCGAAACTACGGAAGAACTGCGCCGCAAGAGCGAGGCCGCGCGTCGCGGGTGCGAAGTGACCAACGGCTGATGAACTGGCGATTTGTGCATGGTGAGTTGACCACGCTCCAATCGTCGACGACGACATTCCGTTGATGGCGCGCACGCGGGGCACGCGCGCGCCCCATGGTCCATCGCGCTCCGCCATCGCGTGTGATGGTGTCGTTTTCCAGGCAAGCATGAAACTCGGGGGCATCTGCCTTGATGGCGTCGACGAAGTTTCGGCGGAATGCTCCAACTCTCGTGCCGAGCGAAACAGGTGGATGGCAGCTATTGAGAAGGGTAAGTACGTACATTGAGGCGGCTCCCGACCTCGGGGCCGGAAGAGACGGCCGCCAGCCACCTGATTTCCGCGCAGTAGATGTGACGAGATGGTCTGGCCGAGATAACACCCGTTATCGCGGCATCGGCAGCGCAGGACCGTTTCAGTGCCTTGGACGCCGGCGGTGCAGCGGTTTTGGGATCTCCTGATCGAGCAGCCTGGGGTCCCATCCTTGTTGCCGCGCGTTGTAGCGCCAACGTTCCCATAGACTGATCCAATTTTCGGCTTGGCGTTCAAGTTCGGAAATGCGGCCCGAAAGCTTTTCGAGGCGCGCTGAGGCTTCAGGCGACAGCGCTGTCTCGCCGTGAGCGCTTGCGTAGCCACGCTTAATGGCCACCTTCGCCACCCGAAACGCCTTCGATATCCTGGTATTGAATGAAAGCGACTGGCGGCTGAAGCCGGAATAGGTAGCCAACTTCTGCCAGGTCAATCGATGTCCGTACTGACCGCGCGACCTGTCGGACAACCATCGCTCAATCTGCTCAAGCATTCCGTTATCAATTCGTTTGAGCGACACTTGCGGCTCCAGAATTCGTTAAAAGTTCTTTCACGGCAATGAGCGTTTCTTCTAGCGTAACTTCGTCGTCAAACAAGGCCCGCAGGCTCTCCTTTGTCGGAATACGTTTTTCTGGTGCAGGCTTAACCATCGTCCCGTCGGGTATCGTCGGGTCCGCGTGAATCTGAAGCACCCGGCGGAGCGTTATGAGTTGCGCCCCGTACTGTATGACATAGTGGGAACCGTAAAACGCGGAGCCCAACTTCGCCATCGCTGCTTTCAATGCTCGTAGGGTCCGGAAATAATCGGCTAGATGTTTTCCGGCTTCCACTGGGTCACCTTTGCGAATCCAGAACGGTATGGTCCCGCTCGAAATCGGCAGCGCAAAGGGCCTGAAAGAAGCTTGAGACGGCGTCGTTTCAGGTGTGGATTCGACTCTTTGCAGCCGCTGTCCCTAGACCCGCTAGTTTGAACTTGTAGATTTGCGGGGAGACTGGGATCGAACTTTACTTATCTCATACGCGGCACATGCAACGTGTCCGTATGTGTGTCGCTTGACAAGTTGCAACGTACTGAGCCGCTAGGATGGAGCCCGATTCCGTCCGTTTGCGAGTTACGATCTTGTCGTTCTTCCTGTCCGCGGGTAACTTACCGTTTGTAATGGCATCGTTGCCGGGCTTCGGTCGATTCTGTATGGTGGGTCATTGACCTACCCGATGAGATCCCGAATGACGCTACCCGCAGACCAGCTTCCGCAACCGGTTCGCTCCGATGTCCTGATCATCGGAGCGGGCCCCGTAGGTCTCTTTGCCGCTTTCGAAGCGGGCGTGATCGGCCTGTCATGCCAGATTGTCGATGCGCTCGGCAAGGTCGGCGGGCAGTGCACAGAGCTCTATCCGGACAAGCCGATTTACGACATTCCCGCGATTCCGTCATGTACCGCGCGCGAGCTGGTCGAGCGTTTGATGACGCAATGCAAACCGTTCGATGTGCCGATCCATCTCGAACAGAGAGTCGAGTCGGTCGAGCAGCGCGACGACGGGCGCTGGACCGTGCGCACCGACCGCGGTCTCTTATTCGACGTGGCAGCGATTCTGCTCGCCGCCGGCAATGGTGCGTTCGTCCCGCAAAAACTGGCGCTGGCCGAAGCCGTACCGCTGGAATCGCGCCATGTGCACTACAGCGTGCCACGTCTCGCGGATTTCGCCGACAAGACAGTGGTGGTGGCCGGCGGCGGCGATTCCGCGCTCGACTGGGCGCTGGCCTTGCGCCAGGTCGCGCGGCGCGTGACACTCGTGCATCGTCGCAATGGCTTTAGTGCGGCGGATTCGAGCGTGGCGTCGATGCGGCAGGCGGTCGAGGCGGGCGAAATGGACTTTATTGTCGGCGCGATTTCGGGGCTCGGCGTCGAGGGCGATGCGTTGAAATCGATCGCGCTGCGGCATATCGAAGGCGAAACGCAGCTCGAAACGGAGCAACTCGTCGTGCTGTATGGGTTGGTCGCCGATCTTGGGCCGATCGCGCAATGGAATCTGTCGACCCACGGCGGTCGCGTCGATGTGGATACATCCAACTACGAAAGCTCGCGGCCCGGCATTTTCGCGGTCGGCGATATCGCTAACTATCCGAACAAGCAGAAGCTGATTCTATCCGGCTTTCATGAGGCGTCGCTCGCGCTGCGCAAGGCGTACACGTACGCGTTTCCGGAGAAGAAGCGGGTCCACGTCCATTCCAGTTATGACGCGAAGCTGGCGGAGAAGGTCGGAGCGGCGGTTTAAGGGTCTCACGACGTACCGAAGTTTGCTGCACACGGCGGCAACGCGGCGTTTTCAGTTGTCGAAGCGATAACGTTGGACAACAAACAGGATATGAAGACTGGCCGGTGTATGCTTTTGGGCAAACCACTTCATTCTTCTTGCTATGAACGAGACTGACGCCGCTTCCGCAAGCGGTCACGGCGAGTCCGCCCACGAGCCGCCTGCGCTCCGTGCGAACACACCCTTCGAGGTCGACTACCGGGCGCTAGTCCAGTCGATCGAAGATTACGCAATCTTCCTGCTGGACCCGGCCGGGCGTATCGTCAGCTGGAATGCCGGCGCGCAGAAGCTGAACGGCTACGCGGCACACGAGATCATCGGCGCGCACTTCTCCCGTTTCTACACTGCCGAAGCCCTGGAGCGTGGCTGGCCGGCTTATGAGTTGCAACAGGCCGCACTTACCGGCCGCTTTGAGGACGAAGGCTGGCGGGTTCGCAAAGATGGCACGACCTTCTGGTCGAACGTGGTCATCACAGCGGTGCGCAACGAGGCTGGGCTGCTGACCGGTTTCGCCAAGATTACCCGCGATCTGACCGCGCAGCGCGAGTATATGGACGCATTGCGGCGAAGCGAGGAGCGCTTCCGTCTGCTGGTCGACAGCGTGAAAGACTACGCGATTTTCATGCTCGATCCGGATGGTTATATTGTGAGTTGGAACGCAGGCGCCGCGCGTATTAAAGGCTATGCGCGCGACGAAATCATCGGCCGGCATTTTTCGACTTTCTACCCGCGCGAAGAAGTGGCAGCCGGCAAACCGGTGCGCGAGCTGGCAATCGCGAAGCAGATCGGCCATGTCGAAGACGAAGGCTGGCGCGTGCGTAAGGACGGCACGACCTTCTGGGCCAACGTCAACATCACCGCCATGTATGACGAATCGAACCAGCTACGCGGCTTCGCGAAGGTCACGCGCGATCTGACCGAGCGCCGTGAACGCGAAGAACTTGAGCGCTCCGGCGAGCGCATGCGCAAGTTTCTCGCGACCCTCGCCCACGAGCTGCGCAATCCGCTGGCGCCGGTGCGCAACGCGGTTGGGGTGATGCAACTCGAAGCGGGTCTGAGTCCTACGTTGGCGCGTTCACGCGATATGATCGACCGCCAGGTAACTCACCTCACGCGCCTCGTCGACGATCTGCTCGACGTCGGCCGCATCATGTCGGATAAGGTCGAGTTGCGCCTGGCGCGCATCGATCTGGCCGAAGTGGTGGTGCGCGCGATTGAAGCCGCGCGGCCGTTTACCGATGCGCGTGAGCAGAGTGTGGTGCAGCACATGCCGGCCGAGCCGCTTATCGTCGACGGCGATACGACGCGGCTTGTACAGGTGCTGCAAAACCTGTTGCATACCGCCTCGAAGTTTTCGCCGTTCAGCAGCCGCATCGAGATTTTCGGGCGTCTCGAACATCAGATGGCAGTGCTGGAAGTGCGCGACCATGGCCGCGGCATTCCCGTACGCTCGCTCGACACGATCTTCGAGTTGTTCGTCCAGGAAAAGGATAAGCAAAGCTCCGGCGAAGGCGGCCTCGGCATCGGCCTCACCTTGTGCAAATCGCTGGTTGGACTGCATAGCGGCAGCATCATCGCGAGCAGCGAGGGGGAGGGGCGCGGCAGTTCGTTCACGCTCAGTCTGCCGTTGGCCGCGGCGCCGTCCGAAAAGCGGGCTGATCAGGCTGACGCTGCGGCAAGCGAGGTGTTGCCGTTGCGTATCCTGCTGGTGGACGACAATCGGGACTCCGCCGACAGCCTCGCCATGCTGCTCCAACTCAAAGGCCACGAAGTCCGCATTGCCTACGACGGCCCGCAGGCGCTCGGTGTCGCGCCGCGCCTCGCGCCCCACCTTGCATTGATCGACCTTGCGATGCCAAAAATGGACGGTTACGCAACGCTGGCGGCGTTGCGCGAAATGCCCGCGCTGGCTGGCACCGTGTTCGCCGCCATGACCGGCTTCGGTCATGCGAGCGACCGCGAAC
>NZ_DASRSY010000124.1:0-25557 GCF_035656215.1 Paraburkholderia sp.
GACTTTGATGCACCGCCGCACCGAAATTTCGGCCACGCGCGAAGCAACCACATACTAGTGCAAATCCGTCGAGCCTGTTTGCCTCAGGTGCCATATGACACGGCCGCCTTTGCCGCGTGCGCGCCACAAGAAAAAGCACCGCGAGCGGTGCTTTTTTCGTCCCACGGTAACGCTTTAGAAGCGGTGACGGATACCCGTCGTCACTACCACCTGGTTCTTGCTCGACGACGGTGCGTCGGTGCCGAACACTTGCGCGCCGACCGCGTTGCCGTCCGCGCCGATATGCGCGACGCCTTCGGCGTACAGGTCAGTGCGCCTGGACAGCGCGTAATCAACCTGCAGACCGAACTGGTTCCAGTGGCTCGACCCGTTCGACGTGCCAGGCGTGTGCTGCAACGCTTGCGTGTACGTGTACGCTGCGCCGAATGCGAGCGCCGGCGTCAGGTTATAGCGCGCGTTGACTTCATAGTTGTTGTAACGCACCGAGGCGTCGTTGTACACAAAGTCGAAACGGCTTTGCGTGTAGACCAGGCCGACTGTTGCCGGGCCAAATGCATAGCTGCCGCCAGCACCCCACGTGCGCTGCCGTTGACGTTCGCCCGCCACGCCGATATTCGGCGCGCCGTCCTGGATCGCACCGTTCGCATTGCCGCCAACACCCTGAGCCTGCAAGTAGCCAGCCGCCAGATTCAGGCCACCGTTCGAATAGCCCATGCCTGCACTGTAGGCGCGGTCGTTCGCGAACGCCCCTGCCTGGTTCGAGAAGCCATACAGACCGCTGAACGAGAAGCCGCCGTAATTCACACTCTGGTATTTCACCGAGTTGTTGATGCGCATCGACGCATTGGCGTTGTCGTTATCACCACGATGGGCGAAGTACGTGCCACCCCAACTGCCGGTCGCCGTCAGCGGACCGAGATAGTCGACCACGGAGTCGTACTGACGACCCAGCGTAACCGTACCGTAATCGCTCGATATACCCGCGAACGCCTGGCGGCCGAAGCTGCGATCACCCTGTGCAGCGGCGCCGTTGGCCACGTTGAAGCCGTTTTCCAACGTGAAGACTGCCGCATAACCGCCGCCGAGATCTTCGCGACCACGCAGGCCCCAACGGCTGCCAGACAGATTGCCACTCGTCAGGCCATATGCAGCGGCGTGCTTCGACGCATCGCTAGCCGACACTTCATTGTTCACATACGTGAAACCGGCATCGACGACGCCATACAGCGTCACGCTGCTTTGCGCATTGGCGGCGCTGGCGAACGTCGCGGAGACCGCCGCGAGAATCAGGATCTTTTTCATGTTGTTCCAAATAACGTGTGGTTATTGAGTTTTCGACTCGATTTTTTTTGTACAGCGCGATTGCAAGCTGGGGACGGGCTGCATCAAGAGCGTTCACCGCACACCAGCTTGATCTGCAGAGCGGAGTTTAGGTGCTCAACTTTCAGCGACACCACGCGCATTCGCACAAAAGATCTTTTGAATTATTCGAAAAATCAACGTAGAAATATCGCCGAGCCTTGAGCCGCAAGGCAGTCCATTTATCTCTTTTTATATTTAGCGATACTTATCTAATAAAAATGTTGCAGCTTCGCCACATCACGCCTTCGGAAGTCTCTTAATGCATATTCGGCCGGTTCTTGTGCCGGGTAGTTTTCGCGGCGATTATCATGCTCACCTCTTGCGTGCAGTGTTAGCGCTTTCCAGTCAAGCGCCCCTGCCGCACTCGGTGCGGATTCACCCCGCGCTCAATCGAACACAGGCAGTTCCATGTGCCCGGGCGTTCCCGCTCAAGTCCACTATCACCATGAACCAGTTGCAGGCCATGCGCGTCTTTCTGAAAGTCGCCGAAAACGGTTCTTTTGGGCGCGCGGCTGCGAGTCTGGATCTCTCCAATGCTGTGGTGACACGCTATGTCGCCCTACTCGAAACGCACCTCAATACGCGACTCGTCAACCGGACCACGCGCAGCCTGTCACTTACCGAAGCGGGGCACGCATATGCCGAGGGTTGTCGTCGGGTTCTCGAACAGATCGAGGTGATGGAGTCGGGCGTAGCGCGAAGCGCAACCGATCCGGCCGGTACGCTGAAACTCGTCGCCGCCGCATCGTTTTCATTGTTTGGACTGACACCGCTGTTGCAGCGGTATCGAACACATCATCCAAAGGTGAAGCTATCCGTCACGCTTCTTCATCGACCGGTGGATCTCGTCGAAGAAGGTTTCGATGTCGGAATCGTCGTGCGTGGGCAGGTCAGCACCGGCACCTTGATCAAGCGCCCACTGTACCGAGTGCGGTCAGTTGCCGTGGCATCGCCTGGCTATATCGACGTCAATGGGACACCGGCGGCACCCGCGGAGCTTAACGCCCATAAGTTTCTTGCCCCGTCCCTCGATATTCACGGCTCCGCCTGGACCTTCGTCACCGCGAGCGGACACGAGCAAACCGTGAGCCTCGATTCTACTTATGCGGTCAACAATGCCGTTATGCTGCGCCAAGCAGCGCTCGCCGACATGGGCATTACAGTTCTGCCGGAGAACCATGTTTCGGCAGACTTGATGAACGGCGTGCTCGTGCAGGTGCTGCCGACCTATCGAATCAAAGGCGCGGATAAGGAAGTCTCACTGGTGTATCCCGGGCGCCGACACGTGCCCGCCAAGACACGATCGTTTGTAGAATTTACTGTCGACTACTTCCGAAACAACGCTCTGTCGACGCTTTCATCGAGTTTTTCAAACAGTTAATTGCGCATTTCGCAATGAATCTTTTGCGTGAGCTCGGCTATGCTTTGCCTTGCGAGAAGTGACTCCTTCATCGAGGGATGTCTCCAAATCTTTAACGCGGCTTCGGCCGCGTTTTTTTCGTCCTCTCGATTCGTCGCTTGAATTCACTTTTGAGCGCAGCGCGCCAATCCGATCGCCCAAGCGAGGCGCTACAGTCCGGCCTCGCGCTGTACGAAGCAGCGTCATGCGAGCAATGCAGCTTGCTCCTCGATTCCATCCAGCATCGCATTGCACTTGCGCGCCAACTTCAGCCCATCACTACGCAAACGTTCGGGCGTCTTGACGGCGATGTCCCGCCGGTAGTCTTCCAACGCGTTGAGCAGCGGCGGATACTGCAGCACGCTCGCCGCCCCTGCCACACGATGATGCCACTCGCGCAGACGCTCGACTTCGACGTGCTCGAGTAGCGGCGGCAACGCCTGCACGTCTTCGCGCACCGAAGAAACGAACGAATCGAGCAGTGCCTTAACAGTCGATTCGCTCCCCCACAACTGCGTCATGTGACTCAAGTCGACCGGGACGAATGGCTCGGGGGTGTCGCGGGCATCCGGCCCGGAAGCCGGCGGCATACTGACAGATTCAGCGGGTGCCGCTTGCCATGCGCTGTCAGTGCCGAACCAACGACTCAGGTAGTCGCGCAGCGTAGCGAGCCGCGTCGGCTTGACCAGGCAGTCATCCATGCCCGCGTCACGGCATAGATTCAGGTCTTCAGGCGCAGTGTTTGCGGTAATACCCAGGATCGGCAGATGGTGTGCGCCGCCGTGCTCCTGTTCCCGGATGCGCCGCGCCAGCTCGTAGCCGGACAAGTTCGGCATGTGGCAGTCGGTGATCAGGCATCCATAGCTGGTTTGTTCGAGCGCGGCCAGTGCCTCGACGCCGTCGTTCGTCACGTCGCAGGCAAAACCCAGCAAGGCCAGTTGATGACGGATCAATTCCTGATTTACCGGATGATCTTCCGCAACCAGGATCAGCCGTCCGCTGGCGATTGCCCGCTCACGGTCTGGCGGCACGTTGGCGCCTTCGACCATGCGCGACATGCCGGTAGAACGCAGCGCCACCGAAGGTAGCCCCGTCATCGCCGCAGCGCACGCCGCGCCGAGGCCGCGCCACGAGATCGGGTTGATACTGACACGCACATTGTTGTCGAGGATGCGGTAGCCGGTCGGCTTCGGCTTCTCAGTCAGACATATGATCCGCGAACCGGACCCGACGCTTGCAGGCAGTACCACATCTTCGCTCACGAAAATCATTTCCACGCCCTCCAGAGCGGCCGGATCGCCGAGTTCAGCCGCATCAGGCGACACGCGGCGCAACTCGAGTCCAAGAGCCTCGCCGAAATGCATCAGCGCCTGCGCGACCCGTGTGTCACCCGTCGCCACAATGCCGCGCTTCCCACGTAAACCGCCTACGGAATAGCGGTGCGCTTCCACCGGCATGGTGAGACGCACTGTCATGCACGTACCAACCCCGGGCTCACTATGCAGTTCGAGCGTGCCGTTCATCAGGTCGATCAGCTTGCGGCAGATCGTCAGGCCCAGCCCGGTGCCACCGAAGCGGCGGGTGGTAGACGATTCCGCCTGCACGAACGGCTCGAACAGTCGCGCCTGCGCTTCCGGCGCGATGCCGATGCCGGTGTCCTTGACAGTCATCTCGAGCGTCTGAGCGTCGCCAGTCTGTTCGACAACCGCAACCAGCACGTCGACCTCGCCTTCCGGCGTAAATTTGATGGCATTGCCGAGCAGATTGAACAGAATTTGCCGCAATCGCACGCTGTCACCCCGTAGCGTTGCCGCAACTTCGGGCGCAATATCCACGCGTACCTTCAGGCCCTTTTCATGGGCGCGGCCCGCGAGCAAACCAACGGCGTTGTCGACCAGTTCGCGCATATCGATAGGTTCCGCTTCGATCGTCAGCCGGCCCGCATCAATTTTCGAGTAATCAAGGAGGTCGTCCAGAATCTGCAGAAGCGCTCCCGCCGACTCGTGGATCATGCTCAGCATTTCACCCTGATCCGCATTGAGCGGCGTGCGTTCCAGCACCTCGACAAGGCCGAGCACGCCGTTCATCGGCGTACGGATCTCGTGACTCATCATCGCAAGAAAATCGTCTTTGCCGCGCGAGGCCGCTTCGGCCACGTCACGCGCGCGCGCAAGTTCCGCGGACCGCGCATGCTCGGCGCTTGCGTCCACCCAATAGCCGCTCCACACAACGCTGCCATCCTTTTCGCGGCGCGGGACCACCTCCGCGCGCGCCCACCTGAGTTCACGCTCGACTTCGAAGCGAAATTCCATATTCACCGCCGTTTCGCAACGCGCCGATCGCTCCAGCTCGGCCAGCACGAGAGGCCTGTCTTCTTCGCACACGCGTCCGAAATCGATCTTTTCGCGGCCCATCAAGGAGGTATGGTCCCCCCCCAGCAGATGTCGTGTGTCGCCGCCGATATACGGAAACGAATACGCACCGTTTGCAGTGCGGCGCAATTGAAACACCACAGCCGGCAATGAGCGCGTGACGTCAAAAAGACGCCGCTCGGTTTCGCGCGCGAGCATTTCAGCACGCCGGATATCGGTAATATCGACCATCGTTCCTAGCACACAACTCGGCTTGCCGTCAGCGCTGTGAACGATGCGGGTCCAGAACAACCCATGGCGCAGGTCGCCTGTGCCGCGTTCAAACTGGAGTTCTGCCTGTGCGGGCTCACCGCCTATCAGCATCTCGCGTGTAAGTTCATCCAGAACGCGGCCGTTGGCTTCACCCCATGTCTGAACGTCCACGGCCGTGCGTCCTATCACTGCTTCGCGGCGCAAACCGCACGCTTCTTCGTACGCCCGGTTGATCGCGATATAGCGCCCATCCAGATCTTTAGCGACGAGCGGATAGGGCACCATCTCCATCATGGTTTCCTGAAAATTCAGCTGCAAAGCCAGTTCGCGTTCGGTCTGTTTACGCCGCCTGACTTCACGCTGCAGCAGCAGATATGCCCGCAACGTGACCAGCAATACGAGACCGATGCCGATCAGCAACGGCAGAAGCCGCACCGCGGTAACGCTCCATGTTCCCTGCTCGCCCGTGCTGCCGGTCACCCACTTCTGCCGGATGCGCTGCTTCTCGACCGGCGGCATAGCCAGCAACGCACGGTCGATCAAACCCGCGAGCGAGCTCAGATCAGGGCGCACCGCGAAGCCAATCGCATCGGATCCGCCAACCGTGCCAAGGATCTTGAGCACACCGGCGTACCGTTGCTTGAGCAGAATATCGACGGCGGCTACGTTGCCGACCAGTACGTCTGCCTGGCCGTTTTCGACCATCTTGAGAGCGTCATCCAGACTGGGCGCGACAGCGATATTGGCGACTGGGATTTTGTCGATCGCGAGGGAAATCGAGCCGGCAATATGCGACGAGACCACAATGCGTCGCGAGGCGAAATCGTTGAGTGCGCGTGCGGCTGGTTCGTCTTCACGTCCGACGATCACGAGCGGATAGCTTTCGTATGCACGGGTGTGCAGCGCGTTCTTCAGACGCGGATCGTTGCTGGAGGAGGTGGCCAGAATCGCCAGATCGCCATGCTGGAAAGCGTCAATCGTTGCAGGCCAGTCAGCCGTGTGGGCGCGGTTGAACACGACGCCCAGCGCACGGCTCAAGTAGTCCAGATATTCGGCGGTGATGCCAGCCGGATGGCCGGACTCGTCGACATAACTGAAAGGCGGCCAGCCGTTATCAAAACCCACCTGCAAGGGAGGCAACGAACTGAGCCAGGCCCGCTCTTCCGGTGTCAGCACGAGGCGCCGCGCTGCGGACGCTGCTTGCGCGTCGAAGCTGCCGGATAGCCAGCGCACGCGAATCGCCGTATCGTCGGCCGGATTCATTGAAGCGAGCGCGCGGTCGAGCTGGTCACGCAGCGCCACCCGGTCCCGCGGCACGGCAAAGCGCAAGTCGGCGATTCTGCCGCGTTCCTCGAAAGCGACTCGCAGTCCACGGAATTCTTCAGTGCCCAGTGCGTATTGAACCGCAGGCGTGAAGCCAAGATAGGCGTCGGCATCGCCTTGCGTGACTGCCTGCAGCGCCGCGTGTGTACTTGAGAAGGTTTCGAGCTGGGCGCGTGGAAAGCGCTCGCGCAAGGAGCGTTCCAGCGCAAATCCTTTCTCTATCGCGAGGCGTGCGCCGGCAAGTTGAGCGGCGCTCGCGTACACGTCGCCGTCGCGGCGGACCGCCACCGATGCGGACGCCCGAAAATACGGCGCGGTGAAGCTGAAGCAGCGTTCCCGCTCGGGCGTGCGAGCCATGCTCATGACCAGATCGACGTTGCCAGCGCAGGCCGCGGCCAGTAGTTGCGGCATGTCAGGAAACGCTTTCGACTCGATCATGACGTTCGGTCCGACGAGCGCGCGCAGATAGTCGGCGCTCAAGCCGGTCAGCTGACCGTCCTGAAGCCCGTCGAAAGGCATCCATCCGTTAGCTAGAACACCGACGGTCAATGTGGCAGGAAAGGCGCCCCCGACTGACGGATGCGATGGACCGGCGAACGGCTGGGCTGCCGCCGGCTGCATCTGCATCATGACGAACGCGAACACTACAAGCAGGCACTGGGATACGCGTCGCACCATCCGCCTTACCGCGACACCACGTTGGAGTTTCATAGAGGGCATCATGAAATGGCAGAGGGGGTGCTCACGCGACTTCGCTCTGCTTGTGGGCGAGCGACGCAGCCTGGCGGCCACAATTGCCCCGGAGAAATGAAAACAGCGCACCGGCGGCGACGCCGCCCAGCAATGGCGCCGCCCAGAACAGCCAGAGCTGGTCGAGTGCCCAGTCGCCGACGAACAACGCTTGACCGGTAGAGCGAGCGGGATTGATCGAGCCGTTGGTAACCGGAATCGACACCATGTACACGATCATCAGACACGCGCCGGCGACCACCGGTGCGATCAGCCTCAACCTTCGCCTGCAGGCCACCATCAGACTCGCCATGACGAAAGCGAACGACAGTGCAAGCTCGACAACCAGCGCAGAATGAAGTTGATAGTCGGCCGGAGAATGGTCGCCGAAACCGTTCGCCGCGAATTCGCTCGCGGTCAGTTCAAAGCCGGGGCGGCCGCTCGCCACGTAAGCAAGCATCGCCGCGGCTGCAATGGCCCCGAGCATCTGGGCGGCAATGTAAGGCAGCAGATCCCGAACCGGGAACCGTTGCGCGACCGTGAAGCCGATTGTGACAGCGGGGTTGAAATGTGCGCCGGAGATGGCGCCGAAAGCGTAGCTCGCCGTGACGAGCGCGAGGCCGAACGCGAGTGATACCTCGAGCACGCCGTAGCCTTGCTGGACCGCGCCGGTGTTCAATACAATGCTGCCGCAGCCGATGAACACCACCCAGGCCGTTCCGACCCCCTCGACCAATAACCGCTTGCCTAACGCTACCATTCTGCCTCCCAGTTTTTGTGCGAATGGCAGATGGCGCAGCACTCCAGCCGTTAAACATCTGCCTGAATTTTCCAGCCCCGTCACCGCCCCGCCTGGCGAAATGACTGCTTTCACCTGGCGGGCATTGGAAGTCGAGCCGCAGCTAATTCAGAACTATGAAACGGCAACGTCGCTCAACCAATCAGAAGACTCCTAAAGTCTTAAGAATCATCGAAGGTCGGGGGTCAGTTCTCTCACACGACTGTCAGGTCAACCCTATCTGTCTCGCGTAGTCGATGAGGTCGTTTTCTGTCTCGAGACCGAGCTTGCGCATCGCGCTACGCTTCTGTGTACTGATGGTCTTGCCGCTGCGTTGCAAACGTGTCGCGATCTCGTGGACTGCCAGACCTTGCACATAGAGCTGGAAGACCTCCCATTCGCGCGCGCTCAGCACGCCCGCGCGCGGCTGCGGCGGCGTGTCGGACGCGTCTATCGCGACGCGTGCCTGATCCGATAGATAAACACGGCCGCTCACTGCTGCCTCGATCGCTTCGATCAATGCCGTGGCGGTATCGCGCTTGTCAACTATTCCGGCCACACCGAGGTGCAACAACCCAGAAAGCATATGCGCATGGCAGATCATCGTCAGCACGACGACGCAGGGATGCGGCCGCGCCCGGAACAGGCGACGCAGGAAAGACACGACGTTGCTGGCACCGTCAATGCCCGGCATGCCGATATCCGACACGACAACGTCGCACGCATGGCTGTCGAGCAATTCGGCCAGCGTTTGGGTATCGTGCGCTTCGCCGACTATCTCGATGCGGGGCGCCGTTTGTAAAAGGCGCATCACACCAACGCGAACGCAGTCGTGATCGTCGGCCACGATGACGCGGATCTTTTGTGTCATTTTTTGTTGTCTTATCGACTGGCACTCCCTGCACGCGACGTGCATCCCCGGGATGTGCCAAGTGCATCTTCCGTTCGTCACGCCACCGGACCGGCGTGACGTCTCGCCGGCTCAGCGCCGGTTTTTCAGGCAATCTTCAGAGATCACGCCGTGCTCGACGGCGAAGCGGAACAGTTCCGCGTCGCTGTGCAAGGCGAGCTTGCGCATCGCAGTACATTTCTGCGCGCTAATTGTCTTGACACTGCGGCCGAAGCGCGTGGCAATCTCCGTTACACCAAGCCCGGAAGCGTATTGCGTGAACACCTCCAGCTCGCGGCGTGACAACATTTGCCGGACAAAATCGAGCCGCTGCGCGACCGTTGCGTCGGCAATCAGCGATCGCACAGCTGGCCCGAGATAGCACTCGCGAGCTAGCGCAGTGACGACTGCCACGTGAATCAGATCGATCCGGTCGCGTTTGCTAATTAGCCCATCGACACCGAGCGCGATGACCTTTCTCAGCGCGGCAGCTTCTGTTTCCATGGTAAGTACGACAAGTGCAACATCGGGATAGCGTGCCTTGAACTGCCTGACGGCTTCCAGTCCATCGCCGCAGAAGCCTCCTGGCATGTACAGGTCCATGAGAACGAGGTCACACGGAATACGATCGACTTCCTTGAAAAGTTCTGTGGCGTCGGCAGCACGGCCGACGATTTGCATGTTCGGATAGCCCACCATCAGATTTTCGATCGCCAGCAGAACTAGTGGATGATCGTCCGCGATGATGGTTCGAACAGGTGTGCCTAAGTCAGCGTTGTCGTTCATCGTCTATTTCTCCCCCGTACCCAGATTCCCTGTCGCTCTCTCCGGAGCAACTGGCCGTCCCGCGATCATTAAACATATTTCGGAAAATAAAAATAAGATCGCTCTGAAATGGCTCATGAACCTGTCCAGATAATTGATTAGCAATGCGTTTTAACTTTCATAAACTCCATGTGCACGGATATAAGCAAAGAGACCAGGATCGTTGGTGACGCCGAGTTTAGCCATTGCCTCGCGTTTTTGACGGCTGACGGTTCGGCGATGACATCCGAGCGTTACCGCGATCTCGGAGATCGAATGGCCACGTACCGACATTCTTATCACTTCCGCCTGTCTGCGGGACAAACATGAAACCAGCGGCAGATCGCACGCTTCGTCCCGGGGCTGGGCAAGCGCTTGGACGATGGAGCGGCCGACGTAGACCTCCCCCTTACAGGCCGCCTCGAACGCTTGCCAAAGCTCGTCCATTGCTTCCATTTTGCTGAGCGTGCTGACTACGCAATCTGACACGATGGCACGCAGAATCGCAGTGTTCGTCAGAGCTGTCATCACGACAATACGCAACAATGGCCAGCCAGATCGGATTCGTCTGACAAGATCCAGGCCGTCTTCAAGCACGCCGGATTCCTCCGGCATCGTCAGATCGGTGACGAGCACGTCGCACGGCGTGCTCTGTAACAGTTTGATCAAAGAAGTGGGCGTAGCCGCTTCGCCGACGATGATGACACCGGCATGCATTTCCAGCGCGGCCCGAACGCCAAGCAGAACGAAAGGATGATCGTCCGCCAGAATGACTCGAATATTCACTATGATTTCTCTCGGTTGTTGTAGGTGTATTCGGCGAACGCGCAGGGGAAACTCCACTCGCTTCACACTTGCTTTGATAACCTCCTGGCGTGGGATGCCGTGCCAAGGGCAGCAATAAAACCACCACTACAACCGGGCGAAAATCGGAGCGCTCCGAAACCTGCCGGTAATTTGATAGCCCATCGTTCAACTATCAAAGTAGGAATACATAATTATGCGAATCAAGTAAGCGAGAATTCTTCTCTCGATGTTTATTTCCGGCCGAGAAGCAATGAAGCGACGAGAGCGCGCTCCGCCGCTCCCGTCGCATGGAAAACAACGAATGGGACCGGTAGCATCACGCTGCAGGTCACCATCACCCCGTCACGTGGCATCGCAAGCGCGCACTGCCACCCGCTTGCTAGCGCGAGCCACCCGCGGAAACACCGGTAGTGCGATCAATGCACACACACTGGCCACTGCCCACACCATCGGCCACGAACCCAGCGACAACAACGGCGGAATCGCGAGCGGCGTCAGGAACAGCGAGAGAAAGACGCAGGTGTTGCCGATCGCGAGTGCGGTGCCGGCGCGGTTCGTCCCGGCGAGCGTCGCGAGTTCCGTGAAGGCAACGCCGTGCCATGCGGACGCGCTGATGCCGCCCAGCACGATCATCAACGCGAACACCGCCGTCATCGCCGCGTGGTGCGTGCCGGCCAGTCCCGTCACCAGGGCGAGCGATGCAAACAGCACCGCGGTCAGCACACTGCAGGCGCGCATGTAAGCGCGTCGATTGCCGCGCCGGTCGGTCCACGCACCGCTCCAGACCCGCGCAATCGCCGCGCCCGTTTGCACCGCCGCCATCGTCACACTGATTGTGAGCACACCCGCCCGGCTGAAATCGTGGAGGAAGACGGTCCCGAACGTCACGACGGCAAGCTGCGGCACGCATAATGCGCCGGCGCCGAGCGCCACACGCCATATACCGATATCGCGTAGCGGCGAAACCTTCACCGGCACCGCAGCCGCAGCGCCGGGAACCGTACCCGCACCATTCCCTTCGGCATGCGAAGGTTCGTTCAGCCAGCACCAGGCGAACACCGCCGTAGTCGCGCACGCAAGGGCCAGCACGGTGTACGCGCTGGCAAAGCCGAATTTCGACGCGAGCACCGGCAAGATCAGCGCTCCCAGGCCACCACCTGCCGGTACTGCGGTCTGCCGAATGCTCATCGCAAGGCCGCGCTCACCTTCGCGAAACCAGGCCATCACCGCGCGACCACTCGAACCGTTGACGCTGCCCCCGAGCAGGCCGACCAGCAACAGGCCGAGCGCGAGCGTCGCCACGCCCGGCACATGCGAGCCGGACGGCACCACGAACAATGCCAGCCCGGCTAGCGCCGCGGCAGTCGAAAGAAGCCCGAGCAGCAACACGCGACGGTCGCCCCAGCGGTCGGTCAGAAGTCCCCATGGCAACTCGCTCACCGCAATGCCCAAACCGAGCATGCCGAGCACCAGTCCCAACCCGTCGTTGCCGAGGTGATAACCCGAGCGCAAAAAAACGGCCGTGGTCGGAATCCCCGAGAAAGCGGCCGAAAAACTCGCGTTCGCCGCAAAGCCGACTCCGAGCACCTTCCACCGATGGCTTGCTGCCCGCGCACCCGATACCTGCACGGCAGCAACCGATTCGTTTCCCATGACAGCCTCTGCAATGAATGAATTGGAGGTATCCTACGGCTGGGCTAACCATCGGAAAAGCCGGAAATTCAGATGATATGCATCGAATATAACGAATCATGAGCCAACGCGGATTTGACCTCACACAACTGCGCACCTTCGTCGCCGTCGCCGAATCAGGCAGCGTCTCGGCGGGCGCGGAGCGCGTGTTCCTGTCGCAGTCGTCGGTGAGCGAGCAGTTGAAGAAGCTCGAGGAGCGCGCGGGCCAGCCGCTCTTCGTGCGCAGCAAGCAGGGGGTGGCCGCCACACCTGCTGGCAGCCGTCTGCTCGATCACGCGCGGCGCATCATCGCAATGAGCGAAGCGGCGTTCGAAGATCTGCAAGGTCGCTCGCTCGACGGCGAACTGCGCATCGCCATCACGGACTATTACCGCCCGCTCGACATCGCGCGCATTCTCAAGACGTTCTCGGAGCAGCACCCGCGTCTGAAACTGCATGTCACCGTGTTGCCGAGCGCCGTGATCGACAGCAGCGCCGGCGACGATGCGTCGTACGACATCGGCCTCTCGCTGCGACTCGTCACCGCGAACACACGCGCCACCAGCAGACGCGCCGGTGCGCAAAGCACGGTGGTGCGGCGCGAGAAACTGCTGTGGGTCTGCGCGGCCGACGTCAGTCCGCGGCCAGCTACGCCTTATCCGCTTGTATTGCTGCCGTCGAGTTGCCAGTTGCAGCGTTTCGTCGTGAAGCTCCTCGACGAACACAAGGTGCCGTATCTGGTGTCGCATTCGGCCTCCGGGGTGGCCGGACTGCAACTGGCGTTGAGGGCCGGGCTGGGCATTTCCTGCCTGAACGAATCGTCGATCGGCGGAGGCGTAGTGGCCTGTCCGCCGAGCGTCGGGTTGCCCGCACTGCCTGCCGTCGAGTTTCATCTGCTGCCGGGGCGAATCGGCGAAAGCGAACGCGTGAGTAATGCACGCACGGCCTTGATGCGTCTCTTCAGTTGACGCGCCGGGCCGTCGATGCGCGCGTTGCGACACATACGTCTCGACAAAAATGTAGCGAGTGCATCATTCGCATTCGACGATGCAGCCCGCATTAAAACCAGACACAGAATAAATATTGAAGGCGCTCTAATCGACGCCTATGCTGATCAAGTGCGTCACCGATTGGTCTATCAATTTTTATTGACGCATCGGACGAATTCCTGCAACCTGCTACACGTCTGGCAGCCGTATCAAGCGTTATTACAGCAGCCCGCAAGCCACCGCCCATCGGCGCGCTCAGGCAGATCATTGTTTTATAGAGCAATTGCATCGCTGAATCGATCGATACACTGCGCCTCCTTAGTAAGTCTGTTTCGATTTTCTGCCCATGCAGTCGTTATAAAAGAAGAATTAGCAGGCTTGTCGTGCATCGCTCATCGAATCCAGAAGTGAATTCACGAGCGAATGCGTGAAAAATAAAAAGCGAAGATAACCGTTCCCCCGGCGAGGCTTGGCGTGCATCGTAGAACTATCGTATTTTCGATCCTGTTGGCATTTTACGTCGTGTGGAGTGGCGTGGCGTTCGCAGCCACGGACGCATCAGGCGCGATGCCCTCGGCCATGGACGAGCGCGTGCGCGCCTGTACCTCGTGTCACGGCGTGCAGGGCCAAGGTCTGAACAACGACTACTTCCCGCGTATCGCCGGCAAACCGGCCGACTACCTGTTCAATCAGTTGACCGCGTTCCGTGACGGCGGCCGCACCTATCCGCCGATGGGGTATCTGCTCGCCTTTCTGCCCGACGATTATCTGCGCAAGATCAGTCAGTACTTCGCCGATCTGCAGCCGCCCTACCCCAATGCCGATCACACTGAAGTCGCACCGGCAGTGCTCGCAGCTGGTCAACGGCTCGTCACCCAAGGCGACCCGGCACGCAAGATCCCGGCGTGCATCGCATGTCATGGCGCACGGATGACGGGTACGCAACCTGGCATTCCGGGCCTGCTCGGCCTGCATGCGAGCTACATCGCCGGGCAGATGGGCACGTGGCGTTCGGGCACACGTCACGCGCTCGCACCGGACTGCATGCATTCGATCGCCGTCAAGCTGACTGACAAGGACATTACCGCGGTATCAAGCTGGCTCGCGCGCCAGCCGCGCCCTGCCGATCCACGGCCCGCGCCGGCGTCCGCCAGGCAGCTGCCTCTCGCATGCGGGAGCCAACCGCAATGAAGCCGACCCTCCGCCTGATCCGCCCTGTTTTGTATGCCATGGTGAAGCGCCATTGCGCCGCTGCGTCGCTCGTATCCGGCTTGCTGGTTGTCGGCCTGATCGTCGCCGGCAGCGCCGCGCATTCCAGCTCACCACATGCGCTGCTGATCGCTGAAGCAGGCGCCGCAGAAACCGCACCTGCTGCAACGACAACGACGCCAGCAACGACTACAACGGCGACTGGCGACAAAGCCGACACTCGCCCCGACATCGTCAAACGCGGCGAGTATCTTGCGCGCGCCGGCGACTGCGTCGCCTGCCATACCGCACCGCGCGGCAAGCTGTTCGCCGGCGGCCTCGCAATGGACACGCCGTTCGGCACGCTGTATTCGCCAAACATCACGCCGGACGCGCAATACGGCATCGGCACATGGAGCGAGGAAGCGTTCTTCAAGATGATGCGCACCGGTCGCACGCCGGACGGCACCATGCTCTATCCCGCGATGCCGATCGCCCAGTACACCAAGGTCACACGTGAAGATTCGAATGCGATCTTCGCGTATCTGAAGTCTGTAGCACCAGTACGCGAGCCCAACCACAAACACACGCTGCGCTTCCCGTTCAACCAGCGCAAGCTGCTATACGGCTGGCGCACGCTGTATTTCCGTGAAGGCGAGTTCCAGCCGGATCCGACCAAGTCGGTCGAATGGAATCGCGGTGCGTATCTGGTCGATGGGCTCGGGCACTGCACGATGTGCCACACCAAGATCAATATGCTTGGTGGTTCGTCGCAAAGCGAGCAGTTCGCCGGTGGTCTGATTCCGGTGCAAAACTGGTACGCGCCGTCGCTGACGTCCGATAAGGACGGCGGTCTCGGCGACTGGAGCATCAAGGACATCGTCGACCTGCTGCAGGCGGGCATTTCCGATCGCGGCGCCGTGTACGGGCCAATGGCTGAGGTCACCTATCACAGCCTTCAGTACATGACGGAAGATGACGTCAAGGCGATGGCGGTCTATCTCAAGACGTTGCCGGACAACCGCGGCCGCAAATCGGGACCGTCCGCGCCGACCAACACCAACGTGTTCGCGCTCGGCGAAAAGATCTACGCCGACAAGTGCGCGCTATGCCACGGGGCGAATGGCGAGGGCCAGTTGCAGCACTATCCGCCGCTCGCACGTAACCAGTCGATCGAAATGGACTCCGCAGTCAACCCGATCCGCATTGTGCTCAATGGCGGCTTCCCGCCCGGCACCATGCGCAATCCCGAGCCGTACGGCATGCCGCCCTTCGGTCAGGAGTTGAACGACACCGATGCCGCCGCCGTTGTCACTTATATCCGCACTGCGTGGGGCAACCACGGCAAACCGGTGACGGCCCGCGAGGTCAACGAGTTGCGCAAGGCGCCGCTGCATTGAACCTGAACCGCTGCACTGGAGAATCTCTAGATGGAAGCGAACGATACCCACAGCGTGGCCCCGCCGACGGATGAAGAAGTGGAACGCGTCGTCGCGGCCGGTCCGCATGGCGCGATCGCCGTGGCCGGCGTCGCCACGCTGATTGTCATGGCGATCTGGTTCGGCTTCTACTTTCTTGTCTTTCTGCCGCGCGGCATCATCCACTGACTATGTCGACTGACTCCAATCACCAACCCGGCAGCGGCCACGAAGTCGCCTTACGCGCCGAGCGCCGCTGGGCGATTTTCGCCACGGCGCTGATCGTGCTGATGCTCGCCGTGATCGTGTTCTCCGGGCTGCACTGGGCGATGATGCCGCCGTCGCGGGTCGAGACGATCGATCCGTCGCGCCTGCAACTGTCCGGCGAATTCGTCGAAGACAACCTCGGCAGCGCCGTCGAACCGGATGGCTCGGTAGTCGTGCGTTTCATCGCGCAGCAGTATTCGTTCACGCCGCAATGCCTGCTGGTCCCCGCCGACACACCGGTTACGATCCGCACGACCAGCGCCGATGTCGTGCACGGCCTGCTCGTGACCGACACCAACATCAACACGATGGTCGTGCCTGGTTACGTCTCCACGCTGAACACGCGCTTCGACAAAGCCGGTGATCACACCATGCCGTGTCACGAGTTCTGCGGCTTCGGCCACCAGACCATGTGGGCGCACGTCAAGGTCATCGACAAAGCCACGTTCTTCGAGCAAGCCCGACAATCACGGAGGCTCAGCTGTGTTTCACGCTAAGCGACTCGTTCTCGCGCATTTCTGGCTCGCCTTCATTGCGTTTCTGATCGCACTGCTGCTCGGTGCCTGGCAAATGTTGGTACGCAGCCCACTGGTGCCGTGGATCGGCGACCCCGAGCTTTACTATCGATCGGTGACCGCGCATGGCTCGGTGATGGCTTACGTGCTGCCTACCCTGGTTTCGATGGGCTTTGGCTACGCGATCGTCGAACTCGCGCTCACGCAGCGGCTCGTCGGTCTCAAATGGGCGTGGGCCGCATTCATCATGCTGGCGGTCGGCGCGGTGATGGCGATGGTCCCGGTCGCGCTCGGCAAGGCCTCCGTGCTCTACACCTTTTATCCACCGATGATCGGCAGTCCGTTCTATTACCTCGGCGTGGTGCTGGTGGTGGTCGGCTCGTGGATCTGGGTCGCGCTGATGCACGTGAATCTGCGTGTCTGGCGGCGCGCCAATCCTGGCAAGCCCATACCGCTCGCGATGTTCGCCAACGTGGCGGGCGCCTATCTGTGGGCCTGGACCGCGATCGGCGCGGCGCTCGAAATCCTGTTCCAGATACTGCCCGTTGCCTTCGGTCTAACCAACACGATCGATGCGGGTCTTTCCCGCATCCTGTTTTCGTGGACGCTGCATGCGATCGTCTACTTCTGGCTGATTCCGGCTTACATCGCGTACTACACGCTGGTGCCGCGCGCGATCGGCGGACGGCTCTATAGCGATTCGATGGCGCGTGTGTCGTTCATTCTGTTCCTCGTGTTCGCGATGCCGATCGGCATTCACCATCTGTTCGCGGATCCACAGGTCGGATCGGGCTTCAAGTTCCTGCATGCGGTGTTCACGGGCATGGTGTCAGTGCCGACGTTGCTGACGGTGTTCACCATCTGCGCATCAGTGGAGATCGCTGGCAGGTTGCGCGGCGGCAAGGGCGCGTTCGGCTGGCTCACCGCACTGCCATGGCAAAACCCGATGATGCTGGTGATTGCGTTTTCGTTCGTGATGCTGGGTCTTGGCGGTGCGGGCGGCCTGATCAACATGAGCTACCAGTTGAACTCCACCGTGCACAACACGCAGTGGGTGACCGGGCATTTCCATCTGATTTTCGGCGGTGCGATCGTCATCATGTACTTCGCGATCGCGTACGAACTGTGGCCACAACTGACCGGCCGCGCGATTGCGTCGATGAAGCTGGTGCGTGCGCAACTCTGGCTATGGTTCATCGGCATGATGGTGACGACGCTGCCGTGGCACTACGTCGGCTTGCTCGGCGCGCCGCGCCGCATGGCGTATTACGACTACAACATGCCGGGGATGGAATCGCAGGCGTTCTGGGTGGGCATGTCGGCGGTGGGCGGACTGATCCTGGTGGGATCCGGCGTGCTGTTCATCTACATCCTCGCGAAGTCGCAATTCGGGCCGCAGGTACAGCAACAGAGTTTCCGCTTCGCTAGCGCGGTGCAACCGGTGGAGCACGTGCCTGCCGCGCTCAACAGTTTCGGCTTGTGGGTGGCGTTGATGATCGGGCTGACGGTTGTCAACTACAGTGTGCCGATCGTTCAGTTGCTCAGATTGCCGCAGACGTCGGTGCCGGCAGTTGTCGTCGGAGCACAGCGATGAGTCAGGAACGCGTATTCAGCTTGCGCAACCCGTGGTTCACGGTGAGCCTTGGCGGCACGATAGCGATTGCTGTTGTGGCGATATTGATCGGCTTCGTCTGGTTGCCATCGGCGAATAGCGGATTCAGCGAGCGTGGCTTATGGGCGACGATTTGCAGCGCCGCGGGCGCGCCGTCGAGCTGGTATGGGGGTGCCAACATTTCCGGTCCAGCGCCGAGCGAGGTCGTGGTTCTGCCGCCTTTGCGGCGGGTACGAGGCGACGCGAATTCGATTGGCCGCGGTGCGACGATCGCGACGCAGAATTGCTCGATGTGTCATGGCGTGCTGGGCACGGTGCAGGTGACGGCGCCAGCGTTGGCCGGGCAATATGCCGACGTGGTCTACAAAGAGTTGCGCGACTATCAGAACGGTGTGCGGCAGAACGCGGTGATGCAGCCGATCATTGCGGCTCGCAGCGATCAGGATTTGCATGATCTGGCGGCTTATTATGTTTCACTGCCGAGAGCGCCCGCGGCTGAGGTTTTGCCTACTGGCGTTGGACCGGATGCGAATGCCGTGAAGCTTGCCATGCAGGGTGATCCGCAGCGGAATATTGCGCCTTGTGCTGCTTGTCATGGGCAATTGGATCGTAAAGGGGCGGCGCCCTGGCTTGGGGGGCAGTCGTCAATTTATCTCGCTGCGCAGATGCGGGCGTTTACTTCCGGTGCCCGGCATAACGATATCAATGAGCAGATGCGGAATGTGGCGCGACAGATGACTTCGGCGGAGATTGATAGCGTGGCTAAGTATTACGCTGCTATGCAGTAGTGGGTTGTTTGCCTGCGCGGCGCTTTTGTCTGTACGCCTGCGGCGTTGGCCTTTCCTTGTTATTGGTTTATTAGCATCGCCCCTGTGGGCGGGCACTTACTAATGAGATGGTCAGCCTGACCGAAACGGCCCATAGGCTTACGCTTACTGGGCCGTTTCTTTTTTTCGAGGAGGCCATCATGGCAGACGCAAAGTTGATCGGTATCGATCTCTTTGCCGCCGCAAAGAGAATGTATGGTCAGCCTGGTTTCTGCAACCTCGATTTGTGACTAGGATAAAAGGGCTTGCGCAAATGTAAGTGCCTGCCCCGCACAGGGGCGACGCTAATAGACCAATAACAAAACAAGGAAAGGCCAACACCGTAAGGACACAGCCAAAAAGCGCCGCGCAGGCAAACAAACCAGTCAAAGCCCAACGCCGCAGGCGCACAGACAAACAAGCGCCGCGAAGGCAAAAAAACATCAACCCGCGACAAGCCCACCCAGATCTCTCATCGCCGGCGCAGCCGCAGCCCCACCTCGCCGACCTGCAAGAGAAGAATCCCCGCTTCCCGTCTGAAACACAGCCACCGCCGAAGTCAATCTGCGAGCCTGCTCCTCAAGCGAACCAGCCGCCGCAGCAGCCTGCTCAACCAGCGCGGCATTCTGCTGCGTCACCTCATCCATCTGCGCGACAGCCAGATTCACCTGATCGATCCCGGTACTCTGCTCAAGCGCCGCCGCCGCGATCTCACCCATAATCGAACTCACGCGAGAAATTGCCTCGACAATCTCGGTCATCGTCGAACCCGAACGTTCCACCAGCTGCGAGCCTGCCTGCACCCGCGCCGTCGAGGCGTCGATCAACCCTTTGATCTCCTTGGCCGCCGCCGCGCTTCGCTGTGCCAACGACCGCACTTCGCTCGCCACCACCGCAAAGCCACGACCCTGCTCGCCCGCGCGCGCCGCCTCGACCGCAGCGTTCAGCGCCAGAATATTGGTCTGGAAAGCAATTCCTTCTATCACGCCGACAATGTCGGCAATCCGCCGCGAGTCGCCGACGATGCCATGCATCGTGCCCACCACCTGCTCCGTCAGGTCGCCACCCTGTGCCGCCAGGCTCGATGCGCCCTGCGCCAGCGAGCTCGCCTGCTTCGCGTTGTCCGCCGTCTGCTTGACTGTCGAGGTCAGCTCCTCGATGCTCGCCGCCGTTTCTTCGAGCGATGCGGCCTGTTCCTCGGTACGTTGCGACAGATCGGTATTGCCCGCCGCAATCTCGCTCACGCCCGTATCGATGGATTCCGTGCCGTGACGCACGGCGTTCACCGTCTCGATCAGCGAGTTCTGCATCTTGCGCAATGCCTCAGCCAAACGGCCCATTTCGTTATTGCTCGTGACGTCGATCTGGCTGGTCAGATCGCCATTGGCTATCCGCTGAAACTGCGCAATGGTTGCGTCGACCGGATTGACAATTGCACGCACCATGATCGCCCGCCCGATCAAGGAGCCCAGCAGCGACAGCGCCATACCGATCGCCACCGCGACGCTGATCGCGTAGAACAGATCCTGCGCATCCTGATAGCGCTGGGCGCCATGATCGAGTTGCAATTGCTCGAGCGTGAGCATGGCCTTTTCGTACGCGCTGTAGAGCGACGGCAGCTTGTGCGCCTGCAACTGTTCGAATGCGGTCTTGTCGCCAGACTTGAGCGCGGCCAGTGCCGGATCAATGCCCTCGTGCAGGAAGGTGTCGCGCTTGTCCTGCATGTCCTTGATCAGGCGCTGTTCGTCGGCATCCGCGCTCGCGCGGCTCACATAGTGGGCAAGGCGATCATTCGATGACTTCTGGTACTGGTCGAAGCGCTTGAGCACCGCGTTCGCGCCGTCCTGATCGTTCAGGTCGACCAACGATGCGTAGGTCGCGAGAGCCAGACGCAGACGCAGCAGTTGTCCGGCACTGCCTTCGAGGTCGGCGACTGCGGGCGTGTCCACGGTGTACATCTGCTGCAGCGACGCGTTGCTCGAACGCAACGACAGCAGTCCGGCGGCGGCGCCGAACAGCAGCACTGCGCCGAAGAACATGATCATCAGGGTAAGGCTGGTTCGAATCGACAGATTTTTCAGCATCGGGCTTGTCTCCATTGGGCTGCCTGACCGACTGTTCAGAAATTAGCCTCGGCCACGCGTGCTGCGCCCAAGCCCATCGGCCAGGTCCGCAACCCTTGTTTAAAAATTAAGCGAACGCCACACAGATGGTCTACGGCGGGATTACAGAAAACTTTATGGTTGATGGCGCATACGTTTGCGATACATCAACATCCGAGCGGAGGTCAGCGGCGCTCGCGCAAGTTCATTTGCGGGACTACCCGGGTGGTCGATGGGCGGCGGTTGGTAGAAAGTGACGAAGCACACGTCTCCGGAGCATTTCTATGTCAGAAATCGGCTCGGCTCTGCTGGTTTTCGCTTTATTGCTTGTCGGAACCGGCTTGGGCGTGTGGACGCGGCCTTTGCTGCCTGAGGAGCACAAGGCGCACGAAACCGTGCAACTCATCCAACTGGTAATCGGCATGCTGGTGACGTTTGCCGCCTTGGTGCTCGGATTGATGACGGCATCCGCGAAATCCAGTTTCGATACCGAGTCGAATGATTTGCGCACTTTTGCGGCTGATCTGATCGAGTTCGACACGACCTTGCGGGAATACGGCGGCGATACCAATGAGGCCCGGCACCTGCTGCGCGTGTACACGGCGGCGGCGATTGCGTCGACATGGCCCGGCGAGTCCGCTCCAGCCGGTGATTATCCGAGGGACATCGGATCGCAGGACAACTCGCAGAAGCTGGAGAACGTGCGGCTCGGCGATATGCTGACCGCGGTGGGCAGGCAGTTGCGGCAATTGCAGGCGCACGATCCGTTACAACAGCGCGCGCTCGATGATGCGTTGACGCAATATCGGCGAGCTGTAGATGCTCGATGGAAGATCATTGAGGAAGCGCACAGCTCAATTTCCCAGCCTTTCTTCATGACGCTGACGTTCTGGTTGTGCGTGATTTTTCTCAGCTTTGGATTGATCGCACCGCGCAACGCGTTGGCGTTGGTCACCATCTCGCTTGGGGCAGTGTCGATTGCTTCTGCGATCTATGTGATCGTCGACCTGGATACGCCGTTTACCGGGCCGATTGTCGTTTCCAGTTTGCCGATGAGAGATGCGTTGGAGCACCTCAGCCGGTGATGGTTCTTCGCCTTTAGGTGCAGAAAGCAAAAAAACCGCTCGAAAGCGGGGTTCTGGCTACTAACTCGGCGACAGCCGGGTTAAAAAGGTTGCCGAAAATCAGGCTCACAACGCAAAGATGTGGGTAGAGGCTGTGACGACGACCAAGAGGCGACATCAAGCAAAAACGTTTCGGTTTTGCATGGTTGGAAGCCCGGGTCTGCCGACTCAGCCACTTCAAAAGAGTCCCATACCTTCTATGGCTTATATGTCCAAGAGACTGTTCAAATGAAGAGGATGTTAAAGACATATTTAACGAACGGCTTTATATGCTACGTGCCTTCTAAAATTTAGCACCGCGTGCAGCTCGAGGACGATGGGCTGCAAGCAATTTCGAGGCGCTGCCCTTTGTGGACTGGGGCCACCTTTGCCTGCAGGCAAGCAGGTACGAACCCTCGTTGACTTTGTGCAGCCCCTCCCGTAATGTGAAATTAGCCGCTGTGAAGAACGTCGCTCCTGCGGCTGCCTGTCGAGCTGGCAGCATGCCGGCATCCTGACCTTCGAACTTTCTCTATTTCTTCATTCGCTCTGTTAGCCATGGAAAGCAATCGCGCGCCCAGTCAAACGGATGAGCTCGGCCGCAGGCCGGTCCGCGCTGCAGATTATGCGGCCGAAAACCGTGCGCTTGTGGCGCTCGCTCGAGCCCAAGCCGGCCCGCGCCCCGACTTCCTCCAGGCCATCGCCGATACGGCTCTGTCCCTTTGCCATGCTGGTAGCGCTGGTATCAGTCTCGTCGAGGGACCTGACGACAATCGGGTCTTCAGGTGGCTCGCAGTTGCCGGGCTCTGCGCTGGCCTGCGCGGCCATACGACCGCATGGAACGAGTGCCCGTGCGCCGTGACCCTGGAGGCGGGGACACCGCAACTATTCGTCAACCCGCAGGCTCAGTTCCCTTGTCTTGCGTTTCCGGGAGTCGACGTAGCGGAAGGAATAGTCGTTCCAATCAAGGCTGGGAATGCAGAGCTAGGGGCGATATGGGTGATGTCACACACGGAGGATTGCAGATTTGACCTCGAAGACATCAGATTGCTCTCAAACCTCGCCGTTTTCGCCGGCTCGGCGTTGACCATCGTCAATGCGCGCGACAGCGGTGAAGAGAGCGACCGGCGGCACAACGAATTCATCGCGATGCTCAGCCACGAATTGCGAAATCCAATGGCGCCAATCGATGGCGCCATAAGTGCAGCAAAGCGACTTTGCGCCGAAGACGAAAGAGCCGTCGAAGTGCTGACTATCGCGCAACGCCAGATGCGGCATCTGCGCACGCTGGTCGATGACCTGCTCGACGCCGCCCGTCTGAAACATGGCAAGCTCGCTATCAAGCACAGCGACACGTCACTCACTGACATTGTGTTTGATGCCGTAACAGCTATCAGACATCACGTCGCATCCCGCAGGCACACGCTCACAATCACTGGGCTGGACGAGCCGATCTCCGTGCGCGCTGACCATGTCCGTCTGAGCCAGGTGCTGGGCAACCTCCTTTCGAACGCAGCGAAATACACACCTGTCGGAGGCACCATCGAACTCAACGTCCGCGTCGAGCCAAACAACTCGCGCGAAGACGCACCCGGACTGATTGTCATTGACGTTACTGACAATGGCATGGGCATCGATAGTGCGGTCCAGCCGCACGTCTTCGAGTTATTCGCGCAGTCTGCCCGCGGCCAGGCGCGTTCCGAAGGAGGCTTGGGAATAGGTCTGGCGGTGGCAAAGCGGATGGTCGAGCTTCACCATGGAACCATCTCAATCAAGAGTGAAGGCTCGGGCAAAGGCACAGTTGTGACACTCCGTTTGCCGATACTCCGGACGACGGTGGACACAGTCGTAGGCGCCCCCAGCGCGACCGCTGCGGCTCCCGAGCCGGCGCGTCTCCTGCTCGTTGACGACAATCAGGATGCGCTCAAGGCGCTGAGCGTTCTGCTCGAGCTCGAAGGTCACGAAGTAACCGTGTCGGACAACGGGCGCGATGCTGTACGGCTGATGTCTGAAACGCACCCTGAGGTTGCAATCATCGACGTGGGGATGCCGGAAATGGATGGTTTCGACGTCGCACGAACTGTTCGCCTGAATCGCGGATTCGACGAGGTCGTACTCGTGGCGCTTACAGGCTATGCATCAGAATCCGACAAATCCAGGGCATTGGCGGCCGGTTTCGATTTTCATCTGACCAAACCCCTTTCGCTGGATAAGCTCCAGTACATCCTGGCGAATCGTGCCGACGGCAAGTTGAGGGGCATTGTCTAAGTCCCGGCCATCAACGGCTGCACCCTCAAGCCTACCCCTTGTCTTCGGACATTGCTTCGGGCATTGCTTCGGACATTGAAATGCTGCTGCTCCGGACGGACAATAAGGAAGTGCTTCGAGTTCTTACCGTCGAGCCACTGAGGGTGTGGCCCTCGACCGGTCCATGTCGGTTCCGTCTCCGGGTTCAGGTATCTGGCCGGGGCCGGAGACCCACCACGCTTTCGTCCGACGAGCTCGCTTGGCTTGATGCCGTACTCTCGCATCTGCGCGCGAATCTCTGCTATCGCTCCACTTCGCTCGATACGCCGGACACGTTCCATTTCGCAAGCGAGTTCGGCAAGTTGCTTTACAAGCTTTGTATAAGTGTTCTTTTCCATCGGTTATTGGAAGCAGCGGTAGCTCAGTGTTGCATCGTCCGTGACGCTTCTTCGAATGCGACGGCCGTGGCCGCGTGAAGTCGCTGCAACGCGTCGCGCACTGCGTGCAGCTCGTCTCTGACGCCGATAGTACCGGCAGCGTCAATCATGTCGACACATGCGGCCATAGCCCGCGAACAACCTTCATCAATTGCCCGGCCCGCTTGATAACGTTCAGCGGCCGACTGGTCATCGCCTTTTTCCAATGAACAGCCCCGATTTTTAAGTGACGTTGGCCCCGGCATCCGCAGCTGTCTCTGGCGTCCGTCCGGACAAAAGCAACGCGATCGTCAGAACGCAGAAACCTGCTCCCGCGTAGAACGTGGCAGTTGCACCCAGACGGTCCCACAAGGCACCGGCGATAACACTGGACACAAGCGTAACGATACCGCCGAGCAGGTTGAAGAAACCGAACGCGGTACCGCGCAGTTGCGCAGGCGCGGTGTGAGCAACCATCGTGGCCAGCAACCCCTGCGTCATCCCCATA